>NZ_JXQC01000003.1:2961860-3314360 GCF_001305965.1 Erythrobacter sp. SG61-1L
TGAAGACGCCAGCAAGCCCTTCGCAGGGGCGGCCGAGGCGGGCGACGGCGTGTGCGTCAATTCCGGCTTCCTTGACGGGATGAGCGTGGCCGATGCCAAGGCCGCGGTGATCGCACGTGCGGAAGGCGAAGGCTGGGGGCAGGGCCAGACCGTGTGGCGCCTGCGCGACTGGGGCGTTTCGCGCCAGCGTTACTGGGGCACGCCGATCCCCTTCATCCACTGCCCCAGCTGCGGCGTGGTGCCGGTGCCGAAGGATCAACTGCCGGTCACCCTGCCGGAAGACGTGGACATGGCGATCCCCGGCAATCCGTTGGTGCGCCACCCCACGTGGAAGCATGTCGACTGCCCGGCCTGTGGCGGCGCTGCCGAGCGGGAGACCGATACGCTCGACACTTTCGTCGACAGTTCTTGGTATTTCCTGCGCTTCGCCAGCCAGCCGGCCGACCGGCCCTTCGATCCCGAAGAGATCGCGCGCTGGATGCCGGTGCAGCAATATATCGGCGGGATCGAGCATGCGATTCTACATCTGCTCTATGCCCGTTTCTGGACCCGCGCGCTCAAGGCGATCGGCAAGCTGGACGTGGCCGAGCCGTTTGCCCAGCTCTTCACGCAGGGCATGGTGACGCACGAGACCTATTCGCGTGAGGAAGATGGGCGCCCGGTCTATTTCAGCCCGGGCGAAGTGGAACGCAGCGCCGATGGCGCCGTGCTGAAGGACGATGGCCAGCCGGTAGAAATCGGCCGCGTCATCAAGATGTCCAAGTCGAAGAAGAACGTCGTCGATCCGGACGAGATCGTCGCGAAATACGGCGCCGATGCCGTGCGCTGGTTCATGCTGTCCGACAGCCCGCCCGAGCGTGACCTGCCGTGGTCCGAGGCCGGGATCGAAGGCTGCTGGCGCTTCGTCCAGCGCCTGTGGCGCCTGTTCGGCCAGTTCGATGCCGCCGCTACTGGCGAGGATAAGGCGCTCGATCGCAAGGTGCACCAGACTATCGCCGCCGTGGCCGACGATATCGAGGCGCTGAGCTTCAACAAGGCCGTCGCCCGCATTTATGAGCTGACCAGCGCAGCCGAAAAGGCCGCGCCTTCGGCCAGCCGTTCAAATGCGATTCGCGTCGTGCTGCTGCTGGCTTCGCCCATGATGCCGCACCTTGCCGAAGAAGGCTGGGCCGCGATGGGTGAAACTGGGCTGGTGGCCGATGCCGAATGGCCCGAAGTCGACCCGGCTCTTCTGGTTGAAGACGAGGTCACGGTGGCTGTTCAGGTGAAGGGCAAGCTGCGCGACACGCTGACTGTCGCCAAGGGCACACCCAAGGAAGAGCTTGAGGCGCTTGCTCTCGCTTCCGAGAAAGTGCAGCGTGCACTTGATGGTGCGGAAGTGCGCAAGGTGATCGTGGTGCCCGACAGGTTGGTCAATCTCGTCGCATGAGGCGCGCAGGCGGCCTCCTCGCTCTGGCGCTGATCGCTGCGTCGGCACTCGCTTCCTGCGGCCTGCAGCCGATGTATGCGGGCGGGGGCAGCGGCGAGGTCGCCCGTTCGCTCGCCTCGGTCGATATTCCCTCAATCGAGGGTCAGGCCGGCTGGTTGGTGCGCAACGCTCTGCGTGACCGGCTGGGCGAGCCGGACGGATCGGCGCGCTATCGGTTGGACGTGCGGCTCGACGATAATCTCGAAGGCCTCGGCCTGCTGACTGACGATACGATCGGGCGCGAACGCCGCACCCTGCGCGCGCGCTATCAGCTGGTCGATACGGCCACGGGTGAAGTGTTGCTGGATGCCAGCGATGGGTCCGACGCCGGCATCGACGTCGTCAGTTCCGAATATGCGACCATCGCGGCAGAGCAGACTGCGCTTGAGAACCTCGCCCGCGACGTGGCTGACCGCATTGTTACGCGGCTGGCGCTGACGCTGCGCAAAGAGCCGTGAAGGCAACCCAGCGCGATTTTGCCAATGTCGCCCAACGTGCGGCGGGCGCCTGCAAGGTTTTCTTCTTCTGCGGTCAGGACGAGGCCGGTGCGTCGGCTGCTGCTGAACGGATCGTGTCGCTTTTCCCCGACGCCGGTGAGCGAGTGGAGATGCAGGGCGGCGATCTGCGCAAGGATCCGGTCCTCCTGGGCGACGAGGCCCGCTCGACTTCCCTCTTCGGCGATACCCGCCATATCGTGGTGCGCGCCAATGGCGATGAAGTGCATGACGCGCTCGCGCTATTGCTGAAGGCGATTGACGCCAAGGAAGGGGAGCCATGCCCCGTTCTGGTGATTGCCACTGCCGCCACCGATAAATCGCGCACGGCCAAGCTGCTGGAAAAGCGCGAGGATGCGCTGGTGGCAATGTTCTATCCCCCGGATCTGGCGCAGGTGACGCAATCCGTGCGGACGATGGCCAGTGCGGCAGGCCTGCGGCTTTCGGGCGATCTTGCTGAGCGGATTGCCCGTGCGGCAGGGCTGGACGTGCGGCTGGCCCAGTCGGAAGTGACCAAGCTGGCCCTCTATCTCGATGCCAGTCCGATCGAACCGAAGGATGCCAGTGTCGACGCACTCGATGCAGTCGGCGCGAAGACCGAGGAAGACGGGTTCATGCCGTTGGTAAACGCCGTGCTTTCCGGGGAGACGGGCAAGCTGGCGGGCGAATTGCACCGCATGCGCGAGACGTCGATGAACCCGGTGGGCCTGCTGCTTGCGTTGGAACGCCGCGCGGCACAACTTGCCGCGCTGGCGGCAAAACTGGGGCCGCGCGGCGACGTCAACGGCCTGTTGGAAGCGGAGAAACGCGCCCGCCGGATATTCTGGCGCGATGAGCGAGACCTTTCGGTGCAGTTGCGTCGCTGGCGCGGGCGCAAGCTTGACCGGCTTGTCGCCAAACTGGTGGAACTGCACCGTGCCCTGCTCGCCAACAACCAGTCGGCTGAATTGCTTCTCTCGCAAGGCCTCGCGGAAATTGCACGGGCCGCCGCGCCGAAGCGTTGACGAGAAAGCCTGCGGTAACCTTATAAATCACTGATTTATAACAGATTATATGGTGATTTCCGTCACGAAAGGCCTGTTCTGCGCTAACCAACGAATTGCTGCGCATGCGAGAAAACGGGTGGCCGGGCGTTTCTTAATGGGATAACAATTGCCCTGTTCCAGAAAGTGGGCGGTGGGTTTTGTGCCCAGTGAGGGAATGGAAATGATCAGGAAATTCAACATCGGTCTGGCGGTCTGCGCGCTGGGTGCGATGGTTTCGGCCAATCCTGCCTTTGCCGCCGGGGCAACCCGCTCGGCACAGGCGCTTCCGATGCTCGCTGCCAGTGTTGGCTCGGTCGCCTATTCGCCGGGCGTCGAAAATACCTGGCGCTGTGTCCAGGTTTCCGATGAGGCGCTGAAGCTCAAGAAGAAGCACGTCAATGTCGATCAGGCAGGCCGCGTGGTCCTCAGCCCCAAGGGCGCACCCTATGGCTGCAAGCCCAGCCCCAGCGGCTACAAGGTCAGCTCCGGCGGCGGCTTCCCGTTTGAAATCGTGCTCGGTCTTGCCGGCCTCGGCGGTGCGCTGCTGGCGCTCGCCGGTTCGAAGGGCAGTGACAGCCCGGGTTGAACTCGGGCGGCGCCCTAAAGGAAGGGGGAGCGGCGATGCCAATTGCATGCCGCGATTTCCCCGGCGGCGCCTGTTGCCACAAAATCTGACCATGGGCTTCCACCAGCCCTGATTTCTTAACCGTTTTTGCGGCAGTCTGTCCGCGTGCTTGTTCGAAGCAATCCGACTTTCAGAATCATGCGCCATCGTCCCGGCGCCTAATGAGAAGTCGGAAGATTAGTCGAGGCCGGGAGGGAATTGGTCTTCCGGTCGTGCCTGAAGGGGAAACAGTGCGAATAGCCCAGCCTTTCAGCCTCTTGCGGCTTGCCCCATTTGCCCTGCTGGCGGCCTGCCAGCCGCAGCTGCATCCCGATCTGCCGACTGGAGCGGCCGCCTATGAGGTGCTGAACGCTGCCACAGCGGAACAGAACGGAGCCTACCTGCTCCATTCAGGTGACATCCTGTCGGTCAATGTCTTTCAGGAACCGGACCTGACGGTCGAGGAAGTGTCGATCGACGGCATGGGCAATCTATACCTTCCGCTGATCGGTGAAGTGCGTGCGGCCGGCCTTAGCCAGACCGAGCTTTCGCAGCAGATCGAGCGTGCTTATGGCGAAGGCTATCTGCGCAATCCGCGCGTTGCCGTTTCAGTGAAGCAGGCGTTGTCTGCCACGGTCTCTGTGGAAGGCGATGTCATGCAACCGGGCGTCTACCAGATCCAGCCCGGTGCCACTTTGCTTACAGCGATGGCGCTGGCGCACAGCCCCACGCGAACCGCCAAGATGGATGAAGTGCTGGTCTTCCGTATGGTCAATGGCCAGCGGATGGGCGCGCGCTTCAATCTGACAGATGTGCGTTCGGGCACGGCGCCCGATCCGCAGATCCTGCCCGGCGATGTCGTCGTGGTTGGCTTCTCGGCCGTGCGCGGCGTGTGGCGCGATATTCTGGAGGCGGCGCCTCTGTTCAACATCTTCACGCGGTTCTGATGGCCGTGGGGTTCAGCGGTCCGATGGATGCAAGGAGCGACAAGTGAACGTGCCCGCGCCTGAGACACACGAGCCGGCCTATGGCGGCCAGCAACCCTATGGCTTGCCGATGGGCGTCTATGGCCCGGGGGCCATCGGCGAGGTCATCCGGTACATTCTCGCACTGATCCGCCGTAATCGCTGGCTGATCGCGGCAGTGATCGGCCTCGCTGTGATCGCGGCAGTGGCGCTCACCATGCTCGACACGCCACGCTATACCGCTTCGGCGACGGTTCAGATCAACGACCAGAGCGAGCAGGTTCTGGGTGAGGAACTCGACGCGCAAACCGAAGTGAACAAGGCTTCCGATGTCGAGCGGTTCCTCAACACGCAGATCGAAATCCTGCGCAGCCGTGCGCTGGCCCAGCGGGTTGCACGGCGCCTGGATCTGATCGGCAATGAACGCTTCTATGCTGCCATGGGCCTTCCGCTGCCTGGGCAGGATGCTTCGGAAGCGGCCCGCCGCGAACAAGTGATCGGCCTGCTGCAAACCAATATGGAAGCGGTTCTGCCGCGCAACAGCCGCATCGTGACGATCAGCTTCTCCAGCACCGATCCGGCGCTGTCGGCGCAGATCGCCAATACTTTCGCGGACGAGTTCATTCAGGCGAACCTCCAGCGGCGCTTCGACAGTTCGGCCTATGCCCGCAGCTTCATCGGCGAACAGCTCGAAGAAGCGCGTGTGCGGCTGGAAACTTCCGAGCGTGAGGTCAATGCTTACGCCCGTAACGCCGGCCTGATCCGCATGCGCGAAATGACGCCGAACGGCGAGAATGCCGACGCGGTTTCCAGCAGCGTTACGACTTCCAGCCTCATGCAGATCAACGAGGCCGCCAATCATGCCAAGGCTGATCGGATCGCCGCGGAAGGGCGCTGGCGGGCAGAACAATCGACGCCGCTCTTCGCTTCGGCTGCCGTGCTTTCCAACCCGACGGTGCAGGATCTGATGACCCGCCGGGCCGAACTGGACGCAGAACTGAAGAAGAACCGCGAACGCTATCTCGACGATCACCCTTCGGTGCTGCAGGGCAAGGCGCAGCTTGCGACCGTAAACCAGCAGCTCAATCAGGTTGCCGCGAATGTGCGGGATTCGATCCGGGCGCAATATACGGCCGCACTTGCGGCGGAACAGCGCCTGACTTCGCAGGTCGAACAGTTGCAGGGCGCCACGCTGGCCGAACAGGACCGCGCGGTGCGTTACAACACACTTGCACGCGAAGCGGATACGAACCGCTCGCTCTATGACGGCCTGTTGCAGCGCTTCCGCGAACTCAATGCTGCCGCCGGGATCGCAACCAGCAATCTGGCGATTATCGACCGGGCCGATGCGCCGCTGGCGCCTTCCTCGCCCAGCCTGCCCAAGAACCTTGCCATTGCGCTGGTGCTGGGCGTGGTGGTTGCCGCAGCGGTCGTGTTCATGCGCGATCAGCTGGACGATGCGATCCGCATCCCCGAAGACGTGGAAGAAAAGGTCCAGCTGCCCTTGCTGGGGATCATCCCCAATACAGGCGACATCTCGCCAGCCGAAGCCATGGCCGATCCGAAATCGGCCGTGGCGGAAGCCTATGGCTCGCTGCGCGGTGCCTTGCTTTATTCCACCCGTCAGGGCCTGCCTCGCCTGATGCTGGTTACCAGCGCGCAGCCGACCGAAGGCAAGAGCACCACCGCCTTCGCCATCGCCACCGGTTTTGCGCGCATGGGCCGCACTGTGCTGCTGATCGATGCGGATATGCGCCGCCCCTCGGTCCATGGACGTATCGGGCATGACAATCGCAAGGGCCTTTCCAGCCTGCTCGTTTCACAGGATCCGGCAGATAGCGCGCTGGTGGCGACCACGATCCCCAATTTCTACGCCTTGCCCTCCGGCCCGATTCCTCCCAGCCCGACCGAACTCCTCACGTCGCCGCGCATGCCTGCCCTGCTCGATGAGTTCCTCGGCCGGTTCGATGTGGTGATTTGCGATAGTCCGCCAGTGCTCGGCCTCGCGGACGCCCCTGCCCTGTCGGCGTTGGCTGATGGTGTGGTGTTTGTCATCGAGGCGGAACGGGGCCGTCGCGGGGCTCTCAAGACTGCGCTCAAACGCCTGCGGGCCGTGAATGCCGTGCTCTTGGGTGCAGTGCTGACGAAGTTCGATCCGAACAAGTCCGGCAACCGCTATTCCGAATATTACGGCTATTCCTATTACCGCTACGAAGCGGATGATGAGTCCAAGAGCTGAGTTGCATGGGCGCTTCCGGACCAGCCGTGCGCCTGCTTCTCTCGGCCCTCCCGCTCGGCTGCCTCATCGCCGCATGGGGCAGCGGTCTGGATCGCGCCAGCGCCGATTCGCCCGGACTGGAACGGCTCGTGCCTGGTCCGCTGCGCGCGCAGGCCGATCGCAGTGCCGGGGCCATGGCACTGGTGCGGGGCGATTTGCCGGGCGCGCTTGCCCATGCGGAAGATGCGGTACGCCGTGATCCAGCCGAGGCGCTGGGCAATTCGTTGCTCGGCACCGCACGCGTCATGACCGGCGACACGCAGGGGTCAGAGGCTGCGTTTCGCGTTTCCGCCGAGCGTGGCTGGCGTGACCGGTTGACCCAGCTTTACTGGTTCGATGCGGCGATGCGTGCGGACGATGTTGAACGGGCGGCACTGCGTGCGGATGCGCTGTTGCGCGCAGACCCCGTACTGCCTGCTGCCGATGACCTGCTGACGCCGCTGGAGGCAAGCCCGCAGGGCCGTGCCGCGCTTGCGGCAAGGCTGGCGCAGAAGCCCGGCTGGAGTGCGGCCTATTTCCGCCCCAGAAACGATCCCGATCCAGCAATGTTGCAGCACCGTACGCAGGTGGCACTGGCCGTGGCGGCGTTGGGCACGCCGCTGGAATGCGGCATGATCGGTGATTTCTCCGCCATGCTGATCGGCAATGGAATGCGCCGCGAGGCAGAGCAGCTCAGGCGCGCCAGTTGTCCTGGCTCCGGCCCTGGCGCTGGTGACGGCATTCTGGCCGATGGCGGCTTCGGGCAGCTTGCGCGCAAGCAGGATGGCGGGCCGTTTGGCTGGAGCCGGTTCACCTCCGGCGATCTTGCCGTGGAAGTGACTGAACAGGCGAAGGGCGATTACGCCGTGAAGGCTCGCAACTCGGCCTCTGTCACCCGGCTGATTCTGTCGCAGGCAATCGACCTGCCGCCAGGTGCATGGCGGGTGAAGGCAAATGCCAAGGCGGAGCCGGGCAGCCTTGTCGCTTCGCTCGATTGCGACGGGCGCGCCCGCCGGCCCGCGCAGGTCGATGGAGAGCTGACCGGGGCTGGCCAGTTGCTGAAAGCTGAAACATGCGACCGCGCCGTTCTTGGCGTGTGGCTCCGGCCCGGCGAAGGCGAAGCCGTGATCGACGACATCGCAATCACCAGGGTGAATTGACGTATCTGCCTTCGCCCCGCCCGCAAGCCGGGGCCGGGCGGATCAATTCTTGGGAACGGTGAAGCTGCCGGTAACGCGGCCGGATGAGGAAGGCGTTGCAGCCGTGCCGCCTGCCTTGCCGTCCACGCTGGAAAGGCCGGTGCGCAAATCGATCACCAGTCGCCCGCCGGAAAGCGAATCGCTGCCGCGGCGAAGCTGCACGCCGCCCGACATCACGATCACCCGGCGATTGAAATCATAGACCGCCGCCGCACCGCGCGCGGATTCATTACCGCGCGTCACCACTACGCCGCCGGTTGCGTCCAGCCGCTGGATTTCCAGCGAACCGCTATCCGTATAGGCCACCGTGGTGCGCCCCGCGGTCAATTTGAGGTCGCTCTGCGTGATGACCACGTTGCCCGACAGCACCACGCGGTTCTGCTTGTCCTGCAATTCGATCCGGTCGGCGCTGAAGTTCACCGGGGCGTCGGTGTTATGCGATCCGAGTGCCTGTGCGGCAGGTTGCTGCAGGCCCGCCACTGCTGCGGCGGTAACGGCGAAACCGGCAAGCGCGGAACGGACAGAGCCGCTTCGAAGCAGGGCAGGCAGGGAAAAATTGCGGTCCATTATGGCATCCTGAGCTTGCCGGGTTCCATATGGAGCCGGGCATTGCCGTCCAGCATGATCGTGCGCTCATCGAGATTTGCCACGATCCGGTTGGCGCTGAAAGTTCCGGCGGGAATCGCGCCTTCAACCCTGCCTTCGCCTACCAGCGTCTTTTTCTCAAGGTCGATCGCGACGTCGCGTGCGGAGGCGCGATAGCCGTCGGCGGCGGAGAATTGCACAAGGCCATTGATCGCCACCTTCTGCGTCTCGAAATCATATTCGCCCGCTTCTGCGCTCAGCAGGGCGGGGCCTTCCGACAGCAGGATGCGTGCCTGCAGGTCGCGCATGCGCACCACGGGCACGCGGGCGCTCTGTTGCACGGCCTCGCCGGCGGTGAGCGAGAAGGGGCGGCCCTTCTCGTCCTCGCCGCGATACATGGCGTTCTGGACCCGCAGCCGGTCTTCCGCGATGGCCACCTTGTTGCGGTCGAGGATGAAGCTCACTTCGCCGCGCGGGGCGAGCGGAGTGAAGATCATCAGCGCCACCACCACGCCGATCAGCGCGGGAAGGAACCGAGCGAGCACTGCCACCAGCCGGTCATGCGAACCGCCGGGCCAGGCAAAGCGGCGCCTGTCCTTGCGCAGGATGTCGGCTTGTTCAGTCATGATCGCGGCCGGTCATGGGCGGGGCTTTCATTCAGCCTATTCGTGGCTGAAAATATCCTTGTCCGCCCAGCCCGCAATGTCGAGCCGCGCGCGGGCGGGGAGGAAATCGAAGCAGGCCTGGGCGAGTTCGGTCCGCCCTTCGCGCTCCAACCGCTCGGCCAGAATATCGCGCAGGCGGTGGAGGAAGCGCACGTCGGATGCGGCATATTCCCGCTGCGGTTCGGTCAGCGTGGGGGCACCCCAGTCGGAACTCTGCTGCTGCTTGGAAATATCCGTGCTCAGCAGTTCAGAGACGAGATATTTGAGGCCGTGCCGGTCCGTATAAGTGCGCGTCATCTTGCTGGCGATCTTGGTGCAGAACACCGGCGCCGCCGTGACGCCCAGATAATATTCGATTGCCGCCAGATCGAAGCGGGCGAAGTGATAGATCTTCACGCGCGCAGGATCGGCCAGCACCGCCTTCAGGTTCGGCGCATCATAGGCGCTGCCCTTGGCAAAGCGGACAAGGTGTTCGTCACCCTTGCCGTCGCTGATCTGGACCACGCACAACCGGTCGCGCGGGGTGATCAGCCCCATGGTTTCGGTATCGACGGCGACCGGGCCGGGCGCGAGCACGCCTTCGGGCAGGTCTTCTTCATGAAAATAGACAGCCATGGCTTTCCCTAGAGCATTTTCGGCACCGGTGGAAACACCTGTCCGTGCGGAAAATGAACCGGCACCGCGCCGAGGCCATTGGGGAAAGGGTGAAAGGGATGCTGGAAGGGAGTGACGCGACAGGATAGCAGGGGCGCATGGCCGAAAATGCGCTTCCCCCGTCGTGGCAACCGGAACTTGGCAGCGTGCTGCAGACGCCGGAGGCACGGAGGCTGGGCGGATGGCTGAAGGCGGAGGAAGCCGCTGGCAAGCAGGTCTTCCCCCCGCGAGGTGCCCGGTTGCGCGCGTTGGAACTGACCCCGCTGGATCAGGTGAAGGTCGTGATCCTGGGGCAGGATCCCTATCATGGGCCCGGCCAGGCCCACGGACTGGCCTTTTCCGTGCCCGAAGGGGTGCGGGTGCCCCCTTCGCTGGTGAACATCTACAAGGAACTGGCCAGCGATCTGGGTGTGGCGGCCCCGCCGCATGGCAATTTGGAGAACTGGGCGCGGCAGGGCGTGCTGCTGCTGAACAATGCGCTTACCGTGGAGGCCGGGCAGGCCGGGTCGCATCAGGGACGCGGCTGGGAAGCCATCACGGATGCAGCGGTGGCTGCCGTCGCCCGGCGCGAGGAGCCTTGCGTGTTCATCCTGTGGGGCAGCCATGCCAAGAAGAAGGCGATGCGTGTGCCGGAACTGGCGAACAATACTCGCCATCTGATCCTCACCGCTCCCCATCCCAGCCCTCTTTCGGCGCATTCCGGATTTTTCGGGTCGAAGCCGTTTAGCAAGGCCAATGCCTTCCTCACTGCCCATGGGCGGGGCGCGATCGACTGGTAGGCGGAAAAATTCTGCGCTCAATTTGTCCCCGATCAATTCGGCAACATCATTAGCTCGCTATCCAAACCCCAAGAGAAATGGGGAGAGAGATACGTCATGGCTATCAAGGTTGAACCGATCTCCGAACGTTTCGGAGCAGAAGTTTCCGGCGTCGACATTACCAAGCCGCTCGACCGGGCGACCCAGCGCGAAATCGTCGACATCCAGAACAAATGGGGCGTCACCGTGTGGCGCAATACTGGCCTAACCGATGCCAGCCATGTCGCCTTTTCCCGCATTTTCGGCCATGTCGAACTGGCTCCGCGCCATTCCGGCAAGCCCTGCCGGATGAGCGAGCCGGAGCTGTTCGACGCCTCCAATCTCGATATTGAGGGCAACATCGTCAGCAACGAGAGCATAAGGCTGGGCGCCAAGGGCAATCGGCTGTGGCATTCGGACTCCTCTTTCATGGATGTCCGCTCCGCACAGGCCCTGCTGCTATGCCACGAAGCGCCCCCGCATGGCGGGCCGACCTGGTTTGCCGATACGCGCAGCGCCTATGACGATCTGCCGCAGGCGATGAAGGACCGCCTTGAGGGGCTGGAAGCCACGCATTCCTATTTCTGGTCCCGCCGCCGGGCCGGCTATCCCTATACGGAAGAAGAAATCGACGCGAAGCCGCAGGCCACCCATCCGGTGGTGCATGTCCATGCCGGTTCCGGCCGCAAGGCGCTGTTCGTGGGTGCCCACACCCGTGACATTCTGGGCATGGACCGCGAGGAAGGGCGCAAGCTGATCGACGAACTGGTCGAATGGTGCACCCAGCCGCAATATGTCTTCGCGGTGCACTACAAGCCCGGCGACATGACGATCTGGGATAATCTGTGCACGCTGCATCGCGGCGGCGAATATGACGATACCCAATATCGCCGCGATATGCGCCGCACGACGGTGCGCGATCCGCTGGCCCCTGCCGCGGCGATCGATCACTTCACCAAGATGTTCACAGCTGCTGGCGACACGCCCTTCTCTCCGGCCGAAAAGACCAGGGAACGCGTTCTCGCCGCGAGCTGAAACGGACTCTCCCCCCGGTGCGGCCCGGCTTTCCAGAGCATCGGCCGGGCTGCACTACCCTTTCTTCCGCCCCGGCCCCATTTCCAGATTTTTTCCGGTGGGCCTTGCCTGCCCAATGCGAATTGCCTAATGGCCTGAGCATATAATTAGCAGGCTAAGGGTTAGAGGCATGTCGCTCACGGTCAAACCGATCCTGGAACGCTTTGGCGCCGAAGTGTCGGGCGTGGATATTTCCCGTCCGCTGGACGAGGAAACGCAGCGCGAAATCATCGACATCCAGAACAAATGGGGCATCACCGTGTGGCGCGACACGGGGCTGGACGATGCCAGCCACGTCGCCTTCTCGCGGATTTTTGGCGAGGTGATCCTTGCGCCCGCCACTCGCGGCAAACCGCGTTTTGCCTTTCCGGAACTGTTCGACGCCTCCAATCTGGATGCGGAAGGCAACATCATCGATGACGAACATCGTCGCCTGACCAATCGCGGAAATCGTCTGTGGCATGCGGACAGTTCCTTCGTACAGGAACGCGCCGCCCAGTCGCTGCTGCTGTGCCATGAAGCACCCAATGGCGGGCCGACCTGGTTTGCCGATACGCGCAGCGCCTATGACGATCTGCCGCAGGAAATGAAGGACCGTCTGGAAGGGCTGGAAGCACGCCATTGCTACTTCTGGTCGCGCCGCAAGGCGGGCTATCCCTATACGGAAGAGGATGTCGACCGCTTCCCCCATTCCACCCATCCGGTGGTGCATGTGCATGCAGGTTCGGGCCGCAAGGCGCTCTTCCTGGGGGCGCATGCGCGCGACATCGTCGGCATGAACCGCGATGAAGGCCGCGCCCTGATTGACGAGCTCAATGCCTGGACCACGAAGCAGGATTATATTTTCCCGGTCGAATATCGCCCCGGCGACATGGTGATCTGGGACAATCTGTGCAGCTATCACCGCGCAGGCGATTTCGATGAAGCCCTGCATCGCCGGGATATGCGCCGCACCACTATTCGCGATCCGCAGGCGCCCGGCTCGGGCGAAGGCTCAGTCCAGGCGATGTTCAGTCAGGCCAGCATGGCCGATGCGCGGATTGCCGGGCTGGCACCGCTGAAGAAATAGGCGATTGCTGTAGGGCCGGCGCAACCCGGCCTTAACCACGCTCGTCCGTGAGGCGATAAGGCTCGGCGGCATAGTTTGCCGGACCATGCTGCACGAAGATCTCCTTCGACGCCGGCCGGCCCATGCAGGCGTCTCGCTTGCGGAGGTGATCCGTGCTTTCGCCCATGCGCTGGATCTGGCTGAGGGGCAGCCGGAAGGGCACAGCACTCGTGCCTGCTACTTCGGCTGCCTTCTGGGCCACGAAATCGGCCTCGATGCCGGGCAGATGGGCGATCTATTCTTCACCCTGCTGCTCAAGGATCTGGGCTGCTCCAGCAATGCCGCGCGGATATGGGAACATTACCGGGCAGACGATCTGCGCTTCAAACAGGACGCCAAGACATTGCCTGCTGGCCTCTCCGCCAATCTGGGGTTCGTGCTACGCAAGAGCGCGGAAGGCGCGCCCTTTTCCCGCCGTGTCGGGGTGATTGCCAGTGTTCTGCGCCATGGGGACAGCTTCGCGCAGGAAATGGCACTGGCTCGCGCCGGGCGCGGTGCCAGCCTTGCCGCGCAGCTGGGCTTCTCTCCCGCCATTTGCAGCGGCATCTACCATCTGGATGAGCATTGGGACGGTTCGGGCCGCCCCAGCCACCTTTCCGGCGAAGCCATCCCGCTCAATGCCCGCATCGCCCAGATCGCCCAGCTCGCGGATGTGTTCTACATCCATGGCGGGCCGGAAGCGGCGATGGACGAAGTGGCAGCGCGGGCGGGGAACTGGCTCGATCCGCATCTGGCCGCAACCTTTCAGACAATTGCCGAACGGGCCGAAAGCTGGGTCGATCTCGGTTCTCCATGGTTGGTGAGCAAGCTGCTGGCGCTGGCGCCGGAAGCGGCGGGCGAAGAACTGGATGAAGACGGGCTGGACCGGATCGCGGGCGTGTTCGGCCAGGTGATCGATGCGAAAAGTCCCTATACGGCGGGCCATTCGGTGCGAGTGGCAGATCTGGCCGACCGGCTAGCCCAGCGGTTGGGCGTGATCTCGGCCCGCCGTCGCCCGTTGCGCCGCGCGGCGGCCCTGCATGATATTGGCAAGCTCGGCGTGCCCAATGCGATTCTGGACAAGCCGGGTGGGCTGGATGAGGCCGAATGGCGCGCCATGCGCGGCCATGCGGCGCAAACCAAGGCGATCCTCGGCCGCATCACTGCCTTTTCGGACATGGCTGCATTGGCGGCGGCTCATCACGAACGGCTGGACGGCACCGGCTATCCGCTCGGACTGGAAGATGCCGCCATCGCGCGCGAGACGCGCATCATTACCGTCTGCGACATTTACGATGCGCTCACCTCACCTCGCCCCCAGCGCCCGGCCATGAGCCGGGCGGAAGCGCTGGAAGTGATGCAGGCGGAAGTCGGCCAGGCGATCGACGGTGAAGTGTTCGAGGCGCTGAAGGCGCTGGTCTGAGCTGCCTTCAGGCGGCGATCAGCCCCTGTCGGATCATCCATTCCAGTGCCGAGGTTTCCGGGCCGCTTTCGTTGATCGTCGTGCGGCGCATGTCGCGGCGATAGGCATCGCTCAGCAGCGGGGTCGCCGCGTGCATGGTGCAGCGATTGTCCCAGATCACCAGATCCCAGCGTTTCCACTGGTGGCGGTAGATGTATTTTTCCTGTGTGGCGTGAGCGTAAAGTTCTTCCACCAGTTCGCGGCCTTCCGCTTCGCCCCAGCCCTTTATGCCGATGCAGTGCCCGCCGACGTAGAGGCATTTGCGGCCATTGGGCCCCGAACCATTCACGCTGCGGACCAGCGGGTGCTCCACTTCGGGGAAGGGGATGATCCGCTTTTCCTGGGGTGTGATTTCGCCCTGCAGCCCCGCGCGGCGGCGGCCTTCCCAGAAATCGTGCACGCCGATCAGGCCTTCGATCCGGTCCTTCATCGCCTGCGGCAGATCGTCATAGGCGGCGCGGGCATCGGTGAACCATGTGTCGCCCCCGGCACTGGGCGGCGGGGTTTCGACGCCATGCAGCAGCGACCATTTGGTGGGCATGAGGTGGAAGGAACTGTCCGTGTGGAAGCGTTCCGCGCCCTTGGCCAGCTTCGCCGCATCGTCGCCATAGGGAATGATCTCGCCATTGTGGTCGAGATTGCCGGCATAGAAGATGCCGGGCGTAATCACCCGGCGGCCCTGCGGGCGCGGTGCGGCATCCTTGGCACGGCTGGGGATTTCGAGCGGGCCGAAGGCGCGGCTGAAGGCCTTCTGCTGTTCGTCCGTGATTTCCGCGCCGCGGATCGCCAGCACGCCATATTGCGCCATGGCCTGCTCCACCAGATCGACCAGCGCACTGTCGGGCGCATTGGTCAGATCGGCGCCGATCAATTCGGCCGCGAACACCGGATGAAGGGGTCTGACTTCCATGGACTGTCCTCTCTCATGCCCGGTTTACCGGGTCTTGGCGGCATAGAGCCGCTCTATATCTGTAACGCGGCACAGATCGGTACCCGGCGTGAGTACCGCTGCACTGCCTGCCGCCATGCCATAGCGGAAGGCCTGCACCGGGTCGCGCCCATTGGCGAGGGCATAGACCATGGCGGCCAGAAAACTGTCGCCCGCGCCCACCGCGCTCTTCGCATCGACCTTGATCGCAGGCAGGACTTGCGCACCATCTCGGGTGGCCAGAAGGCCGCCCCGCTCGCCCAGCGTCACCGCGACGATCTCGGCGGCGCCTCGCTCGATAATCGTCATGGCTGCGGCCATGTAATCCTCCGGCGTATCGAGCGGGCGGCCGGCAAGCTGATTCAGCTCGTCCTCATTGGGTTTGACCAGATAGACCGGCGCGCCGGAAAGGCCGGCGCTCAGCGCTTCGCCTGAACTGTCGAGCACGAATTTATAGCCACGATCCCGCGAGATTTCGGCCGCCATGGCGAAGAAATCCACCGGCACGCCGCGCGGCAGCGATCCGCTGGCGACCAGATAGTCGCAGGGCACCGTGGCCAGTTGATCGAGGCATGCGCGCCATTCGGCCTCGGCCACTTCGGGGCCTTCGGGCACGAAGCGGAACTCCTTGCCGCTCTCCATCTCGTGCACCGTGCAGGCAACGCGCGTGGCGCCTGCGATGCGCACCGGTCGGCGAACGAGCTGGTGCAGGTCCAGCAAGCCGTCCAGCGCGACCCCGGTCGCTCCGCCGGACAGGTAATGGCACACAGCATTGCCGCCCAGCCGCACGAAGACGCGGGCGACATTGATGCCGCCGCCGCCCGGATCGTAATGCTCGTCATGACTGCGCAGTTTGCGCGTGGGTTCCAGGCGCTCGACGTCATAGGAGACGTCGAGCGTCGGGTTCATGGTGATGGTGGCGATGGTGGGCATCGTGCCGGCCCCCTATCGCCGCCGGATCAGCGCGGCAGCTCGGTGACGCCCATCAGGGCTTCATCCACCGCGCGGGCGCACTGGCGGCCTTCGCGGATCGCCCAGACGACAAGGCTCTGCCCACGGCGCATGTCGCCGCAGGAGAAGACCATGTCTTCGCTGGTGCGATAGCTTTCCGTATCGGCCTCGACATTGCCGCGTTCGGTCAGCTTGACGCCTGCCTGATCGAGCAGCCCGGCCTTCTTGGGGCCAAGGAAGCCCATGGCGAGCAGGATGAGGTCCGCCTTGAGGACGAACTCGCTGCCCGGCACTTCCGTCAGCTTGCCTTCCGACCAGTCGGCGCGGACGCACTTCAGGCCGGTGACGACGCCGTTTTCGCCCACCACTTCCTTGGTCAGCACGGCCCAGTCACGGTCCACGCCTTCTTCATGGCTGGTGGAGGTGCGCAGCTTCATCGGCCAATCCGGCCAGGTCAGCAGCTTGTTTTCCTTCACCGGCGGTTCCGGCATGATTTCGATCTGGGTGACCGAAGCCGCGCCCTGGCGGTTGGAGGTGCCGACGCAGTCGCTGCCGGTATCGCCGCCGCCGATCACGACGACATGCTTGCCGGTTGCCAGCAGGCTGCCACGCGGTGCGGCGCGGATTTCCTCGTCACCGGCAACGCGCTTGTTCTGCTGGGTCAGGAATTCCATCGCCAGACGCACGCCGGACATTTCGAAGCCGGGGATGTTGAGCATGCGCGCATCTTCCGCGCCGCCCGACAGCACGATGGCGTCGAAGTTTTCCTTCAGGCTCTTGAACGAAACGTCCACGCCCACTTCTGTGGAAGTCTTGAAGGTCACCCCTTCGGCCTGCATCTGGACCAGACGCCGGTTGATGAGGTGCTTTTCCATTTTGAAGTCGGGGATGCCGTAACGCAGCAACCCGCCCATCCGGTCGTTCTTTTCGAACAGGGTCACCGAATGGCCTGCCCGCGCAAGCTGCTGGGCGCAGGCCATGCCTGCCGGGCCGGAGCCGATCACGGCCACGGTCTTGCCGGTGCGCTTTTCGGGCACCTGCGGCTGAATCCAGCCTTCCTTCCACCCGCGATCGACAATGGCGCATTCGATCGACTTGATCGTCACCGGCTGGTCGATGAGGTTCAGCGTGCAGCTTGCCTCGCACGGGGCGGGGCAGACGCGGCCGGTGAATTCGGGGAAGTTGTTGGTGGAGTGCAGAGTCTCCAGCGCGCCTTCCCAGTTCCCTTCATAGACCAGATGGTTCCAGTCCGGGATGATGTTGTTCACCGGGCAGCCGTTGTGACAATAGGGAATACCGCAATTCATGCAGCGGCTGGCCTGCTCCTGCAGGGCCGGTTCCGCATGCGGAATCACGAATTCCTTATAGTGCTTCACCCGTTCCTTGGGATCGTCATAGGTGCGATCCTGGCGGTCGACTTCCAGAAAGCCGGTTTCCTTGCCCATGTTCTGTAACCCTTATTCGGCTGCCACGGAGGCGGCTTCTTCGCGCTCGGCCTCGATCTGCTGAAGCGCGCGGCGATAATCGCGCGGCATCACCTTCACGAACTTCGTGAGCGCATTGTCCCAATCGGCGAGCAGAGCGGCAGCGCGTGCCGATCCGGTGTGCAGCTTGTGGCGTTCCACCAGAATCTTCAGCCGTTCCGCATCGTGGTGCAGCATGTCGCCCATGCCGAAATCCTCGATGCTGACGGGGCGCTGCTGCGGACGGCCGGCGTAATCGTCTTCCTCGATGCCCGGGGCGATGCTTTCCAGATCAACCTGGGCCGGGTTGCAACGCTGGGCGAAGCTGCCGTCCTCGTCATAGACATAGGCGATACCGCCGGACATGCCCGCCGCGAAGTTGCGGCCGGTCTTGCCCAGCACCGTCACCACGCCGCCGGTCATGTATTCGCAGCCATGATCGCCAGTGCCTTCGACCACCGCGACGGCGCCCGAATTACGCACTGCGAAGCGTTCGCCGGCAACGCCGTTGAAATAGGCTTCGCCCGCGATGGCACCGTACAGCACCGTGTTGCCGACGATGATGTTCTCGGTCGGCTCGCGGTTCACGGAGGCAGGCTGGCGCACGATCACGCGGCCGCCGGACAGGCCCTTGCCGACATAGTCGTTGGCATCGCCGACGAGGTCCAGGGTCACGCCATGGGCCAGCCATGCCGCGAAGCTCTGCCCCGCAACGCCGGTGAAGTTGATCCGCACAGTGTCGGGCTTCAGGCCGGCATGGCCGTACTTCTCGGCAATCCGGCCGGACAGCATGGCGCCGACGGTGCGGTTCACGTTCACGACCTTGCGGTCGATCACAACCGGTTCGCCCTTTTCGATGGCAGGCTTGCAGGCTGCGATCAGATCGTTGTCGAGCGCCTTTTCGAGCCCGTGATCCTGATTCATCGAGTGGTGGAGCGACTTACCTTCGGCCAGCGGCACCTGGTAAAGCAGCTTCGACAGGTCGACGCCCTGCGCCTTCCAGTGGTTGATGGCCTTCTTCATGTCGAGCCGGTCGACCCGGCCAACCATTTCCTCGACGGTGCGGAAGCCCATCTCGGCCATGATCTGGCGCAGTTCTTCGGCCACGAAGAAGAAGTAATTGATCACATGTTCGGGCTGGCCGACGAAGCGCGCCCGCAGCACCGGATCCTGGGTGGCGACGCCAACCGGGCAGGTGTTGAGGTGGCACTTGCGCATCATGATGCAGCCCGCCGCGATCAGCGGAGCGGTGGCAAAGCCGAACTCTTCCGCACCCAGCAGCGCGCCGATGGCAACGTCGCGGCCGGTACGCAGACCACCGTCGACCTGAACGACGATGCGGCTGCGCAGATCGTTCAGCAGCAGGGTCTGCTGGGTTTCGGCAAGGCCGATTTCCCACGGCGAACCGGCATGGGTGAGGCTGGTCAGCGGCGAAGCGCCGGTACCACCTTCGTAGCCGGAGATCGTGACGTGATCCGCACGCGCCTTGGAAACGCCCGCAGCCACGGTGCCCACGCCTACTTCGGAAACGAGCTTCACCGAAATGCGCGAGGCCGGCTGCACGTTCTTCAGGTCGTGGATCAGCTGGGCCAGATCCTCGATCGAGTAGATGTCGTGGTGCGGCGGCGGCGAGATCAGGCCGACGCCCGGCGTGGAGTGCCGGGTCTTGCCGATGGTCTTGTCCACCTTGTGGCCGGGCAGCTGGCCGCCTTCGCCGGGCTTCGCGCCCTGCGCCATCTTGATCTGGATGTCGTCGGAATTGACGAGATATTCCGTCGTCACGCCGAAGCGGCCCGATGCAACCTGCTTGATCGCGCTGCGCATCGTGTCGCCATTGTCCAGCGGAGTGAAGCGCTTGGGGTCTTCGCCGCCTTCGCCGGTGTTCGACTTGCCGCCGATCCGGTTCATGGCCATCGCCAGCGTGGTGTGCGCTTCCCAGCTGATCGAGCCGTAGCTCATCGCGCCGGTGGCGAAGCGCTTCACGATGTCCTTCGCCGGTTCGACTTCGGAGATGTCGATCGGCTTGTCGGCCTTCTTCAGCTCCATCAGGCCGCGGATCGTCAGCAGCCGTTCGGACTGCTCGTTGATCGACTTGGCGAATTCCTCGTAATTCTTGGCGCTGTTGCCGCGCACTGCATGCTGCAGATTGGCGATGTTCGACGCCGTCCAGGCGTGCTCTTCGCCGCGGATACGGGCCTGATACATCCCGCCCACGTCCAGCATGTGCTTGTAGATCGGGTTGTGGCCATAGGCAGTGGCGTGGCGGCGCACTGCTTCTTCGGCAACCTGCTGAACGCCGATGCCTTCGATGGTGGTGGCCGTGCCGGTGAAATAGGCGTCGATGAACGACTGGTTGAGGCCAACCGCGTCGAAAATCTGCGCGCCGCAATAGGACTGATAGGTCGAGATGCCCATCTTGGACATGACCTTCAGGATGCCCTTGCCCACGGCCTTGATGTAGTTCTTCTTCACCTCGGCCGGGGTCAGGCCAGGGTGCTTCTCACGGCGGATCTGTTCCAGCGTTTCGAAGGCGAGATAGGGGTTGATGCCTTCCGCGCCGTAGCCTGCCAGCACGCAGAAGTGGTGCACTTCACGCGCTTCGCCGGTTTCCACCACGAGGCCGGTCTGCATCCGCAGGCCCTGGCGGACGAGGTGATGATGCACGGCGGCCGTTGCCAGCAGGGCCGGGATCGGAATGCGATCTTCGCTCTGCGCCCGGTCGGACAGGATCAGGATGTTCTTGTCGGCCAGCACCGCTTCGGTGGCGGCCCAGCACATTTCCTTGATCGCCTGTTCGATGCCGTCGGCACCGGCAGTGGCATCCCAGGTCATGTCGATCGTGGCGGTGCGGAAGGCGCCGTCCAGCGCCTGTTCGACCGAGCGGATCTTGGCCACATCCTCGTTCGTGAGGATCGGCTGCGACACTTCAAGGCGCTTGTGCGTGCCCGCTTCGCGGCCCAGCAGATTGGGGCGCGGACCGATCATAGAGAGCAGGCTCATCACCAGCTCTTCACGGATCGGGTCGATCGGCGGGTTGGTCACCTGCGCGAAGTTCTGCTTGAAGTAATCGTACAGCAGGCGCGAGCGGCTGGAGAGCACGGCAATCGGCGTGTCCGTGCCCATCGAACCGATCGGATCGTCGCCATCGACGGCCATCGGTTCAAGGAACTTGGCCACGTCTTCCTGCGTGTAGCCGAAGGCCTGCTGGCGCTGCAGCAGGGAGCCCTGTTCGGCAACCTGGCCGCCCAGTTCCGGGTCGACCGCGTCAAGGTCTTCCAGCTTGTACTGCGCCTGCGCCAGCCACTTGTCATAGGGCTGGGCGTTGGCGAGTTCGGCTTTCACTTCCTCGTCTTCGATGATGCGACCCTGTTCGAGGTCGATCAGCAGCATGCGGCCGGGCTGAAGACGCCACTTGCGCACGATGTCCTCTTCCTTGAACGGCAGCACGCCGCTTTCGGAAGCCATGCAGACCAGATCGTCCTTCGTTTCGCACCAGCGTGCGGGGCGCAGGCCGTTGCGGTCCAGCGTGCCGGCGATCTGGCGGCCATCGGTGAAGGCCACGGCGGCCGGGCCGTCCCAGGGTTCCATCAGCGCGGCGTGATATTCGTAGAAGGCGCGGCGGGCCGGGTCCATTTCCGGGTTCTTGGCCCAGGCTTCCGGCACCAGCATCATCATGGCATGGGCCAGCGAATAGCCACCCGCCAGCAGCAGCTCGAGCGCGTTGTCGAGGCAGGCCGTGTCGGACTGGCCGTGCGGGATGATCGGCCACAGCTTGTCGAGATCGGGGCCGAGCAGGTCCGATTCCATGGTGCGGCGGCGCGCATTCATCCAGTTCACATTGCCGCGAACCGTGTTGATCTCGCCATTATGCGCGATCAGGCGGAACGGCTGCGCCAGCTTCCAGCTGGGGAAGGTGTTGGTGGAGAAGCGCTGGTGGACGAGGCCGAGTGCGGAAACGCAATCGGCATCCTGCAGATCCTTGTAGAAGCTGCCCACCTGGTTCGCCAGCAGCAGGCCCTTGTAGACGATGGTGCGGCTGGAGAAGCTCGGCATGTAGAGCTGAGCGATCTCGGGCATTTCGTGCTTTTCGGCCAGTTCGGCCAGCGGGTTCTGCAACTGCTTGCGGATGGTGATCAGCTTGCGTTCGAACGCGTCCTGATCCGGCGTGTTGGCGCCGCGTCCGATGATGCACTGGCGGATCATCGGCATGGATTCGAGCACGGCAACGCCAAGGCCTGCCGTATCAGTGGGCACATCGCGCCAGCCGACCAGTTCCTGGCCTTCCTTGGCGATGAACTTCTCGAACTGCTCGACCACGAAATTGCGCGCCTTCTCGCTCTGCGGAAGGAAGCACATGGCCACAGCGTAATCGCCGGGGGCAGGCAGGGTCTTGCCTTCGGCGGCGGCCCATTTGCGCAGCAGCGGATCGGGAATCTGAATCAGCAGGCCCGCGCCGTCGCCCAGCAGCGGGTCTGCACCCACTGCGCCGCGATGGTCGAGATTCTCCAGAATCTCGAGCGCCTGTTTCACGATAGTGTGCGATTTCGCGCCTTTAATGTGAGCAATGAAGCCCACACCGCATGCGTCATGTTCGTTCACTGGATCGTAGAAACCTTGAGGCGGCGGATAACCCATCAAATTCCCATTCCTGTCTTGCGCCGTATGGGCGCCGCCATGGGGCAGCGCTTCCGGCAATGAAGCACGACTCACCCTGCCGCGCCGGGCAGCAAAAATGTCGCGAGTTTTTGCCATGGCGACAGGAAACTGTTTTTGCAACTATGGCGGGGACGCAAGGGGACGAATTTTGCCCTGCGTGGCGCAAGTGCAGCGCGCTGCGGAACAGGCCGGACCGCGATGATTCAATGGTTAAGCGGGCTTCAGCAGGCCTGAAATCAGGCCGCGCCGCTCATTCGCCGGTTTTGCAGCCGCTGGATCGATTCAAGGGCGGAACGAAGCACCCGTTCGGTTTCGGCGCGGTCGGGATGGACGCGCGAGACCGAATCTTCGCCAGGAGCGTCGAACGGGCGCACATCACCACGCGGAGTAGGCATTTCGACAGCCTGCTGCGGGATGGCCGGTTCGGTGGCGACCGGTTCCGCATCGGCACCGGCGGTTTCATCCCCCGCCCATTCCTTCCCCAGGGCAGGTTCGCGTAGTGGCTGGCGCATGGCTAGCAGCGAACTGTATCGTTCGGGCTGGTCGCCGGAATCCCAGCTTTCCTCATTCTCGATCGGTTCGTCCTCGATCGGACCTTCGGCAGGACTCAGTCCGGCCAGCGGAAGGGACTGCACGAAATAGTCCTCTTCCTCATAGTCGTATTCTTCCTCGCCGAAGGCCTGAAGCTCCGGCGCGGGCAGCGGCGGGACGGACAGGCTGTCTTCCGGTTCCTGCGCCGAGGTTACGGATGCTCGACCGAGGATGCGCTCCGCCGCAGCCAGCGGCTCGACCTTTGCAGTCTGTTCGGGCTGAGCCATGGCCTGCTCAGGGGCCGGGGCAGAAGGCGTGGGTGCCGCAGCGGCAGCAGCGGCCAGACTGGAAGGCGCATCCGCCGGTTCGCGCGCTGGCCCGAAGGTTGGCTCCGGTTCGGCAAGCTGGCGGGTCAATTCTTCGAAATAGGCGGGGGGGGTGCCCTGTGGCCGGCCGGGATGGCGCTGCATGGCAAGCGCCAGTCGTTCGGCAAGCTGGACAGTGCCCATGCGCTCCAGGTTGGCCGCCGGATCGGAAGGCAGCACGGCGCGGGCAGGGGTGGCCTGATGCAGCAACTTGCCGCGCGCCGGTTCGGGTTCCGGTTCGAACTCCGGCTCCGCTTCCGGTATGGGCGCACCGGGCGCTTCCGGCACAGGCTCGACGGCAGGCAGAGGCGCGACAGCAGGCAGAGGCTCGGGCGCTGCATCGGGCAAAGCCGTCACCTCATATTCCGCATATTCGTATTCGGGCTCGAATTCGTCTGCGCGCACTTCCAGCTCAGCGGGAAGTGCGCGCACTTCATAGGCCAGATCCGGCTCCGGTTCGGGCCAGTAATCTTCGGCCACCGGTCCTTCTTCCACTTCGACTTCCGCGACATCGTCAGGCATCGATGTGGGGGCGATGATCGGCGGGCCGAGATCTTCCATCGCGGAGAGCGGACGGCGGCCGGCTTCGGGCGCCATGCGTCGGCGTTGCACGGGCACCGTCTTGATGTGGTCCTTCTGGGCGCGATCCTTGCGTTCACTGCGCGGACGACGCGGCGCCAGCATTTTCGCGGCGAAATAGCCAGCCAGAGCGCCGCCGCAGGCGGCGACGAGCGCCAGCAGAAGGTGTGCCGTGAAGCCCAGAGGCGGGGCGGCGGCAGGGATAATCGCGGCCATGCCGCTGGCACTGACGATCCGTTCGACCGCAGTGGAGGGCAGCACGATCAGGCCCAGCCCGAAAAGCGCGGCGAACCATAGCGCAACCACCGCCGGAAACAGGCGATGGGCGCTGATGGAAGGCTTTGGCTGATTCGCTGCCACGATGTACCGATTCCCTGTCTGTACGGACCTGATGCCGCAGCTTCCCTGCTTTTGCGAGGGTCAGGCTGCGGCGTGAAAACGGCCCTTTGCCGGTGGTGCTAACAAGGCTTGGTAAACAGGCAAATAACGAAGCACGTTGTGCGCCCAGTCGTGGTTCTGCTCCACATTGGCGCGGCCTGCATTACGCATGGCTGGCCAGTTTTCGCGGGCCGAAATCAGGGCGGCGAGGGCTTCAGCGCAGCCTGCCGGATCGTCGGGCGGGAACAGGATGCCGGTTGTGCCGTCGGCGATCAGCTCTCGGTGTCCGCCAACGTCGGAAGCAGCCACGATCTTGCCCTGCGCCATGGCCTCCAGCGGCTTGAGCGGGGTGACCAGATCGGTCAGGCGGCTCTTCTTGCGGGGATAGGCCATCACGTCGCACAGTGAATAATAGCGTTCCACCTCGCCATGCGGCACCCGGCCGGTGAACAGGATCGCATCGCGCGCCGGGCTGGCTTCCACCTGCGCCTTCAGCGGGGCTTCCACCGGGCCGCCGCCCACCAGCAGCAGCCGCGCGGCGGGATGCCGTTCGATCAGGGCAGGCATGGCGGAAACCAGATCGTCCAGCCCTTCATAATCGTAGAAGCTGCCGATGAAGCCGATCACCGGGCCATCCGTGATGCCCAGTTGCGCCGCCAGTGCCTCGTCGCGCGGCAGGGGTTGGCCGAACAGGGCAAGGTCCACCCCGTTGGGGACGATGGAGATCTTTTCCGGTTCCACGCCGCGTTCGATCAGATCGCCGCGCAATCCTTCGCAGATGGCGATCACATGGCCCGCACCTTCGACCACCCGGTTTTCCAGGCTGCGCGTCATGCGGTATTTGAGCGAATTCTCGCGTCCCGTGCCGTTGCCCACGGCGGCGTCTTCCCAGAAGGCGCGTATTTCATAGACCAGCGGAATGCCCAGTTTCCTGCCCACCCGCTTGGCCGCCAGCCCGCACAGGGCCGGGGAATGGGCATGGAGGATGTCGGGGCGCCATTCCTGGCACAAGGCCTCTATCGACTTGGCCAGCGCCCCGATCTCGCGCCATTCGCGCAGGCCGGAAGGCCCTTCCGCCACGCCTGTGGTGCGATGGAAGGCCAGCCCATCCACGATCTCGGCGTCTGGTCCCGGCGCCACATGCCGCAGGCCCGTGATCGCGCGAACTTCGAGGCCAGCGGCTTGCTGCGCCTTGAGGATGGCGCGCGTGCGGAAGGTATAGCCGCTATGCATGGGCAGCGAATGGTCGAGGACGTGCAGGATCCGGGTCATCGCGGATTTCCTTGCCATGACAGGCTTAACATCGCGTCAACCGAGCGGTGCTAGGGGCAGGCTTCGTATTGTTCGGGAACCGCCGCTTGATCGACTATTTCGCGATTGGCCTGACGCATGGATTGATTGCGCTCGCCGCATGGCGATTGCTGTCGCGCGCCGATCTGGATGACGATGCGGCCGATCCCCACGCGCCGCGCCGCAAGTCGTGGCGCCGGGGCAAGCCCGCCGAACCGGAAGCGGACGCTTCCGATGCTTGACGCGATCCTGTTCCTGTTCGTGATGGGCATGCTGGCGCTGGGCCTGCGCAAGCCGTTCATCTGGGTGCTGGCCTATCTCTATATCGACGTGGTCGCGCCGCAGAAGATCGGCTGGACGCTGATGCAGCTGCTGCCCTTCTCGCTGATCGCCTTCGTGGCTGCCTTTGCCGGCTGGCTGCTGGCCGACAGCAAGGAGGGCAGCCGCTTCACCTTCCGCCAGGGCCTGATCCTCGTGCTGCTGATCTATTGCGGCATGACCACGCTGATGGCCGACTTCCCCAAGGAAGCGATGGAGAAATGGGGCTGGGTCTGGAAGGCAATGGTCTTCGCGATCTTCCTGCCGCTCACACTGCGCACCAAGCTGCGGATCGAGGCTGCCGCGCTGGTGATGGTGCTCGCCGTCGGGGCAATCATCATTTCGGGCGGGATCAAGACGGTGCTGGGCGGCGGCGGTTATGGCGCGCTCTATTTCTTCGTGAACGACAATACCGGGCTTTATGAAAGCTCGATCATTTCCTGCGTGGCCATCGCGATCATCCCGCTGATCCTGTGGCTGGCGAAATATGGCACGATCTACCCCACCGACTGGCGGGTGAAGCTGTTTGCCGCCGGGCTGATCTTTGCCGCCCTGCTGATCCCTGTCGGCACGGAGGCGCGCACCGGCCTGCTGTGCATCGGCGTGCTGGCGGTGCTGATGCTGCGCAGTGTGAAGCGGCGGTTTCTCTACATGGCGCTGGGCGGCGTGGCGCTGCTGATGGCGGTGCCCTTCCTGCCCAAGAGCTTCACCGACCGCATGAGCACGATCGAGAAGCATGAGGGCGACGAATCCGCCTCCACTCGCGTGGCGGTGTGGATGTGGACGCTGGACTATGTGAAGCATCACCCGCTGGGCGGCGGCTTCGATGCCTATCGGTCCAACAGCTTCACCTACAAGACGAAGGTCACGCTCGACATGGGCGGGGGCGTTACCCAGACCGAGACGCAGGATGTGACCGACAAGGGCCGCGCCTATCACTCCAGCTATTTCGAGATGCTGGGCGAACAGGGTTGGCCCGGCTTCATCCTGTGGATCTGGCTGCATGCGCTGGGCCTGTGGCAGATGGAGCGGCTGCGGCGGCGCTATATCCAGCGGGCAAAGACCGATCCCCGGCCGGAGGATGCGTGGAAAGCCCCGCTCGCCACGGCACTGCAGCAGGCGCAGATCGTCTATCTGGTCGGCTCGCTGTTCGTGGGCATTGCCTATCAGCCCTTCATCCTGATGCTGATCGGCCTGCAATGCGCGCTGTGGGCCTATCTCAATCGGGTCGATTCGCCGGTGCGCAAGCGGATCGGGCCGGGGCGGCGGCGCAGTGTCCCGGCGGCGGGCGGCGATGCCGTAGCGGCAGGGGCAGGCGCGTTGCACTGAGCCTCACAATGGGCCATGAATCCGCCAATTCCGCGATTGTTGGAGAGGCAGAGACATGACCCCGCAGGACTTCGCAGCCAAGGTTGGCGAAACCATCGGCACTTCGGAATGGCTGCTGGTCGATCAGGAAATGATCGACAAGTTCGCCGATGCCACCGGCGATCACCAGTTCATCCATGTGAACCCGCAAATGGCGGCGATGACGCCCTTTGGCGGCACTATCGCCCATGGCTTCCTGACCCTTTCGCTGATCCCGGTACTGACCGAGAAGAGTGACATCCAGAAGCCGGAAGGGCTGAAGATGGCGCTGAACTACGGCGGCAATCGCGTGCGCTTCCTCCAGCCGGTCCGCTCCGGCAAGCAGGTGCGTGCCCATTTCAAGCTGATCGGCATGGCGGAAAAGCGCCCCGGCCAGTGGGAGCAGACCGTGGAGATCACGCTGGAGATCGAGGGCGAAAGCAAGCCTGGCTATGTCGCCGAATGGATCAGCCTGCTGTTCTTCTGATGGAAGTATAGTCATTGCGAGCGGCCGCAGGCCGCGCGGCAATCCAGGGCGGATCGCATTGTGCCATGGATCGCCACAGGGCTTCGCCCTTCGCGATGACGAAATTGTAGAATGCCCGTTGGGCACCCGCGCCAAGAGAGGATTCCGCCATGCGTGACGCAGTCATTGTTTCCACCGCCCGCACCGCCATCGGCCGCGCCTATAAGGGCGCCTTCAACGCCACGCAGGGACCGACGCTCGGCAGCCATTCGCTGAAGGCCGCAGTGGAGCGGGCCGGGGTTGAAGGCGGCGAAGTGGAAGACCTCGTCTGGGGCTGCGCCCTGCCGCAGGGCAGCCAGACGCCCAATATCGCCCGCCTCGTGGCCCTGCGCGCCGGGCTTCCGGTCACCGTGCCGGGCATGAGCGTGGACCGGCAATGCGCCTCGGGCCTGATGGCCATTGCCACCGCGTCCAAGCAGGTGGTGCTGGACGGGATGGATATCGTGGCCGCCGGCGGGCAGGAATCGATCAGCACGGTGCAGACCAAGGAACTGCGCGTGGCCTTCGACATGGAACTGATCGCCATGCACAACGCCACTTACATGCCCATGCTGCAGACGGCCGAAGTGGTGGCCAAACGCTATGGCATCAGCCGCGAGGCGCAGGATGCCTATGCCCTGCAATCGCAGCAGCGCACCGCCGCCGCGCAGGCCGCAGGCAAGTTCGATGACGAGATCGTTCCCGTCACCGCCACCATGGCCGTGGCGAACAAGGAAACGGGCGAAATCACGAAGCATGAAGTGACCATCGCCAAGGATGAAGGCAACCGGCCCGAGACTACGCTGGAAGGCCTCTCCAGCCTCAATCCGGTGGTGCCGGGCGGGGTGATCACCGCGGGCAATGCCAGCCAGCTTTCGGATGGTTCCAGTGCCGTTGTGGTGATGGAAGCCTCGCTTGCGGAAAAGCGCGGGCTGCAGCCGCTTGGCCGTTATGTCGGCATGGCCGTGGCCGGGACCGAGCCGGATGAAATGGGCATCGGCCCTGTCTTCGCCGTGCCGAAGCTGCTGGAACGCCACGGGCTGAAGATGGACGACATCGGCCTGTGGGAACTGAACGAGGCCTTCGCCGTGCAGGTTCTCTATTGCCGCGACCGGCTGGGCATTCCTGACGAGTTGCTCAACGTCAATGGCGGCTCGATTTCCATCGGCCACCCCTATGGCATGACGGGCGCGCGCTGCACTGGCCACGCCTTGATCGAGGGCAAGCGCCGGGGCGCGAAATATGCCGTGGTGACCATGTGCGTCGGCGGCGGCATGGGCGCGGCTGGCCTGTTCGAGATATTCTGAGGCCGGGTTATGGTCGGGGCCGAAGTTGGGGGCCGAAGTTTACGCAGAACGGCCCCCGAAACCCTGTGACCTTTCCCGGAGATTCAGTAGCATTTTCAAAGGGGTGTTCCAAAAATCCCGCATAAGGCGTGTGACCTTGCGCGAGAGAGGCGCCGCTGGGGGCACGGACTTGTGTGCCGGGCAATTTCGCGTGCGGGCCATGCTGACGATGGGAAAGAGCGGCGGGAAAGAGCGGCGGGAAAGAGCGGCGCCACCCCTAGCGGTTTTGGGGCATGTAGGAAAATGCGCCGTGCGGGCGGGGCAAGGGCCGGGTTCCGCTGGCGCCCATACCTTTCCGCAACAGAACTTGCGTGGCCGGTCAAGATCGCGCCGCGCCGATGTGTAGCTTCCTATTCGCCGGAAGGCCGAGCGAGGGAGCGCATCCATGCACATGACCTACACCACGTTTTTCACCCGCGATGTCAATCGCATGGCGGATTTCTATGTGGCGATCGGCCTGGAGGAGATCGAATCCTCCCGCTCCGAATTCTACCGCGAAGTCTCGGCCGGCGGCGCCAAGATCGGCTTTGCCGGGCAGGCGGCCTATACCAATCTCAATATTCCCGATGATGCCAACCCCACGGGCCTGCGCAATATCCTGACGCTGGATGTCGGCACGCCGGATAATGTCGGCCCCACGGTCGATAAGGCCGTGGCGGCGGGCGGTGAGCTGGTGAAGCCGGGGTTCGAAACCACTTTCGGCCAGTTCCTCGCCGTGGTGAAGGATCCCGAAGGCAATGCCGTGCGTCTGGCTGCGGCGGTTGCGGCATGATCCCCTATACCCCCGCCCGCGCGGCGACTCACATTCCGGTCATCGACCTTTCCGGCAGCTTCCAGCCCGGCCCCGCGCAGGACGAAGTGGCAGCCGCGATCCATCGCGCCTGCCGGGAAACCGGCTTCTTCTATGTCTCCGGCCATGGGATCGACCCGGAACTGGTCTCTGGCCAGATCGAGGCGGCGCAAAGCTTCTTCGCCCTTCCTGAAGAAACGAAGCTGGATGTCCATTCCAGCAAATCCCCCCACTGGCGCGGTTATCAGGGCACGGGCGGGCAAGTGCTGGATGAAGGTTCCGCGGCCGATTACAAGGAAAGCTATTCCATCGCCTGCGACTTGCCGGAAGATCACCCGCTGGTGGTGTCCGGCGTTCCCGGCCAGGGGCCAAACATGTGGCCACAGGGCCTGCCCGGCTTCAAGGAACAGATGAACGCCTATCAGGCGGCGGCGATCGATCTGGGGCGGCATTTGATGGGCCTGCTCGCCCGTTCGGTGGAACTGGAATATGATTATTTCGCCGATGGGCTGGGCGAGCCGCAATGCGGCGTGCGCCTGCTGCGCTATCCCCCGCAGCCCGAGGAAGCGGCGGGCAATATGCTGGGCGCCGGGGCGCATACGGATTGGGGCTCGATCACTATCCTGCTGCAGGACGGCAAGGCCGGGCTGGAAGTGTGCAATGCCGATGGCGAATGGATTCTGGCGACCCCGATCGAGGGTACTTTCGTGATCAATATCGGCCAGATGATGGAGCGCTTTACCGGCGGTATCTACAAGGCCAACCTGCACCGCGTGCGCAATGGCGCGCAGGATACGGCCCGGTATTCCGTGGCGACCTTCTTCGAGCTGGAGCCGTGGTATCGCATGGGCGTTGCCCCGACCTGCCGCGCAGACGATGCGGGTGAACCGGAGCCGGGCCTGACCGTCGCCGAACATATCGACCAGATGGTCAAGGCGACGATGAATACGGGCTATTGATGGGCGGCGACCTGATGGGCCGGTGTACACTCGATTGCGCGCCGGGGTGGCCCCCGTCGAAACGGGGGCCGGGGCAACCGGACCTGGTTCAGCAGGGCGCCTCGCCAGTGTGATATTCGACATAGGCGACCACGTTGGTGATCAGGCCGCCGCTGGAATAGAGCGTGCCGTCATCGCAATACATCTCGGCGCCGGACACGCCCCAGATGTAGTCGTAATAGACAATGTAATAAGCACCGGCAGGCGATGTCAGCAGCATCGACGTCAGGGCAGCGCCTGCGCCAAGAATAAGCTTGCGTGCAGAAATCATCATCCTCTCCTCAGTGTTATAACGCAACACCACGGCGGGGAATTTGGTTACTCAGCAATTAAGGATGTCGCGCAAATTGTTATATTTGCTGGTAATACGACTCGCTCCCCGCAGGAAACATAACATCACGGGGTTCTATTACTAATATAGATGCGGTGAATTCATCTGGCAGGCCGGGCATTGGCGCGGTTCATCTGCCGCGCAAGGCCAAGGATGCCCGGAATTGCGGGATTGTCGGCACGCCAGTGAAGGTCCGTATCGGATCAAAACATGCCGGTGAAGGCATCGGCGAGCATCGATCCAGCCATCAGCGATCCCGGTTTTCGCCGGATGGCCATGCAGGCCTGCCAAGGCGCCGGGAGGCCTGCCCCGTCACGCCACGGCGTGCAGCTTCGTTCCCTTTGCGCCCGGATTGGCCCGCATCCATTCTTCCACCACCGGAGCAATGCGCGCGCGCCATTTGCTGCCGTTGAAGATGCCGTAATGGCCGACATCGGGGGCGAGGTGATAGAGCTTCTTCGCCTCGGGCAGATTATGGGCAAGGTCCAGCGCGGCCTTGGTCTGGCCGATGCCGGAAATATCGTCGCGCTCGCCCTCGATCGCCAGCAGCGCCGTGTCGCGGATTGCGCCAAGGTCGATCGCCTTGCCGCGATGGACGAACTTGCCGCGCGGCAGGGAGTGTTCCTTGAACACATGCTCCACCGTCTGGAGATAGAATTCCGCCGTCAGATCGCAGACGGAGAGATATTCGTCATAGAAGGTCTTGTGCGCGGAGGCCCCATCGCCATCGCCTTCGATCAGATGATTGAAGTACTGGTAATGGCTCATCAAATGGCTGCCCAGGTTCATCGCGATGAAGCCGGAAAGCTGCAGGAAACCGGGATAGACCTGCCGTCCCGCGCCCGGATAGGCGACCGGAACGGTGGCGATCACATGATTGCGGAACCAGCTCAGCGGCCGGTCGGTCGCCACGTCGTTCACGCTGGTGGGCGATGCGCGCGTGTCGATCGGGCCGCCCATCATGGTCAGGCTGGCCGGGCGGCAGGGATGGTCTTCCGCGCCCATCACTGCCGTGGCGGCATAGGCGGGCACCGAAGGCTGGCACACGGCCATCACATGGGTGTTGGGGCCAAGGAAGGTCAGGAATTCGATCAGATAGTCGATGTAATCGTCCAGATCGAAACGGCCCTTGTGCATCGGCACCATCTTCGCATCGGCCCAGTCGGTAACATAGACGTCCTGGTTCTCGATCATGCGGGCCACCGTGCCGCGCAGCAGGGTGGCGTAATGGCCGCTCATCGGCGCGACCACCAGCAGGCGGGGCGCATCTTCGGGCAGGCCTTCGCGGCGGAAATGCTTGAGGTCGCAGAAGGGCTTGTGCAGCACCACGCTCTCATTCACCGGCCAGTCCTGCCCATCGACATAGGCATGGCCCAGATGCCATTCCGGCTTTCCGCGCGGGGCATAGGCATGGGCGAAGACTTCCAATGCGCTGGCCATCACTGGCGCGGCACCGGCATAGCCGAGCGGATTCGTGGGGTTGGAAAGGAATTCGGCCCAGACGGAGGCCCAGGTGCTCGCGCCCGAGAGCATGGCGCGCTGGATCTCGTATGTGTGGTAAAGCAAGCGACGCTCCTTCATGACCCACAGGGGCCTTGCTGGACCGACTCCGGACGGGCGGGAGCGGCCCTTTGCCAAGCATAGTGGCGCGTTTCGTTTCATTGTGCAATGCAGCAGAGATGGGCCGAGGCGGGGCATTGCGATCCGGGCGCCGATCTTCGCTTCATTCCGCCGCCGGATTGGGCTAGGCGCGCGCCATGGCACGCGCACCGCAGAACCGGCCCGATGTAGAACCCGCCAAGTCGCTCGGCCCGCTGGGCATGATCTGGCAGGCGGCTATGCGCTATCCGGGGCAGGTGGCACTCTCGCTGCTGGCCCTGACGGTGACGGCAGCGGCCACTCTGGCGATCCCCATGGGTTTCAGGCAAGTGATCGATCAGGGCTTTGCCCAGGGTGGTGATCCGGCCGGTATCGCGCGCTGGTTCCGCTATTTGTACCTTCTCGTATTTGTGCTGGCCATCGGCACAGGCTGCCGGTTCTATTTCGTCAGCTGGCTGGGCGAGCGGGTGGTCGCCGATATTCGCAAGGCGGTTCAATCCAATCTGTTGCGCCTGTCGCCCGGTTTCTTCGAAGAGAACAGCCCCAAGGAAATCTCTTCGCGCATGACGGCGGATACGTCCCAGATCGAACTGGTGGTGGGTACCACCGTGTCGGTCGCCCTGCGCAATCTCATCACCGTGATCGGCGGTATCGTAGTCTTACTGTTTCTTGCGCCGCAGCTCACCTTAATGCTCGTGATCGTGGTTCCGGTAGTGGTCCTGCCCATCGTCTGGTTCGGCCGCCGTCTGCGCAAGATTTCGCGCGAAAGTCAGGACCGGGTGGCCGATGTCGGCGCCATGACCACCGAAGTGCTGGGCGCGATGAAGATCGTGCAGGGCTTCAATCAGGAAGGCCGCGAGGCCGGGCGCTTCGCGGCGATCGTGGAGTTGACGTTCGACACGGCTCGCCGACGGATCCTGCTGCGCTCCTTGATGACCGCCATCATCATCCTGTTCATCTTCGGATCGATCACCGCCCTGATGTGGCGCGGCGCAATGCAGGTGGCCGAAGGCGCGCTTAGCGGCGGCACTATCGCCGCCTTCGTGCTCACCGGTGCGCTGGTGGCAGGGGCCTTCGGTTCGCTGACCGAAGTCTATGGCGATCTGCTGCGCGGTGCCGGGGCGGCCAGCCGCCTCAACGAACTGCTCAAGGAAAAGCCCGCCATCGCCCCGCCCGCGCGCCCGTTGGAACTGCCGGTTCCGCCGCGCGGCAGCCTTGCGTTTCAGGGCGTGACCTTCCGCTATCCCACACGGCCCGAAGTGGCGGCGGTGCAGGATTTCGACCTGACCATCGAGCCGGGCGAGACAGTGGCGATTGTCGGCCCGTCCGGCGCGGGCAAATCCAGCCTGTTCCAGCTGGCAGAGCGTTTCTACGATCCGCAGGCCGGCACTATCCGGCTGGACGGTGTGCCGCTGACCAGCGTGGACCCAGCCGAAGTGCGCCGCCGCATGGCGCTGGTGCCGCAGGAAGGCACTCTGTTTGCCGCCAATGCGCGCGACAATCTGCGTTACGGCGCGTGGGACGCCAGCGACGAGGCGATCTGGGAAGCGGCCCGTGCGGCCAATGCCGAGGAATTCCTCACGGCTCTGCCGCAGGGCCTGGACACATATCTGGGCGAAGGCGGCGCGCGCCTTTCGGGCGGCCAGCGCCAGCGCGTGGCGATTGCCCGCGCCCTGCTGCGCGATGCGCCGATCCTGCTGCTGGACGAAGCGACCAGCGCGCTCGACGCGGAAAGCGAACGGCTGGTGCAGCAGGCGCTCGAGCGGCTGATGGAGCATCGCACCACGCTGGTCATCGCCCACCGCCTCGCCACTGTGCGCGCGGCGGACCGGATCGTGGTGATGGATGGCGGCCGGATCGTGGAACAGGGCACCCATTCCGAACTGACGGCGGCTGGCGGCCTCTACGCACGCCTTGCCTCGCTCCAGTTCGACGATGTGGCTTTTGCCCCCGCGAAATAGGGCGCGCATTCGGCCCCGGCAGGGCTTGCATTCCGTCGCCTTTTTCGACCAAGTAACAAATGCAACCGATTAACGACGGCCTTTCGCCGTCCGACATCGCTATGGCATTGCCCATGTCCCCCTGACGGAGTCAGGTGCGCCCCCGCGCCTGGCCCGCTTGATCGAAGGCTGATTGATGATCCGATCCCTGATCCTGGCCGGCGCCTCTGCCGCCGCGCTTGCAATTTCCGCCCCTGCCCTTGCTGCTCCGGCCGCCAATGCTCCCGCGCTCGAAACGCTCGAGCATGAATTCGACGCGGCCCCTGCCGCGGAAGGCGCCGCCGCCCCGGAAATGAGCTTCGGCACATGGGGTTTCGATCCGGCCACGCTCGACCCCGCGGTGAAGCCGGGCGACGATTTCTTCGCTTACGTCAACGGCAAGTGGGTGCGCGATAATCCGATCCCGCCGGAATATACCCGCTATGGCGCTTTCAACTATCTCGACGAAAAGTCGAAGGGCGACGTGAAGACGCTGATCGACGAACTGGTTTCCAAGAAGCAGCAGCCCGGATCGGGCGAACAGCGCATCGTCGATGCCTATAATGCCTATCTCGATACGGCGGCGATCGACGCCAAGGGCCTCGCCCCGGCCTATCCCTATCTCACTCGCATCTTCCAGGCGAAGGATCTGGCCGAACTGAACCAGCTCTTCGCCGTGCCCGGCATTCCGGGGCTGGTCGGCGCGGGTATCACTGTCGATGACAAGGATCCGGACGCCTATATCCCCGCCATGGGCTTTTCAGGCATGGGCCTGCCCGATCGCGACATGTATCTGGTGGACAGCGAGAAGAACCGCGAGATCCAGGCCAAGTACAAGGATTACCTCGGCTGGATGCTCGGCAAGGCCGGCTATGCCGATCCGAAGCCGGCGGCCGAAGCGGTCTATGCCTTCGAACACAAGGTGGCCGAACTCGAATGGGCACGCACCGCCCTGCGCAACAGCGATCTGACCTATCACAAGCTGAGCCGCGCGGAGCTGGAAGCACTGGCGCCCGGCTATCCGCTGGCGACGCTGCTTGATGCCTCGGGCCTCGGCAAGGCCGACTATTTCCTCGCCGCGCAGATTCCGCCGACGAAGGAAAAGGCAGAGGAACTGGGGCTGACCACCGATCAGCTTGCCGAAATCGGCGGCGGCCTGCCCGCGATGATGAAGCTGCTGGGCGAAACTCCGCTGCCCACGCTCAAGGCCTATATGGCCGTGCGCTTCCTCTCCGCCCATGCCGATGTGCTGCCCAGCGAGATCGATCAGGCCAATTTCGATTTCTACGGCAAGGTGCTCAACGGCGCGCAGGAACAGCGCCCGCGCTGGAAGCGCGCGATCGAAGCCACGGAAGCCCAGTTGGGCGAAGTGCTGGGCAAGGCCTATGCCGCGCGGTATTTCCCGGCGGACAGCAAGGCATCGATGCAGGAACTGGTCGCCAATCTGCGCAAGGCGCTGGGCCAGAGCCTGGAAGAAAACAGCTGGATGAGCGCCGAAACCAAGGTGCAGGCAGAGGCCAAGCTGGCCAGCTTCTTCCCCAAGATCGGCTATCCCGACAAGTTCGAGACCTATGAAGGGCTGACCATCAGCCCCACCGATCCGCTGGGCAACGAAATCGCCGCGGGCGATTGGCAGTGGAAGAAGGACCTCTCCCGCCTCGGCACCCCGCCGGACCGGGCCGAATGGTTCATGCTGCCGCAGACGGTGAACGCCTATTACAACCCCTCTTTCAACGAAATCGTGTTCCCGGCCGCGATCCTGCAGCAGCCTTTCTTCGGGCCGAGCGCGGACATGGCGGTGAACTATGGCGCCATCGGCGGGGTGATCGGCCATGAAATGGGCCATGGCTTTGACGATCAGGGTTCGAAATACGATGCCAAGGGCCGTCTGGAAGACTGGTGGACCGATGCGGACCGAAAGGCCTTTGACGCCAAGGGCGACAAGCTGGCCGGTCAGTATGACAAGTTCTGTCCGCTGGACGAAGGCAAGACCTGTGTGAACGGCCGCCTGACGCTGGGCGAGAACATCGGCGATCTTTCGGGCCTCAGCCTTGCCTATCGCGCCTACAAGATGGCGCTGGGCGGCAAGGAGGATAAGGTGATCGACGGCTTGACCGGCGATCAGCGCTTCTTCCTGTCCTGGGCGCAGGCGTGGCGTTCCTCGATCCGGCCCGAGCGGCTGCGCCAGCAGATGCTGACCGATCCGCACTCCCCGGCGGAGTTCCGCGTCAACGGGCCGCTGCCCAATGTGGATGCGTGGTACAAGGCGTTCGACGTGAAGCCGGGCGACAAGCTGTATCTGCCGCCGGAAGAACGCGTCCATATCTGGTGATCGGGCATATCTGGTAATCGGGCTGTTCGTCATTGCGAGGGCCAATTGGCCCGAAGCAATCCAGGGCACCACGCGTTGGGCCCTGGATTGCCGCGCGACCTGCGGTCGCTCGCAATGACGATTGGGGCTGATGGCGATGCCAGATGACGACGGCAGATGGCGATGAAAATGCGTGAAGAATGGCGTGGCTGGCCGCAGTCCTCTTGACTTGGCCCGGCCAGCCGCCATCACCGCCAACCTATGGACCTTACCCTTACCGCGATCCTCCTCGGCATAGTCGAGGGCCTGACCGAATTCGTGCCGGTATCCTCTACCGGGCACCTGATCCTCGCCACGGAGCTGTTCGGTTATGACGCGCACCAATGGGCGATGTTCAATGTCGTGATCCAGCTCGGCGCCATCCTCGCGGTGGTGGTGCAATACTGGCCGACTTTCTGGAGCGCCGGGATCGGCATGTTGCGGATGGAGCGCGGCAGCCTGCTGTTCGTGCGCAATATCCTCGCCGCCTTCCTGCCGTCTGCCGTGCTCGGCCTGCTCCTGAAGGATTATATCGATGTGCTGCTGGGCAGCCCGTCGGTGGTTGCATGGGCACTGATCCTTGGCGGCATTGCGATCCTTGCGATCGAAAAGAACGCCCATCCCGGCCCGGAACAGGGCGTGGCGGCCCTGCCGCTGAAGCAGGCGCTGGGCGTGGGCTTTGCGCAATGCCTGGCCATGGTGCCCGGCGTCAGCCGGTCCGGCGCCACGATCATGGGGGCACTCGCCATGGGCATTGGCCGCAAGACGGCGGCGGAACTGTCGTTCTTCCTGGCCGTGCCGACCATGATCGGCGCCTCAACGCTGGAACTGGCCGGCGGGCATGAGGAAATCGCCAGTGGCGTGGCAACGGTGGGCTGGGGCGAAATCGCCATCGGCTTCGTGGTCAGCTTCGTGGTCGCGCTGATCGTGATCCGGGCCTTCATTGCCTATGTCAGCCGCCACGGCTTCTCTCCCTTCGGATGGTATCGCATCCTGCTGGGCGGGGCGGCCGTCGCCTGGCTCGCCTTGCGCTGAGCGTCGGGGCGGGGCTACAACACCCGCCTCTGGGGGGAGCGCGCGGATCATGGGCAAGCTCAAGGGCAAGAAATACGAAGAACTGCTGGAGCCGCTGCAGATCGGCCTGATCTCCATGGCGCAATGGGCCAAGGTCACCGGTGCGCGGGTGCTGGTGCTGTTCGAAGGGCGCGACGCGGCAGGCAAAAGCGGCGTCATCAATGCCATCACCGCCCCGCTCAATCCGCGCCAGTGCCGCACCGTAGCCCTCGCCAAGCCGAGCGAGCGCGAGGCCGGGCAATGGTATTTCCAGCGCTATATCGAACATCTGCCCAGTGCCGGGGAAATCGTGCTGTTCGACCGCAGCTGGTATAACCGCGCGGGCGTCGAGAAGGTCATGGGCTATGCCAGCGACGAGCAGGTGGATACCTTCCTCGCGCAGGTGCCGGTGTTCGAGAAGCAGCTGGTGGACGATGGTCTGCTGCTGTTCAAATACTGGCTCACCACCGATCAGGCCGAACAGGAACAGCGGCTGGCGGAACGCTATGACGATCCGCTCAAGCGCTGGAAGCTCTCGCCCGTGGATATGGCGGCGCGGGAACGGTATATTGCCTATACCGTCGCGCGCGAGGCGATGCTGAAGGCCAGCCACAAGGAATATGCGCCCTGGACGCTGGTCGATTTCAACGACCAGAAACGCGGCAGGCTGACGGTGATCAACAATCTGCTCGCCCGGCTGCCGGACGTTTCCGTCCCCGCGCCGGACTTCGCCTTCGATCCGCTCGATTACGAACCGGCAGAGGAATATTACAGCGTGGTCAAGCCGATCCCGTCCTTCGACATCGAGGACTGAAATCGGCGCCTGTCTGCCTGCAATCAGGCGTCAGGAATGACAGGCTGCATCCACTTTCATCACCTGTCGCCCATCGGCAGCGAAAGCGCCCAGTTCCAGTGCGTCACGCGGGCCACGAAGCGCCAGCACCAGTTCCTCATCCGCGACGGCCGGGCTTAGTCCCCTGAACGAGAAGCGCGCCAGCCGGTTTTCTCCGCAGGCCCGCGCGGCAAGGCGCAGCAGCAGAGTGGCGGTCAGCGGGCCGTGGACCACAGGGCCGCGATAATTCTCAACCTCGCGCACGTAATCGGCATCGTAATGGATGCGGTGCGTGTTGAAGGTCAGTGCGGAATAACGGAACAGCAGCGGCAGGTTCGGCACGAAGCGTTCCACGGCATCCCATTCGCTGTCATTGAAGCGCGTATCGCCAAGTGGCGGCGGCGCGGGCGGGGTGCCGGGCGGCGGGGCGTCGCGATAGACCAGCGTCTGCTTTTCGCTCACCGCCGGGGCATTGTCCGACCGTGTTTCATGCGCCAGCGTCACGAAGGTCAGCTTGCCGCTGCTGCCCTCTTTCTCCTCGATGGATTCGATGCGGCTGATCCGCTCGATCCGGGCGCCGATCTGGATGGGGTTGTGGAAGGTCAGCGAACTGCCCGCCCACATGCGCCGCGGCGCCGCGACCGGGCGCAGGAAGCTGCCGGGCGATCCGTCCGCCGCGGGGTGGCCATCCGGCCCCAGTCGCGCAGTCGGCGTTTCGGGCACGCACAGGCACCAGTGAATGCCCTGCGGCATCGGGCCTTCCCCGCGCGGCGTGAGGTCGAGCGTGGCCAGCCAGCGATGGGCCAGCGGCACGCCCATCCGGTCGGTCTGGCGTTCCTCGCGGCCGATCCAGTCTTGTGCGTCGGTCATCTGCCGGTCCTGCCTATTGCTCGCCAGTGGCCTGCGGGCCGGGAGTGTCGCCATCCGCGGGCGAGGCAGAAGGTTCCGCCAGTGCTTCGGGGGGAAGGCGGCGCTGCTCGATCATCTCGGCGGCTTCGTCCAGCGCGCGGGCTTCCGCCACGGTAACGCCGCCGGGGCCGGGATCGGTATCGTTGGGTCCGCAGGCTGCCAGCAGCAGGGCCGGTGCGATCGGCAGGAAAGCTAGTGAGCGCATGGGGCGATCATAATGCATTGCGGCCAAAGAAAAAGCGGGCGCGAACCCTTAGATTCGCACCCGCCAGATTCCATTCCGGCTCAGGGCCGGAAGCCATGCGCCTCAGTTGGCGTTGTCAGCCTCGGCGGCGGCGGCCTCGACATCGGCAACCGCTGCAGCGGCTTCATCGCTGGCGGCGTTCGCAGCAGTGGTCGCATCGGCGGCCGGTTCTGCATCCTCGGTCGCGCTGGCATCGGCCGTGGGCAGGGCGCCCGCGTCTTCAGGCCCGCTCATCGCTTCGTCCGCGCTCACTTCGACATCGTCTGCCATCGCATCGGTGGAGGCGTCGTCGGAGCTGCCGCAGCCGGCCAGCGTCAGGGCGACGGCCGATGCCAAGGCGATGTGTGCAATCTTCTTCATGGGAATCCCTCTTCCAATCCAGGAATGGCGGGAGGCGAAAACAGGCGCTCCCTGTCGGCAAACCTAGTCACGGCGGCCAGTGATGCAAACCCCCTTTGCCCCCAGCCGATTTCGTTTGACCGCGTTCCGAGTGAAAAATATGATATCATAATTATATCATTCAGGGGAGATTCGCCATGTCGGATTCCAACCGGGCGATGACTGTCAGCCGGGAAATGCCGGCCAATACGTTCAACGGATATGCCTTCCTGCTGGCCTTGCTGGTGCCCGTCGCCATCGTCGTGTGGCGCATCGCGGCCTTCAACAATGGCGGCGGCGCATGGTGGGGCGGAATCCTGCTGGTGCTGGCGATCCTGGCCTTCATCCTCACTCTGGCAGGTTTCTACATGATCCAGCCCAACCAGGCCTATGTCATCACCCAGTTCGGCGCCTATCGCGGGACGGACCGGACGCAGGGCCTGCGCTGGGTGTGGTTCTGGCAGGGACGGCGCAAGATCAATGTGCGCGCGCATAACGTTCATTCGGAACGGGTGAAGATCAACGATTTGCGCGGCAATCCCATCGAAGTGGCGTGCAACGTGGTGTGGCGCGTGCAGGATACGGCGCAGGCCAGTTTCGACGTGGACGATTACCGCGAATTCGTGAACATCCAGATCGAGGCGGGGCTGCGCACCGTGGGCGCGCGCCATCCCTATGACGACATGAGCGATGACGACAAGACGACCCTGCGCGGCAGCGCGGACGTGATCAGTTCCGAATTGCAGGCCGAATTGAATGACCGGCTGAAGGTGGCGGGCATCATCGTGGATGAGGCGGGGCTTACTCACCTTGCCTATGCCCCCGAAATCGCCGGGGCGATGCTGCGGCGCCAGCAGGCAGAGGCTGTGATCGCCGCGCGCACCAAGCTGGTGATGGGCGCGGTCGGCATGGTGGAAGATGCGCTGACCAAGCTGGCCGAGGATGGCGTGGTTGACCTTGATGACGAGCGCAAGGCCGCCATGGTCTCCAACCTCATGGTGGTGCTGTGCGGCGACCGCGAGGCGCAGCCGGTGGTGAACACGGGCACGCTCTACCAGTGATCTGAACCATGGCCGGCCCTGCAAAGAAAGCCTTCGCCCTCAGGCTCGATCCCGCGCTTTACGCCGCGCTGGAACGCATGGCCGCGCAGGATCTGCGCTCGGTCAATGCCGAGGTGGAAGTGCTGCTGCGCGAGGCACTGGCCCGGCGCGGAGTGAAGGTTCCGGTGGGCGATGCACCGCGCCGGGGCCGACCGCCCAAAGAGACGGAGTAAACCCGATGCTGCACAAGTTCTTCGAACCGGGCGATTGGTTCGCCCCCAAGAAATACGGTTATGGCGCGGGTATGCCCATCGCCTGGCAGGGCTGGGTAGTGCTGGCGGCTTACCTGCTGGTGGTATTCGGCGCCGCTCTGGCGATGCCGGTCCACGATCCGAACGGGATTCTCGCCACATCCGGGGTCATTCTCTTCGCCACGGCGATCCTGCTGTTCATTGCCCGCAAGCGCACGCGGGGCGGGTGGAAATGGCGTTCCGGCAAGGATGATGACGATGCACCCAAGGGCGGCAGTCGGGGTGGACGCCAGCGCCCGAAGGGTCAGCGCTGAAACGCGGTTAGCCGCTCCTTAACCGCGCAAATGCTAGGGCCACCGCCATGGAGACCCGTTTTCGCCTATCGCTCGCCCTTGGTGTCGCCGCGCTTGCCGTGGCCACCGGCCCGGCCATTCTCGCCCAGAGCGGCAGCGCGCCCTATCAGGTGGTTGAGACCGGGCGCAGCTATGCCAAATTGCAGCAGGCGGTCGATGCGATCGGCGGGGGCAAGGGATCGATTTCTATCGCTCCCGGCCTCCATGCCGATTGCGCGGTTCAGACGGCGGGGAGCATTTCCTACATTGCGGCAGAGCCGGGCAAGGCCGTGCTGGATGGCGTGACCTGTGAAGGCAAGGCGGCGCTGGTGCTGCGCGGCCGGAATGCAACCATCACCGGCCTCGTCTTCCAGAACCTGCGCGTGCCCGATGGCAATGGCGCTGGCATTCGGCTGGAACAGGGCAACCTCACCATCGCGCAGAGCTGGTTCCGCGACAGCCAGCAGGGTATCCTGACGGGCGAGGCGCAGAACGGGCGCATCGTGATCGACAAGTCTACCTTTACCCGGCTGGGCACTTGCGAGGGCGCGGGCGGCTGTGCCCATTCGATCTATATCGGCGATTACGGCCAGCTGCGCGTTACTCGCAGTCGCTTCGAACAGGGGCGCGGCGGCCATTATGTGAAATCGCGCGCGGCACAGGTGCAGATCGCTTCGTGCAGCTTTGACGATACGGGTGGGCGCGGCACCAATTACATGATCGATCTGCCGGCGGGCGCGACGGGCCAGATCACCAATAACTGGTTCGTACAGGGGACTGACAAGGAAAACCGCTCTGCCCTGATCGCAGTCGGTGCGGAAGATTTGCGGCATACGGCTGACGGTTTGCAGATCGCCGGTAACGACGCCCGTCTTGCTCCGCGTGCCCAGCCGACGGTGTTCGTGGCAGACTGGACGGGGCACCGCATCGCCATCGGCCAGAACAAACTCGGGCCGGGCCTGACGCGTTACGAGCGGCGGTGATACGCATCATCTGTCACCGCGGACCCGTTCCGGGGTCCAGCTTCAATTGAAAAGAAAAAGCGGGATCCCGGAACAAGTCCGGGATGACCAAGGCTTGCCTAAACCAGCAGATGCCCCGCCCCGTCGCGCTTGGTGTCGAGATAGCGCTGGTTATGCGGATTGGCGGGCAGTTGGTGGGGCACGCGTTCGATCACGTTCACTCCGGCTGCTGAGAGCGCTGCGACCTTTTCCGGATTATTCGTCATCAGCCGCACAGCGGGTACGCCCAGCAGGTCCAGCATCCGGGCCGCCGTGGCGAAATCACGGGCCTCTTCCGGGAAGCCCAGCCTGCGGTTCGCTTCCAGCGTATCGAAGCCCTGATCCTGCAGGCGATAGGCACGCAGCTTGTTGACCAGGCCGATGCCGCGCCCTTCCTGCCTCAGATAAAGCAGCACGCCCCAGCCGCCGTCGCGCGCCTCGTGCGCCATTGCGTGGAGCGCGGCGTCCAGCTGCGGCCCGCAGTCGCATTTCAGGCTGCCCAGAATGTCGCCGGTCAGGCATTCGGAATGGAGCCGCACCAGCGGCGGGCGATCCGCATTCTGCTGCCCGATGACCAGCGCGACATGTTCGCGCAGATCGTCGGCACTCCGGAAGGCGACGATTTCCGCATCCTCGCTCGCCGAGACAGGCAGGCGTGCTCTGGTGGCAATGACAAGGCGCTGCGCATCCGCCAGCGCGGCGACATCAGCAGGGGAAACCTTCTGGGCTTCCCCGGCGTTCACCGGGTCCACTAGAAAGGCCGGGAGGATGCCCGCAATCCTCGCCAGCTCCAGCGCCGCAACGGCGGCCTCACGCCAGTCCAGATGCTCGGCAAGGAACGGGCCCTTCATCGGGGCCGACAGGTCGAGCGAAGGGTCTGCAATCGGCAGGGCGGCGGCAAGGTCGAACGGTTCAGCACCGCGCATCAGCACCGGGGCATGCGGTTCGGCCGCTTCGCGCTGATTGGCGAGCTTGAGCGTTGCCGCGCGCGCGGCGGAGATCAGCATCTGGCACGACGAGGCACCCGGCGCGATGGCAGTTTCCACCGGCAGCAGGATGGGGCCGCCCTCCAGTGCCAGCGGCCAGCCATGGCGCAACGCGTCCACGGCCTGAGCCGCCCGGCGCGATGGCGAGGGATCGCTCAGAGCGCGAACTCCGTGATCAGCGGCACATGGTCGCTCGGCTTTTCCCAGTCGCGCGCTGCTTCCAGCACGGAATGGGCGACAGCCTGCTTCGCCAGCTCGGGCGATGCCCACATATGGTCCAGACGGCGACCGCGATCATTGGCCTTCCAATCCGGCGAGCGATAGCTCCACCAGCTGTAATAGCGTTCAGGGGCCTTGATCAGCTCCCGCCCGATATCCACCCAGCCATGCGCGTCCTTGAAGCGCTGGAGGGTTTCGACCTCGATCGGGGTGTGGCTGACCACCTTGAGCAATTGCTTGTGGTTCCACACATCGCATTCGAGCGGGGCGACATTGAAATCGCCCACGATCAGGGTCGGCCGGTCCACCGTGTCGGCCCAGCGGGTCATCCGCTCGAAGAAATCGAGTTTCTGGCCGAACTTGGGATTGATCGTGCGGTCCGGTTCGTCGCCGCCCGCGGGAATGTAGACGTTCTCGAGGATCATGCCCTGGCCCGGGCCGAGCAGCTCCACGCCAACATGGCGGGCCTCGCCATTATCCTGCCAGTCGTGCCGCGAAAATTCGCGCAAGGGGATGCGGCTAACGGTGGCGACGCCGTGATAGCCCTTCTGCCCGTGAATCGCGCGGTGGGTATATCCCAGCGCATCGAATGCCTTGTGCGGGAAGCTTTCCTCGATCGTCTTGATTTCCTGCAGGCAGAGCACGTCGGGCGCCTCTTCCTGAAGAAAGCGTTCGACGATCGGCATGCGCAGGCGCACCGAATTGATGTTCCAGGAAGCGATCTTGACCATGGCCGGGGGAGATAGGGGGGATGGAACGGGGCGGCAAGGGTGAGGGTGTTACATCTGGTGCGTCCCCGGCGGACCAACGCATGCCATGCGCGGGCTGGCTGCATGACCGCCGGAAAGCAAAAAAGAACCCCCGTCCCGGGGGCATTGGGACGGGGGTTCCGTTTGAGCGTTCGTCACGCTGTACAAGGCAGCTTGCTTGGCGGAGGTCAGGGCAACAGGGGGGAAACCCTCCTCGCGCCGCCTTGTGAGTTTGTTTTAGGCCCCGCCAGCTTGCTGCCTCCTGAACAGGTGAGAGCAGTTCATCGCAGGCCAGTTTCGGCTTGCTGTCAGGCCGTTTAGCCCGGGCGACGAGTCGTTACGCGCGGGTCACGCCACTTGAACGTCGAGTCGGGAAGAGCGACTCCGTAGCGGTGGTCGGACAGGCGCACGGTGGTGCGCTGATTCTGCGAATCGAGGGCCACCCAGCTCACCAGTTCCATCCCGCCCGGCGCGCCTGCCTTCTTCATGAAGATCAGGGTGATCACGCCATATTCCGGCTTGTTCGGATCCTTCACCTCGACACTGATGACATCGGGGCTGGAAGTGGGCTGGACCTTGCCGAACTGCGCCACGTCGCGCTTCGGGTCCAGCAGGGCGCCCAGCGGGGAATTCTTGATCGGCCAGCGCTGCACCTGCGCCACATCGTAATCGATCATGGTCAGCGAACTGCCATTGCCGACGATCAGCAGGTTCACGCCCTTTTCGTATTCGAAACGGATCTTGCCCGGCTGCTTCAGGCTGAGCACGCCCTTCACCCGCTGGCCATTGCGGTCCGTCTGGGTGAAATTTGCCCGCAGCGTGGAAATCGCACGCAGCGCGGCAACCGCCTGATCCAGCCGCGCATCGGTTGCGGCGGCGGCGGGCGCAGGCATGGTGGGGGCGAGTGCCAGCGAAGGCACGACGAGCGCCAGCGCACCGGCAATAACCGGGCGGATGGCGCTCTTCGAAAATGCAGAGATCGTGTTCATGCCCCGCCTGTTAGCACGAAGCCTTGAACTGTGCGTGAATTCCGGACCGGGCCGGAATTCAGCTTACTTGATCTTGGCTTCCTTGAACTCGACGTGCTTGCGAGCAACCGGATCGTACTTGCGGAAGCTGAACTTTTCGGTCGTGTTGCGCGGGTTCTTCTTGGTCACATAGAAGAAACCGGTGTCGGCGGTGGAGACCAGCCGGATCTTGACGGTTGCGGGCTTCGCCATGGCTCTATCCTAAATCTATCTGATGGCCACAGCGGGCCAAAACAACAAAGCGGCGCCCGTGGCACCGCCCTACAGGGGCCGGCCATTGCGTCAGAAGCGCCCGAAAGTCAAGCGGAGTGAGTCACTTCACCACTCCACCTTGCCGCGTCCGGCCTTTACGCTGCCGCGTTTCTTCTTCGATTGCAGGCGGGCTTCCTTGCCGATGCGGTTGAGGCGGCTCTTGGCGCGCTTCTTCGGCTCGCGCTGGGCCTCTTCCAGCAGTTGGGTGAGTCGCGCGCGGGCATCGGCGCGATTCATTTCCTGCGTGCGGTGATTGCGGGCGGCGATCACGATCTCGCCCTTCGCGTTCATCCGGCTGCCCGCCAGTTCCTTCAGCCGGTGGAACACCGGCGGGGACAGGCGTAGCGCATAGACATTCACCCGCAACTGGACAGCGGTGGCCACCTTGTTGACGTTCTGCCCGCCGGGGCCGGATGCGGCGATGAAGCTCTCTTCCGCCAGCGCCAGCGCACGCGGAACGAGATCGTCCTCAGTCATCGCCGCCGGTGAAGCCGAACACGGCGAAATCGGCGGGCATCGGCGCAGTGGCGGCGATGGCTTCCTTGCCCTCGCGCTCCATCAGCAAGGCCGAGGCGTGCAGCATGGTGCGCCCCACGCGCGAATCGCGCTTGCCGTAAACAGGATCGCAAACAAGCGGAAAACCGATGCCCGATGCGGCATGGACGCGAATCTGGTGAGTGCGCCCGGTAACGGGTTTGAATTCCACCAGCGTCACGCCGTTCTGCACGGCGATTCGCCGCCAATGCGTGATGGCGGGCTTGCCCTTGCGCGCCGGGATCATGTGCCAGCCATCGGCCGCGCTGCTGATCTTGGAGAGGGCCAGTTCCACCGTGCCTTCTTCCTGAGCCACTTCCCCGGCCAGAATGCCCAGATAGGTCTTCTCCACCCGACGTTCCTCGAAGGCCTGGGAGAAGCGCTTCAGCGCCCGGGGGTTGCGGGCCAGCAGCAGGCAGCCTGACGTGTCCATATCCAGACGGTGCGCTGGTGCGGGCGGGCGCTGGAAGCCCAGCTTCAGCTCTTCCAGATGATCGTCCAGCGATTCGCCCCCGGCGCGCGGCCGGTCCAGCGGCATACCGCCGGGCTTGTCGATCACCAGCGCTTCGGCATCCTCGAACAGGATGCGGTCGGCAAGGTTCGGCCAGCGGCTCATGCCAGTGCTCCTGCGATTCGCCGCATGGCTTCGGCCAGCACGGCATCGTCGGCGGCAAAGCTGATGCGGAAGCCATCGCGTCCACCGAAGGCCGATGCGGCGACCACGGCCACGCCATGATCGAGCAGGTGCATCGCCAGTGCTTCATCGTCGCCAAAACGCTCCATCAAGGGAGCAGCGTCGATGAAGCAATAGAAGGCTCCATCGGGCACGGGCGTGGACAGGCCGGGGATCGCGTTGATCGCGCCAACCACCATGTCGCGCCGCGCGCGGAAGCGCTCACGCCATTCGCCGAGGAACTCCTGCGGCCCTTCGAAGGCGGCCACGGCAGCGGCCTGGCTGATCGAGGCGGGATTGCCCGAACTGTGTGACTGGAGACGGCCCATGGCGGAGATCAGCCATTCAGGCCCGGTGGCCACGCCGATGCGGAAGCCGGTCATCGCGTGGCTCTTCGATACGCCCGAGACAGTGCAGATGCGGTCCGCCAGATCGGGGCAGAGATTGGCCAGCGTCGCGTGGGGCTGGCCGGTATAGATCAGCGGCGCATAGATATCGTCCGACAGCACCAGCACGCGCGGATGGCGGCGCAGCACTTCGCCGATGCCCAGAAGCATGTCCGCCGGATAGACCGCGCCGGTGGGATTGCCGGGGCTGTTGAGCATCAGCCACTGCGTCTGCGGCGTGATCAGCGCCTCCACATCGGCGGGGCTGAAACGGAAATTGTCCTTCGCACGGGTGATCAGCGGAACCACGCGGCCACCGGCAAAGCGGATGATCTGCGGATAGCTGACCCACCACGGCGCAGGCACAATCACTTCCTCACCGGGGCTGAGCGTGGCCAGCAGCGCATGGAAGATCGCCTGCTTGCCGCCCGCGCTGACGATCACATTCTTCGGATCGGCATCGATCCCCAGATCGCGCTTGTAGTGGAGCGCGGCGGCTTCCTTCAGCCGCATCGTGCCGGTGACAGGGGTATATTTCGTGTGCCCCGCATCCAGCGCGGCCTTGGCCGCCGCGATTACATGGGCAGGCGTGGCGAAATCCGGCTCGCCCACGGAAAGGGAGATGATGTCACGCCCCTGTTCGCGCAGTTCGGTCGCGCGGTCGGTCATGGCCGTGGTGCGCGAAGGCTCGATCCGGGAGAGCGCCTGCGAAAGGTGCGGCGAACTCATTGGCCATTCTCCATCAATTGCGCGGCCATCAGCCCGCGCGTGGCATTGCCCAGCAGGAAACCGCCTGCAAGATCGGCCAGCGTCAGTTCCGCTTCCACCGCCTTGCCCGCTTCGATCAGCGACCGGCGCAGCACGCCGGGAAGCAGGCCGAGTCTGAGCGGCGGAGTCAGCAGCATCCCGTCGCGTTGGACAAAGATATTGGTGAAGCTGCCTTCGGTAACCAGCCCATCGTCGCGCAGCAGCAGGGCCTCGTTTGCGCCGGACTGCTTCGCCAGATCGAAAGCCATTTCATAAAAGGCGCGATCCGTGGATTTATGGCGCAGGCGCCAGTCCCCGGTGACGACCGGCAGCGGCACCGGCGCGCAGCGCATCGGGCCGGTGGCAGGCGCGGGCATGGGCGTGGTTTCCAGCGAAGTGGCCCCGCCGCGGGCCAGCAGCAGGCGCAGCTTGGCGGGTTCTTCCAGTTCGAAGCACAGCGCCTGAATCTGATTGCGCGTCGCGTGGCGATCGAAGGCGAAGCCCAGTTCGGCGGCGCTGGCCTTCAACCGTTCCAGATGGAGCTCCAGCAGCGGAATGCCCTTTTCGGGATCGAAGCCCATCGTCTCGATCAGGTCGAACCCGGCGGCGGCCTGCCGCACGAAATCGGCCTTCACCAGGCATTCGCGCCATTCGGACATGGCCGTGCTGTCAGCCACGATAGCCCCGCCCACGCCCATCACTGCCGTACCCCGGCCGTTTTCTTCAGGCGTCAGGCGGATGGTGCGGATGGCCACGTTGAAGGCAGCATCGCCATTCGCGTCGATCCGGCCGATGGCGCCGCAATAGGGGCCGCGCACGTCGCGTTCCGTTTCGTCGATCAGTTCCATTGCGCGGATTTTCGGCGCCCCGGTGATCGAACCGCAGGGGAAGAGCGCGCCGATCATGTCCATCGCGCCCAGCCCCGGCTGCAATTGCGCGCAGACCGTGGTCGTCATGGTGTGGACGGTGGGATAGGTTTCCACCAGGAACGGCTTTTCCACGCGCACTGTGCCGGCCACGGCCACGCGGCTGAGATCGTTGCGCATCAGGTCAACGATCATCAGATTTTCGGCCCGGTCTTTCACCGAAGCGGCCAGCTCCTCCGCCAGCGCGGCGTCTTCCTCCGCGTCGCGCCCGCGCGGGCGGGTGCCCTTCATCGGCTTGCAGCGCGCGGCATCGCCCTTCAGGCTGAAGAACAGTTCCGGGCTGAACGACAGCAGCCAGTGCGATCCGTCGAAGATCACCCCGCCATAGCCCGCATTGGCCGAGGGGCGAATCGCCCCATACAGCGCCAGCGGATCGCCCCGGGTGGAACCCGAAAGCTGCATGGTGAAATTGGCCTGATAGATGTCGCCCGCCTGGATCGCATCCTGCAGGCGATTGAACTGTTCGATATAGGCGCCGGTGGAAATCTGCGGCTGCATCGGGCCGATGGAAGGCGGCAGCCCGGCTTCGGCATGGTCTTCCAGCCAGCGCGGCACATCGGCGGCGGGGATGATCTGCGGATCGCCGAACAGCGCCAGCCAGACGAGCGGCCCCGCCCCGCCGGTGCGAGGCTCTGCCAGCGGCATCAGCCGGGCTTCCAGTGCAAGTCCCGCCTCATATGCTAAATATCCGGCCAGCGTGCCGCCCTGCTCGCGCCGGGCAGCCTCAGCCGCTTCCAGCACGGGGGACACTTCCTCCGGGCGGCGCGCGACAAAGATCGCGCGCGGGTTCTCGAACAGTTGCGCGTCGCTCGCACCATGCTCGCGCGCGTCATCGAACAGGACAAAGGGTTGCCGCGTGGCCATGCGCCCGGCTTTAGTAAGTTTCCCGCGCAAGTCGAGCGCTTGACCGCGCCCAAGTGCATCCGCATCACCATGCGGCAGCAAATTCAGGGAGCCGGATATCCATGGCAGACATCTTCATCGGACTTGGCGCCAATGGTGAAAGGCAGGTGCTCACCCTGTCGCGCGCGAACCGCCACGGGTTGATCGCGGGCGCGACCGGCACCGGCAAGACCGTGACCCTGCAGGGCATTGCCGAAAGCTTTTCCGCCGAGGGCGTTCCCGTTTTCGTGGCGGATGTGAAGGGCGATCTTTCCGGCATCTCCATGGCCGGATCGCCCACTTTCAAGAATGCCGACAAGCTGGAGGCGCGGGCGAAAGAACTGGGCATGGATGATTATGCCTATTCCGATAATCCGGCGGTGTTCTGGGATCTCTATGGCGAACAGGGCCATCCCATCCGCACCACGATCAGCGAAATGGGCCCGCTGCTGCTTTCCCGCCTGATGGACCTCAATGAAACGCAGGAAGGCGTGCTGAACATCGTGTTCCGCTATGCCGACGAACAGGGCCTGCTGCTGCTCGATCTGGAAGATTTGCAGGCGATGCTGGCCCATGCGGTGGAAAATGCCGGGGAACTTTCCGCTAAATACGGCAATGTCACCAAGGCCAGCGTGGGCACGATCCAGCGCGCGCTACTGACGCTGGACAGCCAGGGCGGGGCGCAGTTCTTCGGAGAGCCCGCACTGGAGATAAACGATTTCCTGCAGGTGGACGATCAGGGGCGCGGCTACATCAATGTGCTGGCCGCCGACAAATTGATGCGCAGCCCCAAGCTCTACGCCACCTTCCTGCTGTGGCTGCTGGCAGAACTGTTCGAGACGCTGCCCGAAGTTGGCGACCCGGAAAAGCCGAAGCTGGTGTTCTTCTTTGATGAGGCACACCTGCTGTTCGACGATGCGCCCAAGGCTTTGCAGGAAAAGATCGAACAGGTGGTGCGCCTGATCCGGTCCAAGGGCGTGGGCGTCTATTTCGTTACCCAGAACCCGATCGACATTCCCGAGGAAGTGGCGGGCCAGTTGGGCAACCGCGTGCAGCATGCCCTGCGCGCCTTCACGCCGCGCGATCAGAAGGCGATCAAGGCCGCTGCCGAAACCTTCCGCATCAACCCCGATCTGAACGTGGCTCAGGCGATCACCGAACTGAAAGTGGGCGAGGCACTGGTTTCCACTCTGCTGGAAGACGGCGCGCCCTCCATCGTGCAGCGCACTCTGGTAAAGCCGCCCCGCTCGCGCCTCGGCCCCGTGACCGAGAAGGAGCGTGCCATCATCCGTTCGATCAGCCCGGTGGACGGGAAGTATGATGAGCGCGTCGATCGGGAAAGCGCTGAGGAAGTGCTGGCCCAGAAGGCCGCCGACGCCGCCGCAACCGCACAGGAAGTGGCCGAAAAGGGCAAGGAAGAAGTGGCGAAGCGGGAGCGCAAGTCCACCAGCATCTGGGACGGGCTTGGCGGCAAGGTGACCAAGGCCGCCGTGGGCGCCGCCGCAGCTTCGGCCGGCTCGATCCTCGCCAGTTCGATCCAGGGCAAGAAGAGCCGGGCCAATCCGCAGGCCAGCGCCGCCAGTGCGGCGGCGGGCACTGTTGCAACAGAGATCGGCAAGGCTTTTGGCGTGCCGGGCCTAGGTCGCTTCGCGCGCAATCTGATCGGCGGGCTGATGCGGTAGGCAAGCCCTTCGTCGATCCCTGACGCTGCCTAACGAAAGTTACGGTTGAAATCGGCTGGCATTTAAGGTGAGGCAGGGGGATTCCCGTTCGTCACCGAAAAGGCCCCCCGATGCGCGCCAGACTGCTTGCTGCCTCCTTCCTCGTCTCCGCCTTCGCCTGCGGGGCACAGCCTGCCTTGGCGCAGGAAAAGTCTGCCGAGGTCGCGGCTGTCGAGGCGCTCGGCCCCGTGCCGGCCGGCCGGCTGACCGATGCGGTGGTGCCTTCGGCCTATCGGCTGGATCTGGTGATCGATCCTGCGCGCGAGGCCTATTCCGGCCGCACGCAGATCGATGTGACGATTGCCCGGCCCGCAACCTATATCGACCTGCACGGCCTCGATCTCACCATGCTTTCCGCCACGGCGACCATCGGGGGCAAGGCCTATGCCGGGCGCTGGACCCAGCTCGATGAAACAGGCGTGGGCCGGCTGGTGTTCGACGAGCAGCTTCCGGCGGGCGAGGCCGTGCTGGAATTCACTTACACCCATCACTTCAATGAAGGCCCGGCGGGCATCTTCCGTACTAAGGTGGGCGATCAGTGGTTTGCGTGGACGCAGTTCGAATCGATCGACGCGCGCCAGGCCTTCCCTTCGTTTGACGAGCCGGGCTTCAAGGTGCACTTCACCGTAACCCTGCGCACGCCGCGCGGGCTGGTTGCCGTGTCGAACACGCCAGAGGTTTCCAGCAGCACGGACGGCGAGTGGGACGTGCACCATTATGCCCAGACCAAGCCGCTGCCGACCTATCTGGCGGCCTTCATGGTCGGCCCGTTCTCGGTTGCCGAAGGGACGATCCCGGCCACGCCGGAACGGCCCGCCCCGCTTGCCCAGCGCCTGATCACCACGCCGCAAAATGCCGGGCAGAGCGACTTCGCTCTGGATGCAACAGCCAGGATCATTCCGCTGCTGGAACGCTATTTCGGCATTCCGTATCCTTATGAAAAGCTTGACCAGATCACCTCGCCGATCATGCCCGGCGCGATGGAGAATGCGGGCGCGGTGCTTTATGCAGATCAGATCGTCATGCTGGACGAAAGCGCGCCGGTTTCATCCAAGCGGGTGGCGGGCATGGTGCTGGCACATGAGCTGGGCCATCAGTGGTTCGGCGATCTCGTCACGCCCGAATGGTGGGATGATATCTGGCTGAACGAAAGCTTCGCCAACTGGGTGGGCTATTACGTCGCCGATCAGTGGCGGCCCGATCTGCGCGTGTGGGAAGGCGCGCTGGGCGAAGGCTTCGAAGCGATGGATACCGATGCGCTGGTGGCCGGTCGGCCGATCCGTGAGCCGATCCTGACCAATGGCCAGATCGATGCGGCCTTCGATACGATCACCTATGGCAAGGGCGGCCATGTCATTGCGATGATCGCCGCCTTCATGGGCGAGGAGAAGTTCCGCGCCGGTGTGCACCAGCACCTTACCAACCATGCCTTCGCCAATGCCACGGGCGACGATTTCTTTTCCGCCCTGGCAGGCGCTGCGGGCGATCCGCGCATTGTTTCGGCGATGAAGAGCTTTGTCGAACAGCAGGGCGTGCCGCTGGTTACCGTCAGCGGTTCGCAGGGCACCTACACAGTCAGCCAGAGCCGCTATGTCCGCTATGGCAGCAAGGGGCCGGATGTGCAGTGGCAAGTGCCCTTGTGCATGCGGACAATAGGTTCGGCGGCGGAGCGCAAGTGCGAACTGCTGGCCGACAAGTCGATGCCCTTCGCGATTGCGGGTGATGGGGCGCTGCTGCCCAACGCCGGGGGCACGGGCTATTACCGGTTCGAACTGCCCGCCGAAGAATGGGACAGGCTGATCGCCACTGCCGATACTCTGACCGGGGGTGAAGCACAGGCCGTGGCGGACAGCCTGCGGGCCAGCTACCTCGCCGGGCGCGCCAGCCCGGAACAGCTGATTGCCCTGACCCGCAAGCTGGCAGCCAATCCCGATTCCTACGCCTTCGCGGAAGCCGGGTCGACGCTGGCCCTGCTCGACACGGGCGGATCGCTGGAAGGAAAATCCGAAGAGGCATTCCGCCAACTGGTAGACGGCCTTTATGCAAGCCAGCTCAAGGAGATCGGCTTCGATCCCCGGCGCGGGGCCTATGCCGGTGCCGATGCAGAAACGAGCGAACGGCGCGACCGGCTCGTCACCCGCCTGACCAGCGCGGCGCATGACGCGGGCGTGCGCGCAACCCTGCTCAATGCGGCTCGGGCCTATCTGGGCGGGGATCAGGCGGCGCTGGACGATGCCTTCATGGCCGATGCGCTGGCCGTCTATATCGACGAAGGGGATCTTGCCAGAGTGAAGGATCTGGCGGGCAAGGCGCTCGCCTCGCAGGATCCGGTGTTCCGCCCGGCCGCCCTCGGCGCGCTGGCGGGCAAGGGCGATGCGAAGATCGCGGACTGGCTGCTCAACGGCTTTAAGGATGAAAGGCTGCGACCCACCGAAAAGCTGCGTCTGATCACCGGCGTGTTGCGCCGCGAGAAGACGCGCGATTTCGGCGCAGAATGGCTGCGCACCAATTATCGCGATCTGGTGCAGCAGATGGGCGGCATTTTCGTGACCCGTTCGATCCCGGGCATGCTGTCCGGCTTCTGCTCGGCCAAGCGGGCAAGCGAGTTTGAAAGCCAGTTCGGCGAACTGGTGGCCAATACGCCCGCGCAATTGCCCTTTGAGCGCACGATGGAAGAAGTGCGCGATTGCGATGCGCTGGTTGCCGCGCGCGGGGAAGCGGCCCGTGCGGCGGTGCTGTCCGCAAAGTAGGTAGGGGGCTCAGGCCAGCGGAACGCGGATTTCGGCGGTCAGGCCAATTACCTCGCCGCCGGGGCCGTGGCGATTGACAAGGCGCAGGCTGCCATCGTGCTGATCCGCAATCGCGCGGGCCAGCGTCAGGCCAAGGCCCGATCCGCCTGTGCCGCGATTGCGGGAGCTTTCGCCCCGGCGGAACGGTTCCATCATCGCGCCGATCTCGTGTTCGGGAATGCCGGGGCCATCGTCTTCCACGCGCAGCACGGCCATGCGGCCTTCGCGTAGCAGGGAAACGCGTGCCTTGCCCCCGCCATAGCGCAGGGCATTGGCCACCAGATTGCGCAGGGCGCGGCGCAGCCAGGTGGTGCGGATCAGCGCGGCGATGCGGCTGGTTTCGCCGAATTCCACATCCTCGCCCATATCCTCGAACTCCTCCACCACCGATGCCGTCAGGGCGGCAAGATCGGTGGTTTCGGGCTGGTCCGACGGGCGGCCGACACGGGCGAGCGACAGGATGTCGTCCAGCGTGCGGGTGATGTCTTCGATCGTGGCGGCCATGCGGTCGCGCTCGGTCGGGTCTTCCACGGATTCGATGCGCACGCGCAGCGCAGCCAGCGGGGTCTTCAGATCGTGACCGATGGCGCCCAGCATCACGTCCTTTTCGTCCAGCAGGGCGGCAATGCGGGCTTCCATCTCGTTATGGGCCTCGATCAGGCGGCGCGTGTCGTCCGGCCCGGCGGGTTGCAACTGCCCATCCGTCTCACGCGTGCGGGCGAATTGTTCCATGCGCCGCGTCAGGGCGGCCAGCGGCCGGGTGATGCGGCGCAGCAGCAGGGCAAGGCCGCCAACCAGCACGGCATAGATAATCATGGTCTGCCCGATGATCCCGCCCAGCGCACCCGGTTCGGGCGCAGGGTGGGGCATGCGGGCCACGGTCCAGTCCTTCTCGCCCTTGCGCTGGAGGCCGGCGACAATCAGATCGCGTTCGGCCCAGTCCGGGCGGACACGCCACCTGTCCGTGTCGCGCAGGCGCTGTTCCACATAGGGGTCGTCCGACACGTTGCGGCTCGTCACCACAAGTTGGGCAGGTTCGATTCCCTGTTCGGCCAAAATGGCGCGCAATTGTTCTTCACGCGCGGCGTCGCGCATCTCGCCGGGGTGAAGCGGATTGTCTGCCGTATGTTCCACACGCAGGCGCTGCCAGCGGCGGGGCCGGTCTTCATCGCGGCGTTCAATCTCTCGCTTGTCCTGCGATGCGTGGTTCGGCTCTGTCTCGCGGTAATCGATGCGCGGTTCGGAAACGAGCTGGAAGGCGAGGCCATTGGCCACGCCCATCTGCCGGCGCTGTTCGGACGCGCGATAGAGCAGGGCAGCGGAAATCGCCTGCGCCACCAGCAGGGCCACGGCCACCGCCAGCAGCATTTGGCCCAGCAGGCTGCGAGGATAGAGGCGCAGCTTCACGTGCCGGTTCCCGGCAGAGTGCGCCGCACGTCCGTTGCCAGCACATAGCCGCCGCCGCGCACGGTCTGGATCAGGCGCGGTTCGCGCGAATCCACTTCGATCTTGCGGCGCAGGCGGCTCACCTGGTTGTCGACCGCGCGATCGAACAGATGCGCTTCGCGGCCCTGCACCATGTCCAGCAGGCGGTCGCGGTCCATCACCTGGCGCGGATGGTCGAGAAAGGCGACCAGCAGGCGGAACTCGGCCGAGGAAATCGGCACCAGCACCCCTTGCGGGTCGATCAGGCGGCGCTTGACCGGATCAAGCCGCCAGCCTTCGAATTCGTAATGTGCATCTTCCTGCGGCACGGGGCCGCCGCGTGTGGCGCGGCGCAGCACGCTCTTGATCCGGGCGACCAGTTCGCGCGGCTCGAAGGGCTTCACCACGTAATCGTCCGCCCCGATTTCAAGGCCGACGATCCGATCCATCGCCTCGCCCTTGGCGGTCAGCAGGATAACGGGAAGTTCCTTCGCCTCGGTCAGGTGGCGGCAGAGCGAAAGGCCGTCCTCGCCGGGCATCATGATGTCCAGCAGCACAAGCTCCGGTGTCTGGCTGAGCAGCACGGTGCGTGCTTCCGCTGCGCTGGCGGCCTGGGTCACGGCAAACCCCTGGCGGATGAGATATTCCGCCAGGGGCTCGCGCAGGCCCGGTTCGTCGTCCACCAGCAGGATGCGGATCGGTGCCGCATTCTCGCTCGTCATATCGCGCCCCCTTGTGCCTTACTGATTACCTGGCCGACTTGCCGTCCGGCGCCTGGCGCTTGGCGCGCCCTTCTGCCTTGCGTTCGGCCTTGTGGGCCTGCTTGGCGGACTTGCGCTCGGCTTTAGAGATCGTGCCGTCATGATCGGTATCGATCTTGTCGAAACGGGCAAGGGCAGCCGCCCTGAACTCGTCCTTCGAAATCGCACCGTCCTTGTTCGTATCGGCTGCCTGCGGGTCCATCATCGGGCCGGGGCCGCCAAAGGCCATGCCGGGATGGCCCTTCTTGCCGTGGCCTTTCATGCCCTTGCCCGGACCCTTGCCGTCCATCGGCGGGGGCGGGCCATCGGGGCCAGGGCGTGCATCGGCAAATTCCTGGCGGCTGATCTGGCCGTTGCCGTCCTTGTCGATCTTGGCGAAGTGTTCCGCGCCGCGGGCTTCGCGGTCCTTGGCATCCAGCTTGCCGTCCTTGTTCGCATCCATCTGGGCGAACATGGCGTCGACATGCTTTTCGACCTCGGCGCGAGTCTGCGGGGCATTGCCGGGGCCATTGGGGGCAGCGCCCGGCTGGGCGAAAGCGGCGCCGGCCATTGCCAGCGCGGCGGCCGAAAGTGCGAGAGTGATCTTGCGCATCGTAGGGGGCTCCATAATCCGAAAGGATGGAATTGGGGAGCTGCGAGGCCCAGTGGGAGGGAGGGGACTGAAGCGGACCCCGCAGCTCATGAGACAGGTTTTACTGCGCGCATGTCGCTGGTTTATGCCGGGCTGCGGCAAAATTGTCGCAAAGTGTCGCGTCTGAACGGGCGTGTTCATCGGGCTGCAAGATGGCGGCGGGCGAGCTTAGCGCGGGCGGTGCTGCGTGCCTTCACCGGCAGTGATGAACAGGCCGGTCGCCTCCCCCTCAATATCCGCCGTGTGCCAAGTGCCGGGCGGGTTGATCGCATATTCGCCTGGGGAAAGGCGGGTGTGCACATGGGTGCCGTCCTCCAGTTCCTGGATCAGCTCCATCGTGCCGGAAAGGCAGACCACCACTTCATCGCCCGCCGGGTGCATTTCCCAGCCGGGCCAGCTTTCGGTGAAGCGAAACAGGGAAACCAGCCGTCCCTCGGCCCCGTCATCCCCGTGGCGCGCGGTGTAATCGGCATACCATTGCATTGCCCGCTCATCGCGCGGGAATTCCGGCTGAGGGATCGCGCTGGCGCCCCTGCCCAGATGGATGGGGTTGGTTTCCAGCACGTGTCTGGCCATGGCGGCCTCTCCCCTTTGTTTTATGTCGTCAGAGCGGTGCGCATTGCTCTTCCAGCCAGGCGAGTACCTCGCCTTCCAGCTGGGGAGAGATCACGTCCCACACCCGCGCGCAATAGAAGTCCCACCAGGCGCGTTCATTGTCGGTCACTTGGTCGACGTCGATCAGGCGGCGGTCGATGGGAACCAGAGTGAGCGTTTCGAAGCCCAGCCAGGCCCCTTCCGCGCCGTGGATGTGGCGTTCTTCCACCACCACCAGATTTTCCACCCGGATGCCGTATTCGCCGGTCTTGTAATAGCCTGGCTCGTTGGAAAGGATCATGCCGGGCAGCAATTCCTGCTCGCCGCCTGCCTGCGCGCCGCGCGCCTTGGCAATGCGCTGCGGGCCTTCATGCACGGACAGGAAGCTGCCTACGCCGTGGCCGGTGCCATGGGCATAATCCAGCCCGGCCCGCCACAGGAACTGGCGCGCCAGCGTATCGAGCTGGCTGCCGGTGGTGCCGGTGGGGAAGGTCTGGGTGGCAAGCGCCAGATTGCCACGCAGCACGCGGCTGAACCGGTCCTTCACTTCATGCGGCGGCTCGTCCGGGCCGATCCACACGGTGCGGGTGATGTCGGTGGTGCCATCGGGATATTGTCCGCCCGAATCGACCAGATAGACGCTGTTCGGTTCCAGCGTGCGGTCAGTCTCCTCGCTCACGCGGTAATGCACGATGGCGCCATTCGGGCCGGAGCCGGAAATCGTGTCGAAGGACAGGTCGCGCAGATCGCCGCATTCGCGGCGGAACTGGTGCAGCTTTTCCGCTGCGGACATTTCGGTGACAGTGCCCTTCGGCCCTTCGAGCGACAGCCAATGGAGGAAGCGGGTGACGGCAGCCCCGTCGCGCGCCTGTGCGGCGCGGTGGCCGTCCAGTTCCACCTGATTCTTGATCGCCTTGGGCAGCACGCAGGGATCGCCGGTTTCGACCACTACCGCGCCCGCATTGTCCAGCGCGGCGAAAATGCCTGCCACGCAATTGGTGGGATCGGCCGCCACGCGCTTGCCGTGCAGTTCTTCGAGAGCGGAAACGAACTCCGCCTTGTTGCGCAGGCGCACGGCATTGCCCAGATGGGCCACCAGTTCGGGAGTGACCTTCTCGGGCGCGATGAACAGATCGGCCGTGCCGTCCGCATGGGCGACCACGTAGGACAGCGTCACCGGCGTGCGCTCCACATCGGTGCCGCGGATGTTGAGCAGCCAGGCAACGGAATCGAGCGCTGCGATCACCGCGGCATCGAGGCCATAGGTCTTCAGCCATTCGCCCAGTTCGGCGCGCTTTTCCGCGCTGGGCTTGCCGGAATAGGCATCTTCATGGACGAGGGCGGGGGCCAGCGAGGGCTCGGGTCGGTCCTGCCACACGGCGTCCACCGGATTGCTGTCCACCGCGACGAGCCTGCTGCCCTTGGGTGCCAGCGCGCGGGCCACGGCGTCTGCCCAGCCCTTGGAATGGAGCCAGGCATCATAGCCGATGGTCGCGCCATCGGGCGCATTCGCGCCCAGCCATTTGGCGGGGCTGGTTTCGGGCACGCCCTGATATTCCCAATGGGCGCCGTCCACCTGATCGCGCACCTGCAATGTATAGCGGCCATCGACGAAGATCGCCGCCTTGTCGGCAAGGACGACCGCCGTGCCGGCCGAACCGCCGAAGCCGGTCAGCCATTCAAGCCTCTGGGCATAGGCGCCGACATATTCGCTCATATGCTCGTCGCTGATTGGCACCACGAAGCCATCGAGCCCGCGTGAGGCGAGTTCCTTCCTCAGGGCGGTGAGACGGGCTTCGTGAGTCTGCATCAGCATTGCTTGCGGTCCTTTCCGCACCAACATAGGGCGGGATCATGGCCGATACCACACCCGCAACGCCCGTTACTGCCCCTCTCGCGGCAAAGAAGCCCCATTCCGTCACCCATCACGGCATCACCGTGACCGACGATTACGCATGGCTGCGCGATCCCGGTTATCCCGAAGTGACGGACAAGGAAGTGCTCGCCCATCTGGAGGCGGAGAATACGTGGTTCGAAGCGCGGATGAAACCGCACCAGCCGCTGATCGACAGCCTGTTCACCGAAATGCGCGCCCGCATCAAGGAAGCGGACAAGTCCGTGCCGCAGAAGGACGGCGACTGGCTCTACTGGATCGAGTTCGAGGAAGGCGCGGAATACAAGAAATGGTGGCGCCGCCCGGTCGGCGCGCCGGACGATGGCAGCGCGGACGAACTGATCCTGGATGAAGTCGCGCTGGCGGGCGATCTGGAATATTTCCGCCTCGGCGCTTTGTCGCTCAGCCAGAACGGCATGATGCTGGCCTATGCGGTGGACGATAACGGCTCCGAACGCTTCACCGTGCGGATCAAGGATCTGGCCACGGGCGAATTGCTGCCCGATACGATTCCCGGCACGCTTTCCTCGCTCGTGTGGGTCGCGGGCGACAAGGGCCTGATCTATTCGCTGGCAAATGAACAATGGCGCACGGACAATGTCCGCCTGCACTGGCTGGGCCAGCCATTGGAACAGGATGTGGAGCTGTATCACGAGGATGATGAAGGCTTCCGCGTCGGCTCCGGCCTGTCCGCCAATGAGAAATGGGTGGTCATTTCCACGGGCGACCATGAAACCAGCGAAGCGCGGCTGATCCCGGCCAACGATCCGCTGGCCACGCCGATCCTGATCAAGGCGCGGCAGGCTGGCGTGGAATATGACGTGGACGAGCGGGACGGCACGCTGTTCATCCATACCAACGACACGCATGAGAATTTCCGCCTCGCCACGGCGCCGCTGGCCGATCCGGGCAGTTGGACCACGCTGATTGAAGGGACGGACGAGTTCTATCTCACTGGCTTCGATCTCTTTAGGGATTTCTACGTAATCGAAGGCCGCCGCGCCGGGCTCGATCAGGTGGAAATTCGCTATTACGACGATCCTGCGCGGATCGAGCCGATCACTTTCCCCGAAGCGAGCTATGTCGCCGGGCTGGGCGACAATCCCGAATGGGCAATGGAAAAGCTGCGCCTTTCCTATGAAAGCATGGTCAGCCCGCGCTCGGTCTATGATTACACCGTGGCGGATCGCAGCATGGACCTGCTCAAGGTGCAGGAAATCCCCTCGGGCTACGATGCTTCGCTCTATGCGACGGAACGGCTGGAAATCGCCGCGCGCGATGGTACGAAGATCCCGGTCAGCGTGGTCTATCGCAAGGATCGCGCCCAAATGAATACGGGGAGCCCCGGCCCGCTGCATCTCTATGGCTATGGTGCCTATGGCATTTCGATAGAGCCGGGCTTTTCCACCACGCGGCTCAGCCTGGTGGATCGCGGCTTTACCTATGCCATCGCCCATATTCGCGGCGGGGACGATCTGGGCCGCGCCTGGTACAAGGCGGGCAAGCTGGAACGGCGGACCAACACCTTCAACGATTTTGTGGATGTGGCGCAGGGCCTGATCGCGCTGGGCTATACGCAGGCTGGGCAGATCAGCATTTCCGGCGGTTCGGCAGGCGGGGAACTGATGGGCGCGGTCGCCAATTCGGACCCGGGCCTGTGGGGCGCCGTGGTGGCGCATGTGCCATTCGTGGATGTGCTGGCCACCATGCTGGATGCTTCTTTGCCGCTCACTCCCGGCGAATGGCCCGAATGGGGCAACCCGATCGAGGACAAGGCCGCCTTCGAACTGATCCGCAGCTATTCGCCCTATGATCAGGTAAAGGCGCAGGCCTATCCGCCGATCATGGTGACGGCAGGTCTCAACGATCCGCGCGTGACCTATTGGGAGCCGGCCAAATGGGTGGCGAAGCTGCGCGAGCTGAAGACCGACGGCAATGAACTGATCCTCAAGACCAATATGGGCGCGGGCCATGGCGGGAAATCCGGCCGTTTCGAAAGCCTGAAGGAAACAGCAGAGGAATTCGCCTTCATTTTGTGGCAGCTTGGCGCGGGGCGCTAGGAATCACGCAATGAGCAACAGCTACACGATGAGCTTCACGGCCGGGCCGGAGCACATCGACTTCAACGGGCATGTGAACAACATGGTGTGGCTGCAATGGGTGCAGGACATCGCCACGGCCCATTGGGAAGCGGTGGCCCCGCCGGAGCATCAGGCGAAATATGTCTGGTTCGTCACCCGGCACGAGATCGATTATCGCGGCAATATCGTGGAGGGCGAGGAAGTGACCGCGCGCACCTTCATCCCCGATCCGCCGCAGGGTGCGCGTTTCCTGCGCTGTGTGGATTTCACCAATGCAGCCGGAAAGCCCATCGTGAAGGTGCGTTCGATCTGGGCGATGATCGACCGGGAAACCGGCCGCCCCCAGCGCATCACGCCGGATATATCCGCGCCTTTCATGCCGGCCTGATCAGGCGCTCTTGCTGCGCCCCGCACTGCCTTGGGTGCGCCTTTCCTGCCGGCGCCTGTCGTTGCCGCGTCGGTCTTTCCCATGGGCATCGAACAGGGTCAGCTTTTCGCCGATAGTGCGATTGCGCCCGGCCTGCTTGGCTTCGTAGAGCAGCTTGTCGGCACGGGAATAGAGCGTACGGAAGGAACTGGCGGCCATGGCTTCGGGCGGGCCTTCCACCACGCCCATGCTTGCCGTGACCAGGCGGCTGAGCCCCGGAACTTCTTCCGCGATCCGGATCGGCAGCATCTGGCGGCGCTGTTCGGCGCGGGCGCGGGCATCGGGTCCACGCAGCAGCAGCAGGAATTCCTCCCCGCCCAGCCGCATCACCAGCGTATCTTCATCGGGCAACAGATTGCGGGCGGCGGCGCGCAGCACTTCGTCGCCCATGGCATGGCCGTGCAGATCGTTGATCGCCTTGAAGTGATCCAGATCGAGCAGGGCGTAAGTGGAAAAGCCGTGCTGGCACAATTGATGGAAGCGCGGCTCGATCGCGCGGCGGTTCAGCAGCCCGGTCAGCGGATCGTGATCGGCCAGAGTTTCCAGCACCTGCGCGCGGGTGCGGGCAGTGTCGCGCTGATCGCGCAGGGTCATCATGCGGTCGGCCACGCCCATCGCGGAAATGATCACTTCCACCACCAGCGCGGCATAGAACAGCTCGTCCACCAGCGAAGGCGCGCCATAGAAACCGACACCGCGGACTATCCGTTCGACCGCGCACAGGAAGATCGGCGCCCATGCCGCGATCTGGAACTTCACCGCACGGCTGCCGCGCCGCAGCGCCTGGGCCATGGCCAGCACATGGATGGCCAGCGCGGGAATGAAGCCGATGAAATAGAACTGGTGCGAGCGATAATCGAGGAAGGGCGGATGCAGCGTGATCAGCCCCGGCCCTATCACCACCAGCGCGCTGGCGATCCGCAAGGCGAGGCGCATATTGGGGCTCAGCTTTTCCGGCTCGAGATAATCGGCAACGAAAAAGCCCGCCAGCGCCACTGCCAATGCGGGGGCGAACCCGTTGATCTTGGCCAGCGTGACCACACCGAAATCGGCGTAAAGCACGATCAGCCCGGAAAAGCTGATGACGTATGCGATCATCGAGACGACCAGCGTCGCATGCCACAGCACGAAGCGCTGGCGCAGCACCGAATAGATCGCGAGATCGAAAATCAGCGGAGCCAACAGCAGGCCTGCCAGCATGCCGAAAGCTGTCAGCATCGCTGTAGACCAACCGCCGCCTTCCCACGAGCTGGAAAGGCGAGCGTCGGAAAGCACGGCCGCATTCCAAGGCCGTTCGAAGCGCACCACGATGGCCACCGTGTCGGCGGACACTTTAGGCAATGGCGCGGAAAAGACGGAGCGGCCCGCACGCGGTGTAACATCCTGCGGGCCAAGGCCCAGTGCCTCCACCGTGCCATCGCGATTGACGGAGAAGATACTCAATTTGTCGAACTTGGTGACGCGGGTCACCAGGGCCGCAGGCAAAGGCTGCCCACGCCACGCACTCGCTTCGAAGCGCAGCCAGCCGGCGGGCTGCAAGTCTTTCCAATGGGTGGAATTGCAGATCCATGCGGATGGATCGGCCGCCAGTTCGGCATAGGAAGTGGTGGCGGGGCTGAAGGCGTGACAGGTCGGCTGGATCTTGGCCGCCCCTTCTTCATGGGCAACAGCAGGGGAGGGAATGGCCAAGGTGGCCGCGATCAGCAGCGCAAGGCATGCAAGCATGCGCGTGAAAACACCTATCCCCATGGAGGCGGACTAGGCCTGAGAAGTTAACCTGAAGCTAAGCATGCGATGAACCGAGCGGCGCAGTTCCGCCGCCCGGTGCCATTTCTCGGAAAGTGGGCCAGGTCTGGCGGTTCAGTGCGCCTTGAACAGCTTCAAGTCGATCGAATCGCCCACGGCTTTCAGCCCGGCATCGCTGCCATGCAGATGGTCGCCCATGTGATAGCCTTCGCGCATCTGGCGCGGGTCGGCCGGGTCGGCAAAGGCGGTATCGAGCCGCACGATCCCGTCGAAGGCCCCGCCGGTGAGAATCCAGTGATTGATCTGCTCGCGCGCGGCTTCGCCTTCCTCGGTCCAGTAGCTGGCGCCCTTATAGGGGCCGATTGGCGAACCGATCACCTTGATGCCCTTTTCATGGGCGCGGGCGATGATCTGCTTGTAGCCGGCAATCATCTGCTCCGCCGTGATCTGCGGCTGGTCCAGCCCCGGCAGCTGCGGCCCGCCGCTGCGCACGCCGAAGCGGTTGCCGATGTCATTCACCCCTTCGAACACGATCATGTATTTCACATTGGGCAGGCTCAGCACGTCCTCGTCGAAGCGGGCCAGTGCCGCCTCGCCCATGCCGGGGCTGAGGATGCGGTTGCCGCTGATCGCCGCATTGGCCACAGCCCATTCCTTGCCCGCGGCCTGCAGCCGGTCGGCCAGAATATCGGGCCAGCGGCGATTGGCGCCGGGAGTGGAGCCCACCCCGTCTGTGATCGAATCGCCAAAGGCCACGATAGTGCCCAGCGCATCGGGCGAATCCACTTCCACCACGCTCAGGAACGCGCGGAACTGCGCCTTGGACACAGGCTCGAAGGGTTTGCCCACGTGATTGCCGGGGGGCGACACGGCCAGCTCGTCCATGCCGGTAAGGTGGCAGGTGCAGGGGCCGGTCGGCTTGGGCAGGTAGAATTCCACTTTCAACCGCGCCAGATCGGGCAGGTCCAGCTTCACGGCATCGCTGACGAAAGGCGCGCCGCGCGGGATCACTGCCCCGGCCTCGCCGCCGAAAGTCAGCATGCGGGCGCTGCCGGGCACTTCCTTGCCCGCATCGTCGATCCGCACGATCCGCGCCGCGCCGATTTCCAGCGGGCCGGGGCCATAGCGGTTGGAAAAGCGCAGCCGAACGCTGGTGCCGCCCTCGCTCAGGCGCAGGATCTGGCTGAGCGTGACATTGTCATAAGAAGCGGCGGCAAAGGGCCCTTCCGTGCCCAGCGGCGCATGGGGCGATGCCGTCCAGCTGGCGACCCATTCGGCCTGTGCTGGCGCGGCGGCGGCTAGCCCGATTGCGGCGGCGGCAAGGCCTGCCCCCTTGAGTGTGGTAAAACGCATCCCCCAGTTCCTTCCTCTCATGCGGATTTTTCCGCATCATGGGATGGCACAAGGGGGATGCGCAAGACTTGCCTTGGAGCGCAGCCTTCGCTCAGCCCTTGTAGACCCAATAATTCGGGCCGAAGCGCTGTTCGAGATCGACCAGACATTCGCGGTGAATCTCGCGCACACGTTCGGGCGTCATATATTCGGCCGGGTCGATTTCCTCGATGGTGAGGGTGGATTTGTCTTCATACAGGTGCTCGCCCGTCAGCAGCGCCTTGTCATTATAGGGCCAGATGAAGGCCTGGCGGCTGGAGACGAGATAGAGCCCCTCTTCCTTTTCCGCCTTGATTCCGATCTTGGCCAGTTCCGCGCCGGTGGACATCTGGTGGAACCACATCTCGTCGGCAATGCCCCAATCGGCCACGGCCACCTGATCGCCGCTGTTCCACAGCACGATGTCGCCGATGGACGAATAGAAATCGAACACGCCCTGCTTGCCGTGGACCTGCACGGGATTATCGCCCCAGCACACGTGATAGACGGGATCGTCCGCCATCATGTCGTCGGCAGTGATTTCCTTGAACATCGCCGCGCCTTCCAGATGCACGTGGCGGCAATAATTGAGCAGGATCGCGCGGTGCAGAGGGTTTTCCGTCCGCTCGATCAGGTCGAGCGTCGGGTTCATGCAATCATAGACTTCCTGTTCGTATTTGCTGGCCATGGCCTCTCTCCGATCTGTTTGAGCCAGCTTGTGCCACGCAAGCCAGCCCACCCGCTAGGAGCGGGGCGCAGAAACGGTGTGACGGCAGCGCAAGCGCGGCGAGCGGTGCAGGTTTGGGGCCTCAGTCGGTCGAGCGGCGGTCGATCCGGGCGATGGCGCTATCCAGAGACTTCACCCGTTCCGCCCCGGCAAAGCGCGGTTCGGCACGGGCGAGGGTTTCCCACACACCGGGCTGCATGTCGCACAGGATCACTCGCGTCTGGCGTTCCTTCGCCTGCCGCACGAAGGTTTCGAGCACGGCAAGGCCTGAGGAATCCATGTAGGGCACCCGGTCCAGCCGCAGGATCACCGCACGCGGCACCTGGCCGATGCGGGTCAGCGTATCCAGCATGTCGCCCGCCACGCCGAAGAACATCGGCCCTGCAATGCGGAACACTTCCACGCCCTGCGGCAGGGCGGCGCGCTGGCCCGGGTCCTCGATGCTGCGATCGTCCGCCAGCACGCCGGTGGCGCTGGAAATGCGAGCCATGAACAGCAGCGAGGCCAGCGTCACGCCCACGCCGATCGCCACGGTCAGGTCCACCAGCACGGTCAGCGCGAAGGTGAGCAGCAGCAGCGCGCGTTCGCCCACATCCATGCGCAGCAACATGCGGAAGCGTTCCACTTCGCTCATGCCCCAGGCCACGATCAGCAGGATCGCGGCAAGCGCGGGCATGGGCACATAGGCCACCAGACCGCCTGCCACCAGCAGCACCACCAGCAGGGCCAGCGAATGGAAGATGCCCGCCATGGGCGTCTGCGCGCCGGCGCGGATATTGGTTGCGGTGCGGGCAATCGCGCCGGTGGCGGGCAGCCCGCCGAACAAGGCAGAGGCGAGATTGGCCACGCCCTGCCCGATCAGTTCCTGATTGGGGCGGTGCTTGTATCCGGTCATCCCGTCGGCCACCACGGCGGACAGCAGCGCCTCGATCCCGGCAAGGAAGGCGATGGTGAAGGCCGATGGCAGCACGTCGCGCAGCATGGCCATGGTGAAGCGCGGCATTTCCGGCATGGGCAGGCTGGTGGGCATATCGGGGAAGCGCGCCCCCACGGTCTCCACCGGTAGGCCGAGCAGCAGCACGGCCAGCGATGCGACGCCAATGGCGATCAGATAGCCGGGCAGCTTGGGGTTGATGCGCTTCAGCAGCAGGATCACCGCCAGCGATCCGGCACCCACGCCCAGCGCGGGCCAGCTCATCGTGCCTATGGCGTTGAGATAGGCTTCCCACTTGCCCAGGAATTCGGCCGGCACCTTGCCCGCCTGCAGGCCAAGGAAATCGCCCACCTGGCTGGAGGCGATGATCACGGCGATGCCCGCGGTAAAGCCCGTCACCACCGGCATGGGCACGAATTTCATCAGCTGGCCCAGCCGCGCATAGCCCGCCACGATCAGGATGATCCCGGCAAGGATTGTGGCCAGCACCAGCCCGGAATAGCCATGCTGCGCGATCACGCCCGCGATCACCACCACGAAGGCGCCGGTCGGCCCGCCCACCTGCACGCGCGATCCGCCCAGTGCCGAAATGAAGAAGCCCGCCACTACGGCCGTCACCAGCCCCTTGTCGGGCGAGGCGCCGCTGGCGATGGCCAGAGCCATGGAAAGCGGCAGAGCCACGATCGCCACGGTCAGCCCGGCCATGGCATCGGCGCGCAGCCGGGCGAGCGTGTAGCCTTCGCGGAAGGCCGTGATCAGCTTGGGGGTGAAGGCGGAGGGCAGGCTGGCCATCATTCGTGCCTCGGGCTGCCCTTAGGGGCGGGGGCCGGTTGCGGGGCCTGCTTGTCATAAAGCAGCGATGCATCTGCACCGCTGGACGCTCCCGCGATGGTCTCGCGCAGGCGCACGCCCCGGCCGATCCCGGCGCTGGGCGAATGTTCGCCGATGATCTCGATCCCGGCCTTTTCCAGCCCGCCGATTACTTTCACCAGCGTATCCACCGTGCCGCGCACCTGCCCCTCGCTCGCCTCCATCCGCTGGATGGTGGGCAGGGAGACACCCGCCAGTTCGGCCAGCTGCTTCTGGTCGATCCCGAGAAGCGCGCGGGCGGCGCGGATTTGCTGGGCAGTGATCATCTGTGATTCCTGATGTATGAAACATCTATATAGCGGTCTAGAGGTGGGATGTGCAAGAGATGTGCATCATGGGGATTTCATGGAGTCACCCCAGCCTTGTGCCGCGCGCCAGAAAGACCGGCACGGCCCCGTCCGCTCGGTTGTTCTCCACCCGGCGTTACTCCGCATTCGCCAGCGCAGGGTGCGGCGTGTCTCCACTCTTCGTCATTCCCGCGCAGGCGGGAAGCCAGTTCCGGCGGTTGCTGCTGGATCCCCGCCTGCGCGGGGATGACGAAAGAGGGCGCAAGCTTGCGGGATCCCGGATCAAGCCCGGGATGACGCAGGGGGCGACTGGAAAACCCTACTCCGCCGCCTCGTCCTGCCATGCGCCGCCCAGCGACTTGTACAAAGCGATGGCCGATGCGGCCTTGCCTGCGCGGGCCTGTGCATCCTGTCGTTCGGCTTGGGTCAGCCGCAGCCTTGCCTGTTCCAGCTGCAGCTTGCTGGTTTCGCCCCGTTCGAACAGCAGTCCCGCAAGGGTCCATGCCTGTTGCTCGCGCTGCAGGGCCGTGGCGGCATTGGCGCCGGACCGGGCGGAAGCGGCGAAGCGGTTGGCCGCGCCTTCGCTTTCGGACAGGGCCTTCACGATTGCCGCCTCATAGGCTGCCGCCGCACCGTCCGCCTTGGCGTCCGCCGCGCGGATCTGCGCGCGGATGCGGCCGAAGTTGAAGATCGGCCAGCGGAAGAAGCCGCCGGCCATGTAGCGCAGGCTTTCCCCCGTCAGGAGATCGTCTGCCGACTGGGCTTGCAAGCCGATGCTGCCCTGCAGGGTAAAGCGGGGATAGAGGTCCGCCTTGGCCACGCCGATCCCGGCGGTGGCGGCGGCAAGGTCCATTTCCGCGCGGCGAATGTCGGGCCGCCGTTCCAGCAGGTCTGACCGGATGCCGCTGGCCACTGCATCGGGCGCGGCGGGCACGGGGCCGCTGCTGGCCAGCAGGTCTGGCACGATCTCTTCGGGTGGCGTGCCCACCAGCGCGGCAAGGCGATAGGCCGCCCCCGCAACATCGGCTTGGGCTTGCGCGACCGCGCCTGCCCGTGCCTCGCGTTCGGCGCTAACCTGTTCCGCCTCCAGCCGCGATCCTTCGCCTGCCTTGGCCCGCAGCGCGGTCAGTTCGGCCAGCGCAGTGCTGGCCTGCTGTTCGGTGCGCGCGGTGGCGAGCTGTTCCTGCGCAAGCCGGAAGTCGACATAGGTGCGCGCGATTTCCGCCGTGAGCGAGACGACCGCATCGCGCTGTGCCCATTGCGCGGCATGTTCCACGGCACGCGCGCGCTCTATCTCGCGGGTGGTGCGGCCCCATGTGTCCACTTCCCAGCTGGCGTCGAAGCCGCTGTCGATCAGCGGAAATTCCGGGTCGAAGCCGGGAATGTTGCCTACAGGGATCTGCCCGTTTTCGCTGATGCGGTTGAGCGTGGTGTCCCGCGTCATGGTCACCTGCGGCTTGCGCCCGCCCTGTGCTGCTTCGCGCATGGCGCGCGCCTCTGCAATGCGGGCCGTGGCCTGCCGGATGTCGGGGCTGGTGGCCAATGCGCGCTCCACCAGTGCGGTCAGCTGCGGATCGCCGAATTGTTCCCACCATGCCGAAGTTACCGGCGCGGTGGATGCGGGCTCCAGCCAGTCGCCGGCCATGGCGGTTTGCGGCCGTTCGTAATCGGGTCCGACGGTGCAGGCTGCCAGGGCGAGCAAGGGGAGCGGGAGGAGAAGGCGGAAACGCATCGGATTACTCCATTCGCGACCGGAACAGCCAGGCCGAGGCCGACAGGGTGACGAGCGCGATCAGCACCAGCGGCCAGAGCTGATGCAGCACATCGGTGGCGGGCATGCCCTTCAGGAACAGGCCCTGCACGATGATCAGGAAATAACGCGCCGGATTGATGTAGGTTACGGTCTGCAGCCATTCCGGCATGTTGGCGATGGGGCTGGCATAGCCGGAAAGCAGCATCAGCGGCGTGGTGGCCACGAAGCTGCCGAGGAAGCTCTGCTGCTGGGTCATCGACAGGGAGGAGACGAACAGCCCCACCCCGATCAGCGCGAGCAGATAGGTCGCCAGCGAAATGAAGAACAGTAGATAGGAACCGGTGAAGGGCACGCCGAACACCGCCTGCGCCACGAACAGATAGAGCGTGCCGTTGGTGGCCCCCACCAGAAATGGTGGGACGATCTTGCCGATCACGATCTCATGCACGCGCAGGGGGCTGACCAGCAGTTGGTCGAAAGTGCCCAGCTCGCGCTCGCGCGCCACGGTTTGGCTGGTGATGGCCAGGCCTGCGATGGATACGATAATCACGATCAGCGCGGGCAAGGTGAACCAGATGAAGTCCAGCGTGGGATTGAACCAGTTGGTCACCTGCGCGCCGCCCTGCATCCGGGGCATGGCATCCGCGTCCATTCCGGCCGTGATCTGTCCGATATAGCCGGCCACGATCTGCGCCGCGTTGGAGCGCCGCCCGTCCAGCACCAGCCCGACCCGGGCAGGCTGGCCCTTGTCCAGCGCGCGGTCAAACCCTTCCTCGATCACCAGCGCGGCGATCACCTGCTGGTTGTCGATCGCGTGGCGCAGTTCCTCGGAAGACCGCAGATAGAGGATGTTGCGGAAATTGGGGCTGCCGGAAATGCGCTGCACCAGTTCGGCCGCATGGGTGCCGCCCGACCGGTCGAGCACGGCAACGTCCACATTCTTCACATCCAGCGTGGTGGCGAACGTGAAGATGAACAATTGCAGCAGCGGTGGCAGCACCAGCACGATGCGCGCCTTCGGATCGCGCAGCAGCGACCAGATTTCCTTGATGATGCTGGCTTTCAGGCGCTGCATCAGTCGAGGCTCCTTTTCGTGACCCGGAAGGACAGGGCGAAGAACAGGAAGCCGAAGCCCAGCATCACCGCGATATTGGGCAGGAAATGCGCCCAGATGTCGCCGGTTAGGAACAGCGTCTGCAGCGGGGGGATCAGATAGCGGGCAGGCACTGCGTAAGTGATCGCCTGAATCCACACCGGCATGGAACTTATCTCGTAAATGAAGCCGGACAGCAGGAAGGTGGGCAGGAAGGAAGACAGCAGCGCCACTTGGCTGGCCACGAACTGGTTCTTCGTGGCCGAGGAAATGAACAGCCCCAGCCCCAGCGCGGGCATCAGGAAGGCCGATGCGATGAGGTAAAGCGCCAGCAGCGATCCACGGAACGGCAGGCCGAACATCGTTACCCCGATCACCGTGCACAGCGTCATCGAGGCAAGCGCGAGCAGGTAATAGGGCAGGATCTTGCTGGCGATGAATTCGGCCATGCTCACCGGCGTGGCAAGGATCGCCTCCATCGTGCCGCGTTCCCATTCGCGCGCCACCACCAGTGCGGTCAGCAAGGTGCCGATCATGGTCATCACGATGGCGATGGCGCCGGGGACGAGGAAATAGCGGCTCTTGAGGCCGGGATTGAACCAGAAGCGGGCCGAAAGCTCTATCTGCGGGGCCTTGGCGATTACGCCGGGCAGGCCTTCGTTTGCGGCCCATGTCTGGAACACGCCCTGCGCGTGGCTGGCCACGAAAATGGCGGTGTTGGGCTGCGAACCGTCGGTAACGATCTGAATGTCGGGCAGGCGTCCGTCATGTACCACCTTGCCGAAATCCTGCGGGATCACCACCACGCCGCTGATCTCGTCACCGATCATCATGCGCCGCGCCTGTTCGCGGTTGCGCAGGTGAGTGACGGAGAAATAGCTCGATGCTTCGTAGCTGTTGGCAAGGGCCAGTGCCGGGGCGCTGGAATCCTCCATCACCACGGCCACCTTTGTGCCCTGCGTATCCAGCGACACGGCATAGCCGAACAGGAACAGCAGCAGCAGGGGCATGGCCAGCGCGATCAGGAAGGTGGAGGGATCGCGCACGATCTGAGCCAATTCCTTCACCATCATCGCCTTCAGGCGCCGCATGTCGAAACGGATCTGGTTGCCGGGGGCACTCATGCCGGTGGGCCTCCGTTCGCTTCCAGTTCAAGATCGCTCGCCTCGATCAGGGCGATGAAGGCATCCTCCATCGTCGGATCGGCCGTGCCGGTCAGTTCAGCAGCCTTGGCCTTCAGCGAATCGGGCGTGCCGGTGGCGATCTGCCGCGCGCGGTAGATCAGCGAAACGTCGTCGCAATATTCGGCCTCGTCCATGAAATGGGTGGTGACCAGCACGGTCACGCCCTTTTCAACCAGGCCGTTGATATGGGTCCAGAACATGCGCCGCGTGACCGGATCGACGCCCGATGTCGGCTCGTCGAGGAACAGCACGGGCGGCTGGTGCATCACTGCGCAGGCCAGCGCGAGGCGCTGCTTGAAGCCCAGCGGCAGGGCGCCGGAATTCATGTTGAGCTTGTCGGCCAGATCGAAGATCTCGATCATGGCATCCTTGGCCCGCCGGGCCCCGCTGCGCGACAGATTATAGGCGCCGGCGAAGAAATCGAGATTCTGCGCCACGCTGAGATCGCCATAGAGCGAGAATTTCTGCGCCATGTAACCCAGCGATGCACGCGCTTCTGCCGCCGCCCTGCGCAGATCGTTGCCAGCCACCGCACCGCGCCCTTCGGTGGGGGTCAGCAGGCCGCACAGCATCTTGAAGGTAGTGGACTTGCCCGCGCCATTGGGGCCGAGCAGGCCGTAGATCTGGCCCTGCGGGATGGCAAAATCCATCGACTGGGCGGCAGTGAAGGCGCCGAAGCGCTTGGTCAGGCCCACTGCCTCGATCGCGTGATTCTCGCCCCGCTCTACCGTGCGGTAATTCTCCGCCAATGCGCTGGTGCCTTTGGGGCCGCCGCCCAGAATCTCGATGAATCCGTCCTCGAACCGCGGCTGCGCGGGGAGCACCGTGGTGGCGGGGCCTGCCGCGAAATCGCCTGCGGTTGGCACGGCATGCCCGTCGCGCACCAGCAGGCGCACGGAACGGCCCTGAATCGTGCCGTCGATGATGTCGGGCCGGTCCAGCGTCTGGGTCAGGAAGCGGCGGCGGCGCGGTTCGAAGCCGGATACTTGAATCACGCGGTCTTCGACGCGGCCGGTCAGTTCGCCCGGTGCGCCGTCGAACAGCAGCCTGCCTTCGTTGAGCAGATAGACCCGGTCGCACTTCTCCGCTTCGTCGAGATAGGCGGTGGACCACAGGATGCCGATGCCCTGATCGGTCAGCTGATCCACCATTGCCCACAGCTCGCGCCGGGAAATGGGATCGACGCCAACGCCCGGCTCGTCCAGCAGCATCAGGCGGGGCGCGCGTACCAGCGTGCAGGCAAGGCCCAGCTTCTGCTTCATGCCGCCGGACAGATTGCCCGCCAGCCGGTCCTGAAACCGGGCAAGGTCAGTGAATGCCAGCAGCCGGGCGAAAGTCTCCTCGTGCTCTTCCTTCGGCAGGGCGCGAAGTTCGGCATAGAGGCTGAGATTTTCCAGAACCGTCAGGTCTTCATACAGGCCGAAGCGCTGGGGCATGTAACCCAGCTGGTCGAGCATGGCGGCTGGCGGCTGGCCCAGAATCGCCACTTCGCCCTGATCGGGATGGAGCAGACCTGCCAGCAGGCGAATCAGCGTGGTCTTGCCCGCGCCGTCCGGCCCGACCAGCCCGGTGATCTTCCCGGCCTGAACCGTCATGGATACGCCGGCCAGCGCATCAATATCCATGCCCTTGAAGCGCTTGGTCAGGCCGATGGCCTCGGCAACCGCCTCGGGCTTCGGGACCTGAGAGGGCACTTCAGGGGGCTGAAGGGTGGCGGAAGGCATGGCGAAGCCCCTCGAGCCCTTACTTGCCGGTCACCGTTACTGTCACCGGCTGGCCCTGGCGCAGCTTGTCGTCCGGATCGGTCACGGTGATGCGCATGCGATAGACAAGGTCCGTGCGCAGATCTTCGGTCTGCACCGTCTTGGGTGTGAATTCGGCGCGCGGCGAAATGAAGCCGATCGTGCCCTGGTAGGTCTTGTGGTTGCCGTCGGCCTTCACCTGCACCTTCATGCCCGGCGCGACGCGCGAAAGATCGCTCTCTGCAACATAGGCGCGTACGCGCAGCGGGCGGTCGATAGACAGGGTCAGCACGGTCTGCCCCGACTGAACGATGGCGCCCGGTTCCTGCGCGCGGGTAACTACGGTGCCGGCAGTCGCGGCGCGCAGGGCAGTGTCGCCCCGGTCCACCATCAGACTGCCGCGCGCGGCCATCGCGCTCTTGAGCTGGGCCTTGGCCGCGTCGATCTGTTCTACGCGCGCGCCCTGATTGAGCTTGGACAGTGCCTGTTGTGCTTCATTGAGCTGGGCCTGAGCCTGATCGCGCTGGGCCAGCGTTGCCTGCCACACATCGCGGCTGATCGCGCCCGGCTCCACCAGTGACTGGCGCCGGTCCACATCCTGCTGGGCCTTGCGCAATGCGGCCTGCGCGGCATCCACCCGGGCGCGGGCCTGGCCGACGTCCTGTGCGCGGCTGCCGTTCATCAGTTCGGCCAGCTGGGCGCGGGCCTGAGAGATCATGGCATCCGATTCGGCGATCCGGCTGTCGAGCGGCGCCGGATCGATCAGGGCGAGCATCTGGCCCGGTTCCACCTTGTCGCCTTCGTCCACGTCGATGGCGGCGATGCGGCCCGGCACGCGGAAGGCCATGTCCACCTCGCGGATGTCGACATTGCCGTAGAGAGTCAGGTCACCGCCATTGCCCTTGCCCACCAGGCCGAAACCGTTGGTGGCGATGGCAGCGATCAGCAGGGCTGCCGCGGCGAGGATGGGAATGAGACGCTTCCTGTTCATTCTGTCCCTCCGGTGAGGATGGCGATAATGTTGCGGCGCAACTGGCCGCGCAGCATGTTGCCTTCGTCCGGGCCGAGTTCGCCCACTTCCAGCGCCTTGCACACGGTGGCGCGTGCCGCCCGCATTACCAGAGCCTGGCCAAAGATCATGAGGCCCAACGCGCGCAATTGCTTGCGTTCCAGCTTTGGCCGGATGCGGCGCAGCAGCGCCTCGAACCCGTTCAGCAGATCCTGCATCACACCGCGATAAAGCCGTTCGAACGCTTCGGTCGGTTCCAGCTGTTCGCGCACCACGAAGCGGGACCATGCGGCCGAATCATCGTGCAGCATCATCATGGCCACGCTGTCCATCGCCTGCAGTATGCGCTCCAGCGCTTCGTTCGGGCTAAGCTTCTCCGCATCGTCGGCAAGGGCGAGCGTGGCGGTCTGGCGGCTGCGGATCTGGCAGGCGATATGATCGGCGCAGGCCAGGTACAGCCCTTCCTTGCCGCCGAAATGATAAGTGATGGACGACATGGCCGTATCGGATGCGCGCGCAATGTCCCGCGTGCTGGCCCCATCGAAGCCCAGCCGCCCGAACCGGTCGATCGCGGTGTTGAGAAGGCGGTCCTGAAGCATGGGCAGGCCATAATTCGTTCGAACGAACAAATCAATCGCCAGTAAGGCGATCCGCGCATTTCGGCGTGCGTGGACAGCAGACAAGGCTCAAGCCCCGCAGGCCTTGGGGCCGGGGGCTGTAACCTTGGATTTTCAGAAATTGGTGCGCGACGCAGTCCGGAGCGGACCAGTCTCTTCCCTACAGAAAGCAGATTCTAGGGAATTTCGCAGGAAATCGGTCGTTTCGGTCGAGCACCGAACAAAGTCTGGGCGTGGCATCAGAGGTTTATCGAAGAAATTCCCTGTCCTGCATGTAGGGAAAGATATTCGCCCATGTAGGCAACGGCCACCCCTTGTGCAGCGACGCTGTCGGCATCCACAGGCAAGGCGCTCAGCGCCCGCTTGATGCTGGGGGGGGGAGGGGTCTTGTCGGAGTGAACGATTTGTGGTGCTTCTTGTTCAGCGCCAAACCTCGTTCAACACTCAACACTGGAAGGATTCCAGATCATGATAAACTACGTAGGGGCGTTACGCAGATCCGGTGTAGGCCGGCCTGAGATAGGGGATCGTGAGCAGATCCTCGGTCACTTTGCAGTTGAACTCGCCAAGAAACGGACAGTTCGGGAAATCGCTAAGGACGGCTTGAAAATCTACGGCTACGTATCTGGATCGGATGGCAAGCCAGTATTGTCGGTTATTCGAGCGTTGCGTGGAGCGACGCTCGAACGGCGCTATCGGGAGCTGCGCAAGGAATTGGATGATGCGCTGCGATGGGCGATCACGGCACCGCTCCTCGCGAACGCCAGCTACATTGGCGTAAGCACACCAAAGGCTCCGCTGTCATTTGGCGCCAAACCCGATCTGAAGCGTGGGCGTCCACGAAAGAATCGTACACGCTGAGCATTTTCCTCTTTTTCCGCCGATTTTTCGCAGTTCAATGAACCCCCCTCCATTTCGAATCAGGAGGGTAAAATGCAAAAATCGAAGTGTAATGATGACAGTGGTTCGGACCCGATCGGGCACAACCGGACCACGATGGTTCGGGCTGCCGTAGCACAGTTCAAATTGCTCGACGGCGAGCCGAGAAAACACAGTAAGCATGATGTCGATCTAGCAACGGGCGTCCTGCCTCAATTGCCGCAGGGCGTTCCGCTACCGGTCGTCGTGAACGATCAAAACGAGGTGCTAGTCGGCGGCTTGTTCGTGCTTGCAGCCCGCAAACTCGGTCTCGAAACCCTGCTCGTAGTTCGCCATGACGGGTTGAGCGAGATCGAGCAGAAGCACTATGCGATCGCGGTCAACCAGTTGCTCAGCAAAGGCGAATGGGACCCTCTCGCGCTCGATGTCTGGGTTCGCGAATTTGAAGGCCAGTTAGAAGATTTCAGCCACGCGACGATCGGGTTCGAAGCCGGCGAACTCGATCGCGCTTTGGGCTTTGGCAAGCTGAGCGGCGGGTCAGGCGATCCGAACAGCCTTCCGCCGCTTGCTGAGGTGGCGGTAACGAAACTTGGGCAGAAATGGCTCGCCGGCTGCCACCATATTTTATGTGGTAGCGCGACGGAGACCGTCGCCGTTGCACGGCTAATGGACGAACAGGCAGCCGCCATGGCGATCACTGACCCACCTTATGGCTGTAAGGTCGACGGGTTTGTTTCGAAGAAGGGCCTTCATCGCGACTTCGTTGAAGGCGCAGGCGACATGGGCCCGGTCGCGCTCGAGCGGTTTTTCCGCGAGTTCGCGGGGCATCTAGCTGTGGCCTCACGGCCCGGCGCACTGGTATATATCTTCATTGACTGGCGCAGCCTCGATCTTCTGCTGCGGGCCTGCGAGGGTGTATTCGGCCCGCTTGTCCAGATGTGCTGCTGGATCAAGGACCGCGCGGGAATGGGAAGTTTCTACCGCTCGCAGCACGAACTGGTGCTGGTCTTCAAGGTTCCTGGCGCCAAACACGTCAACAATGTGAAGCTTGGCGTCAACGGCCGGAACCGGTCTAACGTCTGGCAATATCCATGCGCAGCCTCCAGCCGGTCGGGGCGGGAGGGGGACCTCTTAAAGAAGCATCCCACACCTAAGGGCGTGGAAATGATCGCCGATGCGATCCTCGACTGCACCAAGCGCGGTGACCGGGTAATCGATTGCTTCCTCGGCTCCGGGACCACTCTGATCGCGGCCGAACGTACCGGGCGCATTTGCCACGGCATGGAACTCGATCCGCTCTACGTCGATGTTGCGATCCGGCGCTGGCAGGCTTGGACTGGCCAGTTCGCGATCGATGCCGAGACGGGCCGGACCTTCGATGAACTGGCGGCTGAGGCCGCCCGAGCAGAGGAGGGCGACCATGAGCAAGAATGATGGTTCCGGGGGTAAGGACTACGAGATCGGCTATAAGAAGCCGCCCAAACACAGCCGGTGGGTTCCGGGTCAGTCGGGTTTCAAGGGACATAAGAAGAGGCCGCCAGAAACCCAGGCGCAGATCGTCGCACGGGTGCGCGATGAGCTGGTTACCGTGAACGGCAAGACCATGACCAAGTTCGAACTGGCGGTCGCTAGCGTGCTCAATCAGACGATCCGGTCGGGCAAACCGCGCGACCTGAAGCTGTTGTTCGAGTTGCTCGATAAACACGGCGGGATCCCGCAGGGCGATTTGGCCGCACAAAAGGCGGCCGACTCTGACTACGTTATGCAGAAGATCGGACAGATCGTGGAGCGTACCTTAAACATTGATCCGAAAGACGTTGCGCTCATCGACGATCTTAATGCCGAAGAGGTTAGCTTGGTCATGAGTTGCAATAGTTGTGGTCCAGAATTGCGGCGTCGTTGGGCCGATCCGGAATACACCGAGGTCAGGAAGCGGCATGGTGCAACCGGCCTCCATCGCCAGATCTTGAACGGGGAAACGAAGCGCAAACTCCGGTCTTATAGACCCGGGAAGCTGCGAAGCGAAAAATAATGCCGAACCGCCCGGCGGCGCATTCGGCGTCAGGACGGGGAGCCGCCAGCGACCGGGCGGCTCCCATCGCTCGTTTTGAGTTTTGCCGGTGCCATTCATGTCTTGGGACCCGTAAGAACTCTAATTCGGGTATTCTGCATCCGAAAAGCTTGAGATCATCGGGATCGTCGAGCAGTCGCACCTGCCAGCCAAGGGTAGTGGGTTAGATTGCCAGTACCATTATCGGCTTTGAGCCTCAGTACACCTTGGAAAAGTTTACCTGACAATCCCCCTGTGGGGCTCGCCCAGGCGAAGATCGGGCTGGCCGGGATCATTGCCGGGGCAGGTCCACACTCGCCTTGAGGCCGCCAAGGCCGCTTTGCCCCAGGGTGAGGCTCCCTCCCATAACTGCCAGCGCCCTCGTGGCGGAGGCGAGGCCTAGGCCAGCGCCTCCCCTCTGTTGTCCCCGGCTGGTGTCGAGCCTTCTGAATGGCAGGACTGCCTCTCCTCGTTTGTCGGCCGGAATCCCCGGACCATCGTCCTCCACATCGATGGTGAAACGATCCGGGGCGCTTTCCTGCAGCGTGACCTCGATCCTGGCCGCGTGGCGGCAGGCATTGTCGACCAAGTTCGACAGGGCGCGCTTGAATGCAAGCGGGCGGACCCTTGCCTGCAAGGTATCCGCACCGAGATAGTGGACGTCCGCGCCCAGGTCCGCCGCCGTATCCGCCACCGTCATCGCGATGGCGGCCACATCGACCAGCCGGGGCTCCTCATCCTTTCCATTCCGGAAATAGGAGAGGGTCGCTTCGATGAAATGTTCCATTTCGTCTAGATCGGCGGCCATCGCCACACTCGTTTCCGTATCTTCGATCAGCGATGCGCGCAGGATTAGCCGCTGTATCGGTGTGCGCAGATCGTGCGATACAGCGACCAGCGCTTGAGTCTGGTCATCCATCGTCTTGAGGAGGCGGGCCTGCATCTCCGAGAAGGCGGTGGCAACGCGCTGGATCTCCGGCGGTCCTTCGATGCGGAAGCGGCCGATGCGTCCTTGCTCGGTCGCATCGGCCGCTTCCGCAAGGGCGCGCAGCGGCTGGACCAGTGCACGGACCATCAAGGCCGCAATGCCAAGTACCACGACGATCAGCAGGATATGCATCATCACCACCGTCCCCGGACGAGGAGGGGAGGCGAGGTAGGGGCTGAAGCGAAAGGTGGCGAACGATCCGTCGGACAGTCGCAGGGCGCCGAGAAGATCGCGTTGTCCGGGCGCAACCGAGGGCATCAGCGTCATGCGCAGTTCTCGCTGGCCGAGGCCGGCTTCGGCTCGGACGATATCCTCGTGCAGCCGTTCGAGTTGGGGCAGGGATGGAGTGAAGTCGGTGATGACGGTCCGTGGCACCCAGTTAAGCGTCATACCGCCGATCGCCAGTTCATGCATCGCATGGCTGCGTTCAGGCCGGGGGGTGGACAGGACTGTCTGCTCCGCTTTTGCGAGACGGGCCGCGATCATGCGGATTTGCGGCGCGGAGATCAGTTCCGGCTCCTGCCAGCGATGCAGGACGATATTGCCCAGCAGTTCCAGCAGGACGGCCACTACCAGAACGAGGAGGATCCGTCCTACCATGCCAACGGAGCGGAAACGTTTCATGCTCAGTCAGTTTGGATCGGGACAGCCAGCATGTAACCGACGCCGCGAATGGTGCGGATGATCGGCCGCGATTTCCTGCTGTCGCCCAGCTTCCGGCGCAAACGGCTGATCAGTACGTCGACACTGCGGTCGGTGGGGGCGCCGATCCGGCTGCGCGTCATTTCGATCAACCGCTCGCGGCTGATCATGCGCTGCGGATAGCGCAGCAGCGTGACCAGCAGGTCATGTTCCGCGGCGGTCAATTCTACCTCCGCCCCGGACGGCGCGATCAGTTCTAGGCGGCGGGAATGATAGCGCCAGCCCGCGAAGTCGAACTGCTCAGGCGCAGGGATGTCGAGCGGCACGTGCGGGTCGCTGACGCGACGCAGGACCGCGCGGACGCGCGCCAGGACTTCCGAGCGGCCGAACGGCTTGGCGATATAATCGTCTGCGCCCAGATCCAGGCCGGCAACCTTGTCGCCCTCATCCCGTCGAGCACTGATCATGATGATCGGCACTCGGCTGCGAGTGCGGATCATGCCGCAGATTTCCAGACCGCTTTCACCGGGGAGCATGATGTCGAGCAGCACGAGATCGACCTGCCTTTCGCCCATCGCGGCATCCAGTTCCCGAGCGCTGGCCGCGCCGGTCACGCTGTATCCGCATTCGCGTAGGATGCGGGCCAGCAATGTTCGGACCCCCGCATCATCGTCCACCACTACGATGTGAGGAGGGAACGCCGAGGGCCAGGTGTCGGTGATCGGCTGGTTGCGCGAAGGCAATTGTAACAAAGTGTTGCTCCCGCCCATTAAGTTCACGTTCACGATTGACCGGCCCTGCGCTCGGTATCAGGGCGCAATCCGATTTTGCTAATTATTCTCAATATCGGGAGCTTTCAATGAGCATGTTCAGTAAACCGCTTGCCGCGCGTCTAGCTTGCGGTGCGGGTTCCTTGGAACTGGCCCTTTGCCTTGCATCGCCTTCAATCGCCGCCGAGGCCATGCCGGAGACGCCGGTGGGTTCGGACATCGTCGTCACCGCGGCCGGTTTCGAACAGAAGATCACAGATGCGCCCGCCAGCATCACTGTTGTTACCGCGGAAGAACTGCGCCAGCGCCCCTACATGACGCTGATCGATGCGGTGCGCGACATCGAAGGTGTCGATGTAGGCGAGACATCCGACAAGACCGGCCAGCGCACGATCAGCATTCGCGGTATGGGTTCGGACTATACGTTGATCCTGATCGACGGCCGCCGCCAGAACAACCACGGCGACATCTATCCCAATAGCTTCGGCGGCAACCAGTTTAACCACATTCCGCCGCTCGATGCGATCGAGCGGATCGAGGTCATCCGTGGCCCCGCTTCCACCCTCTACGGCGCGGATGCGCTAGGCGGGGTGATCAACATCATCACCAAGAAGACGTTGGACCGCTGGACCGGTTCCGCCACTTTCGGGCGGAGCATCCAGGAAGACACCGCATTCGGCGATGAAATGACGTTCGATGCCAATGTAAGCGGCCCGCTCGTCAAGGGGCTCATCGGCCTCAAGCTGCGCGGTTCGTTCTACAAGCGCTATCCATCCGATCCAGATTTCGAGCCGTCGATCGATCCGGCAGGCGTATCGCATGTGCGCGGCCTGGGCTTCGGCGGGGGTGGGAAGACGGTCGAGAACACTAACCGCAGCTATGGCGGCTCGATCACCTTAACTCCGTCGCCCGACCACAGCTTCGAATTTGACATCGATTATTCGAAGCAGGTTTACGACAACACGCCCATCGTCGATCCTGATACGGGTGCTATCAGTTATCCGCTGGGAACGCTGGACGGGATCGCAAGCATCTGGCGCGCCAGCGGCGGCGTCGTGCAGCCGCGCGTCGGCTACACCGAGAAACAGGTGTTCGACCGCCTGAACTGGGCGGTTACTCATCATGGCGACTGGGGCTTCGGCAGCAGCTTCGTCTCGCTGGCCTACATCAAAACGAACAATAAGGGCCGCACCATGCCCTTCTCGGTCGCGGAACGCTTGCTGTTGCAGGAAATGTATAGTGGCACCGGCGACTATGCGGGTATGACCACGGCTGAACGGCGCGCCATTGCAGAGGAAACCTTCCTTCCCCGTCCGCTTCGGACGCTGGAGAGCGCGCAATATACCCTGGACGCCCGGCTGGACATTCCGGTCGAGAATCTCGCTGGCGACCACCACTTCGTGATCGGGGGCCAATATATTGATGGCACGCTGGATGACGGGGTGTTCGGGCTCGAAGCCTCGGTCGGCGGTATCGAGGCGGTGCAGGATCACCGGATATGGTCGGTCTTCGCGGAAGATAACTGGAGCCTTGCCGAAGGCCTGACGATCACGGGCGGTATCCGTTACGATCACCACAACATGTTCGGCGGCCATTTCAGTCCGCGTCTCTATGCCAATTACGAGGTGACCCCCACACTGACGGTCAAGGGTGGTGTCAGCACTGGCTACAAGACGCCTAAAACGACCGACCTCTATGATGGCATTCGCGGATTTGGCGGGCAGGGCACCAGTCCGTTCATCGGCAACCCCGATCTGAAGCCCGAGACCAGCGTGAACGGGGAAGTCGCGGTCTATTGGAATCCCACGTCAGCCAGCGGTTTCAACGTCACTTTGTTCTACAACAAGTTCAAGGATAAGATCGACACGACCTTGGTCCAGCCTTGCGCGTTGACCAACTTCGGGCGTCCTTGTGCCAATCTGGGCGATTATTGGTCGGTTCTGGGGCTGGGCAGCAGCATCAGCATCCCGTTCAATATCGACGAGGCGCGCATCAAGGGTGCCGAAGTCATGGGCCGCTATGAGTTCTTCGACGGTCTTTCGCTCCGTACGAACTATACCTATACCGACAGCAAGCAGTTGACCGGCCCTTCTGCCGGGCAGCCGCTGACTCAGTCGGCCAAGCATATGGCCAATGCGACGCTGGACTGGCGGGTGACCGACGCGCTGTCGGCGCAATTGTCGGTCGAACATCGGTCGCGCCGTTATCGCGGTGTCGATGGGAGTGGGAACCATCTCTATTACAAGAGCTACAAGGTCCTGAACTTGGGCGGGCAATACCGCATCAGCGATTTCCTCACGATCAGTGGCCGCGTGAACAACCTGCTCAATCAGGACTTCCGCGCCTATGATGTCGATTTTGGCGATCCGGTCAACGGGGCCTACACGCCGACCTATATCGACCATTACAACAACAAGGATAAAGCTCGCAGCTATTGGGTCAGCGTCAACGCCCGCTTCTGACAGCGGCCGGATTGATCGACGAATTCATGCAATTTGCCGCCCGGTCGCCATGGCCGGGCGGGTGTTGTCAGTCTAACCGCAACTCGTCTCAAATTCGAAAATTGTCCTGTTTAAACAGATGGTTATGAAGATAATATCCTTCAGGCCTCATCGCCTCCCGCCAGAGATGATTTGCCAGGCGGTCTGGCTCTATTTCCGGTTCACAATGAGCCCGCGCGACGTCGAAGACCTTCTCGCCGAGCGCGGAAGCGACTTCAGCCACGAGACCGTGAGGCTCTGGTGGAACCGCTTCGGCCCGCTGTTCGCTGCCGAGATCCGCAGGCAGCGCGTGAGCCGCGAGCGACCGGGCGGCTCCCATCGCTCGTTTTGAGCTTTGCCGGTGCCATTCATGTCTTGGGGCCCGTAAGAACTCTAATTCGGGCAACCACATCATCGAGGTCCGCCTCGATCTCTTGCAGCCTGAACGAAATCTCAAGGTCGCGATGGCCGGTCAGCTGAAGCACGACTACCATGACCGAGGCTGACTTCGCAGCAAGCTGAAGAAGATGTAGTCCGCTCGGACTCACCCGGCCCTGCAGCCAGGCCCGCGCTGTCGTATCGCTCACTCCCGTCCAGCGCATAATGGTCTTGGTCGCACGCCGACTCGCGCCCAGCTCATCGCGCAGCGCTTGCCCGATTTCATTCGCCAGCACGGATTCCGCCAATGCAAACGGCGAATCTGGAAGTTGACTTCTGTTTTTACGAACCATGCTTCGGCCTTGAATGTTGTAAACTAAGGCTTCGGCAGCGTGCGCTGACACTCTCGTTTTTGGGGCCGCAATGGTCATCAAATGGTTGGATACGGTGGGGCCTGAGCCTCCAACTGACCCGCCCAGAATGCGGGCCGCCGAATATGTCCGCATGTCGACCGAACATCAGAAATATTCGACGGACAATCAGTCAGCCGCGATCCGCCAGTACGCCGAGCAGCGTGGTTACGAGATCGTTCGAACGTACGCTGACGAAGGAAAGAGCGGCCTCAATATTGGCGGACGACAGGCGCTTCAGAATCTTCTGGAGGATGTCGAAACGGGGCGAGCCGATTTCACGGCCCTGCTGGTCTACGACGTCAGCCGGTGGGGGCGCTTTCAGGATCCCGATGAAGCTGCTTCCTATGAGTTGCGTTGTCGCCAGGCGGGCGTCCAGGTCCACTATTGTGCTGAGCAATTCGAGAACGACGGGAGTATCGGCTCGTCGATCATCAAGACCGTCAAACGGGCGATGGCCGGCGAATATAGCCGGGAACTCTCCGTCAAAGTTTTCGCCGGCCAAGCCAACCTCATACGCTTGGGCTTTCGCCAGGGTGGTCCGGCGGGATTTGGCCTGCGCAGGATGCTGGTGGATCAGTCGGGCGAAGAGAAAGGTTTGCTCGATCACGGCGAACATAAGAGCATCACGACCGATCGCGTGATTCTCGTGCCTGGCCCCGAGAACGAAATCGAAGTTGTCCGCCAGGTCTATCGGATATTCGTCGAGGATCAGCGCAGTGAGCGCGAGATTGCCGATGAACTCAATCGTAGAGGGATCGTGACCGACCTCGGCCGCCCCTGGTCGCGAGGTTCGGTGCACCAGCTTCTGATCAATGAAAAATATATCGGCAACAACGTATGGGGCCGCACCTCCTGCAAACTCAAAGGCGCCCACGTCCGAAACGATCCGAGCGCGTGGATCAGGGCAGATGCAGCCTTTATCGGCATAGTCCCGCAAGCTCTCTTCGGTGCAGCGCAGGCCATCATTCACGAACGCAGCGAAAAGTTGTCGGACGAGCAGATGCTCGATGTCCTGGCGAAGATACTCGAGCGCAACGGGTATCTCTCCGGGCTCATTATCGATGAAGCGGATAACTGCCCTTCCAGCAGTTCCTTTCGCGCACGGTTTGGCAGTCTTCTACGCGCTTATACGCTGGTCGGCTTCGCTCCGGATCACGATTATCGTTATTTGGAGACCAACCGAAAACTGCGGGCACTGCATCCCGGCGTCATCGAGAGAGTGCTAGACGGAATTAAGCGTATCGGCGGATCGGTCCGGATAGATCCCGATACCGACCTTCTCACGATCAACCGAGAATTTACCGCCTCAGTCGTGATCGTCCGCTGCTTCCAGACGGGCGCTGGCAGCCGGCGTTGGAAGCTGCGGCTCGACACCAAGCTCAAACCGCATCTCACCGTGGCCGTGCGGATGGATGCGGCTAACGAAACCCCGCAGGACTACTATCTGCTGCCCCGGCTCGATATGCGCGAAGCTGTCCTGCGCCTCGCCGATTACAATGGTCTTTCCCTCGACGCCTATCGCTTCGACAGTCTGGAGCCATTTTTCAGGATGGCTGCACGAACTCCACTGAAGGAGGCAGCCTGATGTCGGCCCTACCTGCCCAGCGCGTAGAGATGGTTCCTATTGCCAAGATCACGGTCGTCAATCCACGGGTTCGCAATAAGCGAAACTTCAAGGAGATCGTCGATAACATCGCCAAGATCGGTCTGAAGAAGCCGATCACGGTTACCCGCAGAGTGGAGGCGGATGGCCCTTTCTATGATCTGGTGTGTGGGCAAGGACGGCTGGAAGCCTATATCGCTCTGGGGCAGAGGGAAGTCCCTGCTTTGGTGGTCACGGCCGATCCGGAAGATTGCTGGGTTGCGAGCCTGGTTGAGAATTGCGCGCGCCGCCAGCATCAGGCCTTCGATCTTCTGCAGGACATTCGAGGAATGGAGGAGCGCGGCTACTCGCAGAGCGAGATCGCCCGTAAGACCGGCCTGACCTATGAATATGTACACGGCGTCTCGCGGCTACTTGAAAAGGGTGAACAGCGCCTTTTGCGCTCGGTCGAAAGCGGCACCATTCCGCTAAGCGTCGCTGTCGAAATCGCAGAAGCTGAAGACGAGGATGTCCAGGCGGCTCTATCAAGTGCTTATGAGCGCGGCCTGCTCAAGGGGCGCAAATTGCTCGCGGCGCGCAAACTGATCGAGGCCAGAAGGAGACGCGGCAAAGGCTTTGCCGGCTCGGAAACCCCAAAGCGCAAGGGGCTCTCGGCAGAAGCACTGGTGAAAGCCTATCAGGAAGATGCTGAGCGCAAACATTCGTTGATCCAGCGCGCCAGAGTGACCAAAGACCGCCTGCTTTTCATCCTCGAAGCGCTTCGACGGCTAGGCCAAGATCCGGCGCTGGTTCGATTGCTGGAAAGCGAAGACTTGGGTACGCTTCCGCAAAATCTGGCCCTCAGATTGCGGCCGGAACTTGCAGGATCTGCCTGATGAGCCTGCACCATGCTCCCCTCACCCGCGCGTTCGAAGAGACGACCCTGCGCATCGCCATTGCCGACATCTCGCCTTTGCGCGAAGTGCGACCGGACGTCCGAAAGTCTGTCAAATATGGCCAGATCGCCGCTTCCATTCGTGAGGTCGGCATCATCGAGCCTCCGGTGGTCGTTCGCGATCCGCTCGATTCCGGGCGGTTCCGCCTGCTCGACGGTCATCTTCGGCTCGATATCCTCATTAGCCAAGGCGTTGCAGAAGTCGTGTGCCTGATCGCCACCGAGGATGAGGCATTCACCTACAACAGGCGTGTCAGCCGGATCGCGATCATCCAGGAACACAAGATGATCATGAAGGCGGTGAAGCAAGGCGTATCCGAAGAGCGGTTGGCGCGGGCACTCAACGTCAACATCGCCAGCATTCGCAAGAAGCTCAATCTGCTCGACGGGATATGTCCCGAAGCCGCTGAATTGCTGCGGGACAAACACGTCGCGCTCAACGCCTTCGTCCAGCTCCGGAAATTGAAACCAATGCGCCAGATTATCGCTGCCGAAATGATGGTGGCAATGAACCGCTATTCGCTCGGTTATGTGAAATCGATTGTCGCCGCGACACCGCCCGACCAGCTTGTTCAAGGGAAGCGGCAGACCGACCTCGGACTATCGCCCGAGCAGCTCGATGTGATGACCAAAGAAGCCGCACGCCTCGATCTTGAGTTTCGTTCGGTCGAGCAAAGCTATGGGGCCGACCACCTCGATCTCGTCCTAGCCTCAGCTTACGTCACAAGCCTGCTCGAGAATGCCAAGGTCGTCGGTCATTTGGCGCGACACCATGCCGATCTGCTCAACGAATTCCAGAAGATCGCCGAACTTCAAAAGGCGGCCTGATGGGGGCCCGGACCCAATAAGCGCGGGGACCGTGGGAGACGCCGCACTGTGGGGCGGATCGAGCGCGGCGGTGGGGGGATGGCGGCGAACCCGCGCGGAGCCCACTCGAGGATCCAGTGGTATCCTCGCTACTAGTGTGCGTCGGTTGGAGAGATCGACGCACACCAGGCTTCTCGCAACGATCCTTGGCCCACTGACAAAGGATGATCGCGCCAATCTGGAAAGGGTCGTGGGTGCCCTTATGTTCTGAGCAATACGTTAGCGGGCAAACGTATCTCCGCTCGCGCAGTTCATCCGGCCGAGGGATGCGGCGCGGAAATTCTCTCCTGCCTTGACCTTAACTACATCGACTATCCGAACCTGCGTGCTCGGAGTGACAGCGCCATGCTCTTGTACGACCTGACAGATATAGCCTGCATAGCCGATCCGACTGGTACCATCGTCGAAGACCCCGATGTTCCAATTCGCGGGTTCGCCCTCGTAAAGGACGTATTCCACCTTTGGTTCTTTGCGAATTGCGTCGTGGGCGGCTTCCACCGCCTTTGCGTTTCGATCCGCTTCTTTGGCTTTCTCAGCCAAAATCTCTTTGGGCGGATTCATCGCGATCACCAACATGATGACCATCGAAACGGCTGCCAAAGCCCAGATGACTTTACGCATCGGAACGTCTGCCGCGAATGGCGTGATTTTCAATTTGCACGATACCATCACTCCTCCGAATGAGCGACGGTTGGCTTGGCTTCCGCGTCGCTCCTATGTCCTCTCGGGGCGACGGCCGAAGCCGGATGTTGGAAACCTGACCAAAGGAACAGGCGCACACGCCTTTACCCTTGCGGGCTGGACATACGCGTATGCCACCCGGCCGATAATATCGACCGAGCTCTTTGGTTTTGAGGTTTCCACGCCCCACTTCCCGGCTTTCACGGGAAGTGGGGACAATTTGCTCACAAGCACGGAACGTTCAAGTAGAATGTGCGAGCGATCCCAAAAGCGGCGTCCGGGTGGTCGAGCAGCCCGATCACATGATCGATACCGAGGCGGCATGCTTCAAGTTCGCAGACGACCAGACCGACCGTCCCTGCGAGCCCAGTTCCGGCCGAGATAGCTCGCTCGCGATGCAGCTCCAGCCTGGTTTCATAGAGCCCGAAGTCTTCCGGGAAACGTTGCAGCGCCTGAAGCAGGTGCGTGGCCCAGTACCCGCGTGGTGGGTAAGGCACGTCAAGGCGTCGACAGATCTTGGCCAGGCCATTGCCGCTTAACCCGAAGCGTTCGGACAGCCGCGACATCGGGGTTTCCCAGACGAGCCTGTAAAGTTCGTCCCTCGCGATCGTCACTGGGCCGGTGGCATGGGGCGACAGGTTTACCGGAATTGGCGACCCATAATCTGACTTCCAGTGCTGGCTGCCGTCTGCGTGGACGTTGGCACTTCAGACCCCGGTCCGTTCAAACTGATCCCACGCCAAGGTGAGCTTGTCGCCCCGGGCCTTTGGCAGCGCCTTCCTGTCAATCAGCTTGGCTCCGACCTCGAAGTCCTTGTTGATCTTGACGATTAGGACCTGGCTGAAGTTGCGCTTCATGTTTAGACACACCGTGTTGCTACTCTTGAAAGGCGTGATGGTCTTGACCTCGACGAACTGGTTGCCGATTTTGCCATCGGATCCTTGGGCGTAGTTTCGGTGAGGCTTCAAGCCATACATGAGGGCGCCATAAAGCTCGCCGATGTCACCGTAGACCTGCAGGTGGCGCCCGGTAAGGTTGTGATAGTCCGCGGCAGTTGCCAGCAGGCTTTCGAAGATTGGGACAAGCTCGATATCACCGTTTGGATATGCTTCCTGCAGTTCCTGGCGTTCGAGATGCTCGTTAATCTCGGTCCAGGTTATCCATTCGCCATCATCGTAAATGGCGTTGTCATCGTTCCACATGGTGTTCCCAGTTCGAATCATCGAATGGGAAGCGTAGGTCCGGTTCGTTAATTTCCACGATGTCTCGCTGGGGCGATTTCAGCTGCCAGCAGATGTCACCTGATCTTATGTTAAATTGGGGGCGAGTCCTCTAGAAGCCCTATCTATTGGACTCCCCGCTTCAGCCGGTCGAGATGCTTTGCGCCTCCGATTACCGCAAGAAATACTGAGGGCCGGCTCAGGGCTACATAGACAAGTTCGGAATTATCGAGCTTGCCCGGATCCACAATGATTACTGCCGCACGCTCCAGCCCCTTGAACCTGCGGACAGTATCAAAAACAAGCTGACCTTGTTGCTGCTGCGCGGCATTCGTGGCCGAAACGCCAGCCAGCATTCCGTTCTTGAGCGCTGCATGGTTCTGAGCATTGCCTCCGGTCAGAACCGCAATGTCATCAGGCTTCAGGCCGTGGGTTCTGATCAGATCCCGGACAAGTTCGTGCAATGCTCCTATTGCGTCTTGTGGACGCTCGGCCTCCACCCATTGCACAGCAAGACCTTGCGGCCCCACGGCGCGCGAAACATGGCCCAGATACCAAGGCTTCATGACCTCATGGATCGCACGTGTATTGCGGAAGTTGCGGGTGAGATAGAAGGGAGACGTCATTCGGGTCAGAAAACCGGCATCCCTCCGGTAGACCTTCTGGTTGTCATCATAAAAGGCATAAAATGCGCCCTCTTCTGGTTGCTTCAGGCAACTGTCCAGACATTCGAGCCATTCGTTCTCAAAATCCTGTCCTTCATCAACGATGATTGCATCGACCCGCAGATCGGGGCGAGTTGATATCGCCGCCTTCATCGCTCCGGGAAGTTCGTTGAAATATGTAGGACTTCCTCTCGGTGGCAGATCAACGGCTGCGGCAGCAGCCATATCATCGCACAGGCCGTGGAAGCTGCGAGCCTTCACATTGGCCATTTGCCGAGTCATTCGCTCGAGCCATTCGGCAAGTGGTGCATTGAAGCATATCAGAAGAGTGGAAAGACCGGCTTCCCCAAGTCTCGCAGCTTTCTCGAGTGCCAGAATCGTTTTGCCTGTGCCGGCACCACCGGCGATGGCGACACGCGTCTGGTCGACAAGTCCATCAAGGACATCGAGCTGATCGGAACTCAGCGTCTCGATAGCACGGCGGTCATCCCGCAATGCCCGGGCGAGACTTGGACGAAGCTCAATCGCTCCTGCAACGAGCTCATGCAGAATCCGCATCCCTGTATGCCCAAGACCCTGCCCGGGTGCGTCATCTTCGCCCTTGGTCTGGCCCAGTCGAGCATCGATCCACGCTTGAAGTTGATTCATCTCAGGCCCGAACAGGAAAATCCTCTGGGGCATATTGATGCCGAGGTCCCTTTCGGGCCGCGCGCTGTCAGGAAGGATCACGCCATGTCGTAGCGTGATGAATTTGCCGCCCCAATCCCGATGCTCCCGTAATTTCTTGATAAGCTGGTACTTGCTGGAGACGGCCTGCTGCACAGGATCCTTGATCTCGTTCGTGAACCCGAGGCGATTCTTTGTCTTCCATTTCTCGGTGCCCTCGTCCCTGCTGACCACGCCTCCCTTGACCTCAATGACAAGAAGTCCGAGCTCGGGATGAGCAACAACAAAATCAGCTTCGCCGTCGCGCTCAAATCCTTTTTCATCAAGACCGAGCCAGGGACGGGAATAGTAACAGACGTAGTCGTCAGGGACCTCCTCCCGCATCAGGTTGTAGACTTCGATTTCGGCCGAGCGATACGGGTCATTGGTCACCCAGGACGGCAGGGTGGTCGGAAACATCAGAGCCATCTCAGACCTCTTCCACTGCAAGCAGCTGATGGAAAAAGCCGACGGCAGGATCGCCGGGCAGGCCCACGATCATCGCCCGGTCAAGAAACCGGTTGAAATGCTCGCAAGCGGTTTCCGGCGCGAGAACGCAGGAGTGGCACGCAGCAAGATTTCCTGATTCTGACCAGGAATTCAGACCGTTCATGCAAAGTGGATCAGAGGAGCACCATTCAACTGACCGGACCGCATCCTGGACAAGTGGTATGAAGCGTTCCGGCTTGCCTTGTCGCTCCAGCCCGCCAAGCGTTCCGTCTGCATCGGCTGCTGACGTGTAGATAAGGAGCCCGCACATGCCTGGATCCTCATCCGAAGCGTAGATTCTCTCCCTGATCGAGGATGTGGAATACCCGCAGTCGAGCGCAAGCTGTCGCATCAGCACATGGGACAATGTATGCACCAGAATCAGGCGTGGAGTGACGGGAAACGGCGGGTCGCCGTCGTTACCGCGCTCCTTCCAGGCCTCTTTCCAACTGTGGTCAACTCTTGCTGCCCGTTCCTGGACGGCTGGCTGGAGCTCCCATTGCCCTACCTTTTCTTCGTCGAGCGCGATGAATATCCCTTCGCCGCGAACTTCGGCTGCCGGTAGCCACTTTTTCGGTGCGGCGCTGAGCGGCGAGCAAATGCCGGAGCCGAATTCCCCGCTCGGAGGATAGATCCGGGTAAAGCCATACAAGGCCCTGACCTCGCGTAGTCGGACAACGCGTACCAGATTCGACAGCAATCCTGAGAGAGCAGGTGGAACGGGTTCCGGTCTGATGCAAAACTCGCTTTTCGGATCACGGGTTGCCTCACCAAGCGTGAGTTGCTGATATTCTTCTCCCCGGATGTCCTGGCGTTCAGGTGCATTGATAAGGGCCAGGCGCTGCCTGACCTTTTGCTGCATTTCCTCAAGCGTCATTTGCTGACCATCCCACTGTGGCCAGACTACGAGGCGCACGATCAAATCGGCATCTTCCATGGAAGCAGCGGTTTGCAGTGCAGCCCAGTGCTGACCAAGAGCGGTCTGGAATTCGTCTGTCCATGGCGGGATGTCGATGGCTGAGTCAGTAGCAGGGAAATAGAGGTTGGAAGCGCCGCGCTGGACTGCCTGGGGCGGGCCAGCATGGCTGCATGCTTCATTTGGTCCCGGCAGCCACGGGCGCCTGCCCGAACAACGGATGTTCATCCGCTGCATCATCGCGGAGGAAAAAGCCTGCTCCATAGACCGCCCCGCAGAACAGCCTGTGCAGTTGACCCACAGTCCTTTCAGGCCAGCGCCGCGTGTCACGAGCCTGAGGGGTTTTCGCCGGTCGCAACCTTCCTTGTGCCCCACCCAATGGTGCCACGGAAATTCATCAAGATGGCCGTCCGGACATGCAAGCACGAAGCGAACAGGAATGACATGAACCCGTCGTCCGGCTTCGCTCCTTCGCGAGCAGGGTGAGCAATAGAGAGCCGGGTCCCCGGGGTCCTCGGCCCAGTTCCTCGAACGCTGGAGCAGACCGCAAACGGGGCATTGAAGCCAGTCCGGAAAGCGAATTCCGTTCAGCTGCCTAATCCGCTTTTCCCGGTTCTGCCCGCTTCCCCTGTATTCATATCCGACTGGCGGAAGCCGGAAGCCGTCCACCCGCAGTTTCTTCTGGAGACGGGGTTCGCTGATGCATTGATCGTTCATTAGGCCAGCTGTCCAGGACGCGTTGTCCCATTCATCGAGACCTGCAGTTACGATCGATACCGGAGCTCCACCCTTCTTGCCGGCACGAAAGTCAACAATGGCTCCCGGGCCATACGTCGAGATCACCTGACTGCGACGGATCTTGCCAAGTCTTGCCATGTTCAATCCTGCAACCCGTTTGAAAGCCCGAACTCAACTGAAGCCTCAACGCTCCTGAGGCTGTTCGGCGTTGGCCAGGACGGTGTTTTCCAGCCGGAGGCGGCCGCGATCTCCGCAGCTTTCTCCGCCGACATCAGAAGACTCTCGTCCAGCCTGTTGTCATCCCAGTACCGCGCAAGCGGTACCCGCCGCGCCCAGTCATCGAGCATCTTCTCCAGTTCGGCACGGGCAGCCGCAGCTTCGTCGGGATCGATACGTTCGGCTCGGGCTACAATATCACCGACGAGCTTTTCGAGTTCCTCGCGGTAATCTTCGGGATCGCCCGGCGAATTTTTGAGGCCTGCGACAAGGTGGCGTGCCAGTGCCACGAGTGGAGCATGGAGCGCTCTGTCCCTTGCCCGGGGGGCGAAGGGAGTGACGCTCGTTGCCTCGACATCGCGGTAAAGTGTCTGGTGCCATGTCCGGAAGGTTTCGTAATGGCTGCGGTCGCGCGCCTTGTTCGCATTGAAGATAGTCACAACAAGCCCGGGCACTGCACCACGACCAACCCGGCTTGTTGCCTGAATATATTCTGCAATTCCCTTGGGCTGGCCATTGACCACCATGAGGCCCAGCCGCTCGACATCGATGCCCACCGAAATCATGTTCGACGCTAGGACAACGTCAACGGCGTCCGGATCTCCTGCCTTCCTCTCCAGCCTGGCGAGGATCGACGGAATGTCAGAAGAGTCCACGCGGCTTGTGAGTTCGGTCACGTCCACGGTGTCCCTGATGCTTTCGCCATTCCTGCGCCCGGCGTACTGACCCGCGGTCTTGATGACGTCGTCCTGCATCAGAACCAGTGCACCACCAAGCTCGCGAAGCGAATTGAAGTAGGTGACAAGGGTCCAGTAACGATCCCGGTCTGCTTCGTCGATTTCGTGTCCGGCTGCAGACTGGAGCAGCGATGCGTTCACCGCCTGAAGGGTGAACTTTGCCGACCGTCCTGCCGTCGTGATGCCCACATAGAGGCGGCTTGGGCGGACCTCAGGATCGGCAGCGACAGCGAACCCGGAATCCCGATGGTCCAGACCAGCGGGAGGAAACTGGAAAGTGTCACGGTCGAAAAGCGCACGGATCTGGCTGTCCGCCCTGCGGATCGTCGCGGTTGAGCCGATGATCTTGGGCCTGATCCCGTTGCGCGAACAGAGCTTGTCGATTGCCACTTCATAGAGCCCGGCCATTGTGCCGAGCGGTCCGGAAATGAGGTGAAGCTCATCCTGAATAACGAGTTCCGGTGCTGCGAAATCTGTCTCCAGGCCGAACAGTCGGGCCGTCTCGGGTTTTCTTACGATCTGCGCAAACTTGTCGCCCGTCCCGATAAGCAGCGAGGGCAGCTCACGGTAGACGTCTTCATCGACTGTCCAGACTGGCAGATGACCGGCCATTCGGGAAAGGGAGCATCCGCTGGTGCAGATGGCGTGGATCTCGTCGAGGTCCGCCGGCTTTTCCCACTTGAGTGGGGAACGGCAGCACGGACATTTCGTCAATTGCGCGGGAGTACTTGCACTTTTCTGCCGCAGGGCATCGGCTGCAGCGGCTACAGTGTTCGGCGTGGAATCACCGCCCACCCAGAGGCCAAGCGAAATGGGGCGGGACGATGCAAGGACAGTCGGCACACCGGTGCCTTCACCGCCTGACCTGATCAGTTCACAGGCGCAAATCATTGCGGCAGCGCGCTCGTATTGCTGTATCGTGAGCAGGCGCAAGGTATAGCGCATGAGGACGGCAACTCCGCCGCCGCCATCTCCCCTGTTCCTGAGGCGTCGCCAGAATACCAGAAAAGCGGTGAGAAGCAGGTAGGCTTCAGTCTTGCCGCCGCCGGTAGGAAACCACAGCAAGTCCATCGTGCCACGGTCATCGGCCTCGCCTTCAACGCTCGAACGAACGGCGAGCAGGAAGAAGGCGAGCTGAAACGGGCGCCAGACCAGATCTGCTGATCCCGACCAGCTGCGCTGCAGGAGCATCGCACGATTTGCCAAACGGAACGCCATGCGTGCGTCGGCATCCGTGGCGAGCAAGGCGATACCGCCCCTGATGCGGGCGAGTGCAACCCGGCAGGTTTCAAGATGAAGGCATGCCTGTTCCTGCAAATTTCCGGGTAGACCCGGAACCCGTTCATTCTGCCGGGCAATCCAGGTTTCATAAGCGGCTGCGACACGTTCGAGGCCGCCAGTTAGACTGCCGTCTTCTGCCTCACACAACCAACGGGCAGAAAATGGTGAACTCTGAGGGACAGAACCGAGCGCCCGAAATGCATCGTCGCCTTCCGCACTCGTCGCATCGACAAATGCCGCAGGGAGCCAGCTTGTCCGGACTGATGCAACCTTACCATCGTGCATTGCCCAGGTAGCAGACGACAGATGTCCTACCGCGTAAGAGTGAGCGTCCCGGTAAATGAGCGCAGCCGAGCGCGAGTCTGAATCGGTTCCACTGACGACATCCGGTCGCGCCACCAGGAATGTGCCGGGGCATGGCGTAATCCTGAGATCGGTCTGGAAGTATGAGTGTTCCTCGAGCTCCCGTCGCGAAGCATTCGGTGGAAGGACATTTTCATTGGAAAGGACAGCAGTCACAAGGTGGTTTTCACCCCAGCGTACGGTGCGGACGTGCAGACGCAGGCCGGGAAGACCGAACGAGGACAGATCGACAGGCTCCATGTAGCCGTATTCGAGGATAAGTTCCCTGACCCAGACTACATGACCGGTCCTGTTCCAGCGGAGAGGTGTGCGCTTTCCGCCTTCTGGTGCGGGTTCTCCGCCAGAAGCGAGGTAGGTTCCGCAACGGATCCTTACATCAACTGCCGGAACCTCACCTTCTCCGGTACCGACCGCGAAGGAAATGCCGCAGGTCGACGGACGCATTGAGTTTGCCATCGAGACAGATTCGTTTCCGGATCCAGCTTCGACAAATGGACCTTCTTCGTCAGCATCCTCGTCTTCTTCGCCCCCTGGAGCCTGCCTTGGCGGAAAGAGAATCCCTGTAAGATAAACGTCCCCCGGCCTGTCATCGATCACTTCCGATACACCTCGCGGACCGACAATATCTCTGGAAAGCCGCCTGGTGATCGTGCTTCGGACGTGTTTCATGATCAGTTTCCGGATTCAGGCTTTAGGGGAAAAATGGACCAGAGGCGTCCCGGTCACGACCGGGGCCAGCCCGATGCGCGGCTGGCCGTCGGTCTCGGACGATGAGGCCATAGTGGTAACGCCAAGGAGCCAGATACCGCCGAAGACGGCTGGTGGCGGACTGCGAGTCCCGCAGACGTGCTCGCCGATGGACCAGAGGTCGTTGCCAAACTGCCTGGAAAGCCAGCCAACTGTACCACCTCTTCCCCCGGGCTCGTCCAGTTCAAGCCGGCATCGGTCTCCGTCACGGACTGCCCGTAAGGGCCTGGGGCGGAGTGCATGGCGCCACAGCCGTTCCCGGGCTTCCGCGAGAAGCGGCTCGCCACCCCAGGCAGCAGGATCATTCTGGAATTCGATATCGATATCTCCGGGAATGCCCGTCTGGACCAGCGCATCCGGTCGTCCATGACGCGTGAACGGGCGCCATCGTCGGCCGCGGCTCCCCTGAAGCGGGCGAAGAATGGACGTGCTTGAACCAATCTTCAGCTTCCTGCGTGCCCGCGACGCTCCCACAAACAGAATTCTCGCTTCCTCCATCCAGTTGGTGTCCGGACGTTCTGGCCACCTCGGGAGCATGAGATGTACCGTATCCGCCTCGCGGCCCTTAGCTGCGTGGATTGTGGAGAGAAGCGGTCCTGTCCTGTATCCGAGGTCGGTTCTGACAATTTCAGTCGGAGGATTCGGCGACGAAACCAGCTTGGCCAACCGGTGAAGATCGACGCCGGCCCCATTCGATGGAGCATGCCGCCTGAAAATGCTCCACGCCTCCTCGAAAGGCACCGGCGGTGGGGGGGAGAGTTGCCCGAATAAGTCTGCCACCTGTCGGGCATCAACAACCTCGCCCTCGATTCCTCCCAGCACAGCGCCAATCCATGGTTCAACGATGCCTGCTCCACCAGCGAGCCGAACGCGGAACCGGCGGCCTTCGCGCAACATCGAGTTTGTTGCCGCAAGTACTTCTGCCCTCGATCGGAAGAGCATGAATGTCCGGCCGTCCGCCGGGTTTGTCTCCTGGTTCGAGGCGGCCGGCACCTTGCCGGATGCCGAGTCCTCTATCAGTTCACGAACTGTTCGATACACTTCTGATGGTTCCTGGGAAGGCGCACCCAGCACCGGGCGTGCAGCCGCAATCATCTTTTTCAGTGAGGCAGATTGCGTGCGGTAGTCATTACGGAGATGTACGGTTCTAAAGCCTGACCTTGGCTCACCGAGTTCTTCAGCGAAAGCTCGGGAATCGGCGTTCGTGAATCCGTAGATCGCCTGCGCCGAGTCAAGGAACACAGTTACACCGCACTGGTGCGCCAGTGTACGAATCAGGGCGATCACAAGCTTCTTCCGGTCGCCGGTCAGATCCTGCGCTTCATCGACTGTAAGGTGCTCGATCCGGCTGAGGAAGCTGACAATATCCCTTTCACCCTTCTCGATGCAGCTGACAACGAAGCGAACGGCCTCGTCATGGCCTGAAATACTGTCGGGGCGGTCTTCGGCCGCCAGTAGCAGGCGCCAGACGAAGGCATCGAGTGTCAATATTGTGATGTCGGATGCAAAATCGGGTTCGTCCAGAAGACTTCCGATCCGTTCCCGGATTTCGGTAACTGCAGCCCTCGTAAAACTCAGAAGTACTATTCGCGTGGGCGCCACGCCATCGTTGACCAGCTGGCTGACACGTCGGCAGGCGGTCCAAGTCTTCCCGCTGCCTGGAGCTGCCTCGACAAGAAGCCGCGCAGAGACAGGCGCAAGTATGACCCTGTCCTGATCGGGGTCAGCGCCCCCATCTGCCTGCACGTCATCGAGGCCGAGCCAGCCGAGCAGGAATTCTTGGGCCGCAGCAGGGACGTCCCAGCGCCTGAACGTATCGTCCTCGGGAATCGCAAGAATGCCGAGCGCCCGCAGGATCTGGTCAGGAATTGCGAGATGTTCAGGCCACTCCGAAAAGGCGACAATTCCTCGCATGCCGAGATAGAGCCAGCCGGCCTGACCCGGGTGATCGAGGAGGCAAGTTGCAGCAGTTCCCTCTTCACGGGGAAGCCCGAGTGCCCAGTTGCCCTGACCGTCAGTCATCAGGCACAGGTCGCTGCCGGATAAGGAGGCGACCCTCTCCCACTTTCCCGGCAACTGCTCAGAATTTTGGCGCGTAGCGACATCTCGCAATCTCAGCGCAACTCCACGCAAGTCAGGCGTGTCGGCCGGGTCAAGTTCCGGAAAGCTTTCGGCGATCTTGGGATATCCCAGGTAATCTACGAGTGGTATTGAGCCGGCCTCTGCCGGCACCCTTCTGCAAAGCGGGACGGACTTCTCCGCCTGATCCGCCTGACCGATCCCTGTCGCACCGATCAACGCATCGCTGTCATTGTCGACGCTGATACGCGTACCGGCCGAACTGAAAATCAGCGATCCGCTCGACGTATCGAGAGCATTGATATCTCCGGTGGCCAGAAGAACCTTGATGACACGTTCAACCCTGCCGTGGCTGAGCTCCCGGGAATAACCGGCGCCTGTGCACAGCTGAGTCGAGCGTTCGATCAGTTCATCCCGCGGGATTGCACCGCACAGGGCGACCGTATCCCGGATCCAGTCTGCGATTGCTGACCGCGCCGGACCGCCAGCACTTTCCGCCGGAAGCTTCAGGGCGAGGGCTAAATCTTCCTTTCCGACGACTTCAAGTGCCAATTGTCTGTCCCCGGACCAACTCCCGCATGCTGTCTTGCATTGATCGGGCCCCTCGTCCAGACTTGTATTCACGAACTAGCTGTATAGTCTGCTTAATTTACAGTATTGTAGCCGATTTGGACGGCTTGGGGTTCATGAGTGGAATGGACTACGTATCGCTCCTGAGAAACTGGCACTCCAAGCTTGAGGACGTATTTACAAACCTTGGAAATGCGCGTGCAGGTTTTCCCGTCTTTGCGCTTGAACATGGTCTGGATCGCAACGAGCTGGCGACCTTGTTTGATCACGTGGGTAGTGAAATACGGCGAGCCGGTATTGACGGCAGATGGAACTGCTATTCTCTCCCGGCGATCGTCGCAGCGACAGAAGTGGGCTACGAATACCGCGGAACCGGCACCGACTACTGGCCGCTCCTCGAGGAACGGCTGGGAGCTGGCATTTCCAGTTCCGGACGGGAAACGCTAGGTGACCTCTTCAGGAACGCTCATCGGCGACTGGGGTTGAAGAAGCCGGTTGACAGCGCATGGACCCGGACATTTCGGCACATTGCGTGGCCCATCGCGAATGCTGTTGCTCCTCGCGAGATCCAGCGTCCCCTTGCCGCGGCCTTGCGACAGGTTGTCAGGTTTGCGCCAGCGGGCCGTCGGGACTCGGATTTCGCAGAGGACCTTCGGTACATTGCCCGCGGCTCTGCTTCCAGCCGCTTCCGGGAGTGGGCAGAAGACCAGGAGATTACCCGGACCCTGATCCATCACCTACTGGAACTTCCCGATCCGGACAGTCGATTGGCAGCGGCAACCGTCGCGCGTCTTGTCGGGGATCTGGAGGCGGATGCAGAGGCGCGAAGTTCGGTCCGCAGCGCCATATCAATTCACCGCCAGCGGCGCAGGGCAACCCGCACAGTAAGCGGGCCTCATGGAATCGCAACATTTGCCCTTCGTCCGGAGGATGAGGGAGCATACGCACTGTTTCTGCGTTTCCCGACAATTCAGCAGCCATTTCGCAATCAGATCGAAACCGCTCTTGCCAATCACCCCGGGGGACTCTTCCTCTGGGGCTGCGTTGGTCCCGTTTCAGCTGACCTTGTCCTCTCTGGCCTTTATGTCCGCATCGAGAGCAAAGCATTCGCTGATGCCCTGATCGAAGGGCATGCGTTTCTTGGAATCTCGGGGGATGATGAACCTGATCCTCTGACTGATCTGTCGCCAAATCAGGCACTTCCGATGGTCTTTCGCAGGGTGCCGTCGGGTAATACTCTCGCCCAGATAGACGAAACCCGCATTTTGCCGGATGACCGGCTCGTTATCCTGACAGACCGAACGCCCCCGCTAGGCGACGGGCTCGTCGAGAAAGCGCCTGTCTGCGGATTTTCCTGCATTGAGGTCGATCTCCGCGCAAATGCTGCGAGGTCCTTTGCCGAGAGGCTCGGTATCCGGGTTCCGGGACGGCCGGTCGCAGAGTTTGTTGGCGGAGTTTTTTTGGCAGAGGGCTGGCGGGGGCCAATCTATGCGGCGGGCTTTCCACTGATTCTGAAACCCGCCGGAGCCGGGGAATCGACCGTGTCGGTCAGTGTGAGCAAGGAAGACCCCGTTCAGGTCGGCCCGGGCGAAGCCGTGCTGCTCGACCTGATGGAGGGCGAGCATGCGATCCGACTCGTTGCAGGGTCACAAACGTCTGACGCATTGATAACCATTCTTGACGCCGAGCCTTTACCGGCAGCCTTTGACGCCAGACCAGAACCAGCCGAACCGACCCTCGATGACCTGCTCGCCGGTCGGCTGGTGGTGAGAATTTTTGCCCCCGAGAGCGTTGTTGGCGTATCGGCTACCCTGTCCCTTTTGGCTGATGGGTATGTACTCGCCCATTCTCATGCCGTGATTCCGGATTTGCCGTGTGTTCTGCATGGCGCACACCACCTTATTTCGGCACTGGCCGAACAGGTATCCGGGCTAGACCTGCCACGAGACAGGCAGTTCCGGTTGCAGCTGAAGCTGGGTCAATATTGGTCGAGGAGCTGGGTGGCCGGCTGGTCTCCCCGAAGCTGTGAATGGCTTGCAGACGACGGAACTTGGCGGGCATTTGCAGATGACGCTCCTCTTCAGATCTTTCCTGTCCCGTTCGAACATCCCTTGGCGAATCCAGATTCTTGCGAGGAATTCGAATCAGGGAAAGGGTTTAGTCTCCTGGTTCCCTTCGCAGACGCGACCGAACTAACCGCTGACGGTCGTATAGTTGGTCCCTCCAGACTTGATCTGGCCCAGATCCACTGCGACATTCCTTTCGCACTCCCGCGATTTGTTCAGGCAAACCAGGAAGGGGTGGGACTGGCACGCCTGCTCGACCGCTACGTCGGTTGGACCGTGGCAATGACGGACAATTCAATAACAGCAGCGGCAGGAAGAATTGCCGCCTCAGGGATCGAGACGGCTTTGGTGCGCATGCTCTGTGGAGAGCGATGGAGTCGCGAGGAGGCGCGAACGGAATTCCTTCCCGGAAGCCGCTTTCGAGGGCTTGCCCGGACCGCCTGGGACAAGGGTCTTGCGAAAGGAGATGACCTCCCTGCCCTCAGGAACGAACAGATTCCGGGACTTATCAATCTGCTTGCTGACGAAATCGAGTCTTGCTGGAAGACGGAATGGAACCGTCCCGGGGACATTGTGTCCGATGACTTCGCCGAGCACATGGATACGGCAGTCATCAATGCATATGAAGCATTCGGAGCAGGCTTGCCTGAATCAGAACGAGAGCAATTCGAGGACGTTGATACCTGGAGGGAGCCCGAGGCCTGGTTAAGGGCTCTCGAGAAGGTGCAGGAAATGCAGGTCGGCACCAGTCTTGCCCGGATGATCCTGCCCGCGCGACGTGCCTCCCGGCTCCAGGCGGCGGACTATTACAGATTCGCTCCGGATGAAGTCGTCCGATTGCTCGACGAGTGCCACGCAGACCTGCAGAGCCGAAACACGCCGCGATGGCTTTCGCGCGAACATCTGCAACTCGCCTTTTGGCTCTGGACCGCTCCAGCCCAGGTTGTGTCAACAAAGGGTTGGAGGCAGGCGCTTGTACGGCTGGTAGACGACCGCCCGACATCGCGGGCTGTCCGTTACGCCGCATTGCGTTTCCGGGCCTCGCGCGGCGTCAATGTGGCCGGCCAGTAGACGATGCTTGACGATCCGTATCTTTGTCTGACGATCGGCATTCAGGCGCTGCGCCGAAAGGCGGAGGCGCTTGGACCAGCCATGGGTGGTGCTCTCGGCGTAGCTGCCGAACCCTATCCGCATCAGCTGGCGACCGTGCGACGCATCCTTTCGGATACTTCCATTCGGCACCTTGTCAGCGACGAAGTTGGGCTGGGAAAGACTGTTCAGGCCCTGATGATCCTGAATGCCTTGCGCTACCAGAACCCGGACCACAAGGCCGTGGTAGTCGTTCCTGATCGCCTTGTCCGACAATGGCTCGATGAGTGTTGGACCAGGGCGCATATCGAGGCAACGGTCTTTGGCGAAGGCACTGATGACAGGGATACGGTTGTCAGGATTGTCAGGCCCCAGAGCATTCAGTCAGGACAGTTCAATCTCGATCCGGCTGCCTTCGACCTGCTGATAGTAGACGAGCCCCAGCTTTTGCCAGTGGCGGCGATGCGTGCGATCGAGACTCGGGCACCGGATTTCCGCCAAGTGCTGATCCTGTCAGCAACTCCCGGCCTTACTGATCCGCAGCGGCGCAGGCAGATGATGACCATACTCGAGTCAGAACGGGCCAGGATTGCTGCAAACCGGTTCGTTGACCTTGATGTCTACCTCGATGAAATGGAGAAGAGCACCCTCGACGACATTGATGGCGGAGAGGTCACAGATCGGGAGACAGCATGGCGTACGTACAGCCGGGAGCGACGCATCATCCGTTCGACACGGAGTGACTGGAGCAGGTATCTTCCGGAACGACGTTACGAAAGGGTCGAGACCGACCCCCTCGCGGGCGAAGTCGCCCGTGTCGATCTCGGCATGAAATGGCTGCGAGAGGCTGATGAAGATGGCGCGTTTGTCTGGCGAGCAGCCCAAGCCCTGCACCGCGGGACTGAATCGGCGCGTGGTCAGCGGCGGTTGCGTTCCAATCCGGATCTTGAGGAGGCGGTCCGCCGGTCCTCCGAAACGCCTGGCGACAGCCGGTTCGATGCGCTGCTCGACATCCTTGCCGGGATCTGGACCGAGCATCCTGGCGAGCAGGTGATCATCGTTGCCGGCGACAATCCGACCATCGATTATCTTGAGACACGTCTGCGACGGTATTTCTCTGAAGGAGATGATGATTTCCCTGTCGCAACGTTGCGCCGTGCAAGCGAGCGCACCGAGGGCGAGGCGGCCGACATCGAGGCCGTGCATCGTCAGCTCTCCGAATTTTCTGAAGGGCACGCCCGGGTGCTTTTGATCGGTGAATGGGTGCAAGCCGGTCTCAATCTTCATTACTTCGCCCGTAATATTGTTTTCTACAGTTCGCCTTGGGATATCGATGTCATCGATCAGTTGACGGGGCGTCTTGACCGGCTTCGGCCCAATGGTCTGGCCAGGGGCGATGCGGGTCGGCATTCCGGAAGCATCCGGATCTGGTCAATCGTGCAGCCTGCCACGCCAGAGGCGCAAGTCGTAGCTGCGCTTGAAACTCTTGGCGTTTACCAGAAACCTCTCCCTCCACTGCGCCCTGAAACCGAATCCGAGATCAGTGGTGCACTGGCTGCAATTGCGTTCAGAGGGGACGCCGATGCCCGAAACCGGCTTGCCGGTCTTTCAGAGAGCTGGGCCAGTACCGGTTCGATGTCACTGATGAGTCACTTCAGCCCGTTCAGCCCTGCTCGAGCACAAGCCTGTTACGACTGGTTGCAGGAGACGCCGTTGCCCGAACCTGTCCTGAGGATCTCGGACGATGCGACCTTCACTGCGCGAAGTGAGCAGGGCCTCAGGGGATTCTTGGACCTTCTCCACAGGGCCAACGTGTTCGACATCAGCATGAGACGGGAGAAGGAAGGCGAGGGCTTCAGATTTTCGACCCTCTGGTATGGCGAAGACAGAAATGACCCTGCCATTCCCATCTCGGTGATACCGAAGGGTGGCTGGATGGCGGGGCACATTCCGTTCCTCTGGCGACGCAGGCACCTTGCAAGGCCGCCCCGGAATACCGTGCATTATGATGAGGGCGACTTGGGCGGCAGACTTCTGCGCTTTCTCGATCATGGTGAAGTCGTGCACGAGGAAATCGTCCAGGGAGGGGTCGATCTGGCCCGACGTATATGCAACCGCTGTCAGGATGAATGTCTTACGGTCCAGTTTGACCCCGCACATCCTGTGACGGAAGTGATGCGGGGCAAGCAGGTCTTCCTGCGTGCCGGATTGTTTGATCCAGTGTCGTTGCTCCCGGACCCAGACGTGAATGAGCTGGAGGAACATTTTGCGTCAGCTCCAACCGAAGCCCAGCAGCGTGAAGCTGACGAGGATCGGCTTCTCGTTCGCGAGTGGTGGCTGGCCGATGCGAGATGGCTGAATGTAATTGTTCCCGCACAATTGCTCGCGGTGGGTTTAATGAAGGGTGCCGACGGCTGGAGCATCCTTGAACGGGAGATTGTCCTTCACCTTCTCAATCCGCTTGGAGGGTCAGAACAGCCGCTTCCAAGATCTCGCGGCAGAATAACCGTTGTCAGCAAGGAACTTCGCAAAGTCCTCGATGACCATGCCCGGCAGCATTTGCATAACCAGGCCTCTGCATCGATCGAGAAGATCTTGGGGGATTGTCGAAGTGAACTTGCTGCACGTCGGTCCCAACTGAAGGCCGAACTGGACGATCTGGTCGAATCGAGACAGGCGCACTTTGAAAGGGTCAAATCAGCCGATGTGGAGATCGACGTGCGACGCGCGGGCATGCTCGCTGGTCTCGAACGGCGGGTCGAGAACGCGAGGCTTGCGGCCCGAAGTCGACTGGCCTGGCTTCAGGAACTGGAAACGCAGCTGACTCAGCCAGATGTTGAATCACTGCCCGGTCTCATGATTCAGGTATCTTCGACTGATGCAAATTAGCCCACGCGGCGTGGGTCTCCGCGGGATTTCATGGCTTCTCCAAAGACCTCTGCACGTCACTGTGGAAACCACCTCCGCACTGGATCAAAACAAGAACAAATCACTTGCTCGTTGGGAATCTCTATGTCATTCCGTCACGAATTGACCCGGTTATCCTGCCGGGGCGTGACGGGGAATTCGGCATGAGCAACGACAGCTTCGGTATCTTTTTCAGACAATCCGGACTGTCGCTCGATGAGGCCGAGCTTGTCCTTGGCATTTCGCCCCGCCAGATTCGCCGTTATGTGGCGGGCGAGGCTGCCGCCCCGAAGCTCGTGCAGGAAAAGGTTCAGGAACTCGCCGCCAAACGATTGGCCTCGAAGCCTCCGGCACGTTTCCGCTTCATCGACCTGTTCGCTGGCATCGGTGGCCTGCGTCTCGGCTTCGAGGCGATCGGCGGGCGCTGCGTCTTCACCAGCGAGTGGGACCGCTGGTCGAACGAGACGTATCGGAAGAACTTCCCCGACGGCGCCGATCATGTGATGGCGGGAGATATCCGCCCCTATGGTGCAGATCCGTCGAAGATCCCTGAATTCGACGTCCTTCTGGCGGGATTCCCCTGCCAGCCGTTCTCGCTGGCCGGCGTTTCGAAGAAGAATTCGCTCGGCCGCGCGCACGGCTTTGCCGACGAGAAGCAGGGCAACCTGTTCTTCGAGATCGAGAGCATCATCCGGCATCATCGGCCAGCTGCGTTCTTGCTCGAAAACGTCAAGCACCTGCAGCGCCACGACAAGGGACGGACCTTCGAGGTCATCCGCCGCACGCTCGAGGATGATCTGGGTTATGCGATTGACTGGCGGATCGTGAGTTCCGAGCCGTGGGTCCCGCAGAAGCGCGAGCGCATCTTCATCGCAGGCTTCCGCAAGGACGTTGGGTTCAGCTTCGACGGCTTCGACAGCATGATCCCGCCCGAAGAAGATTGGCCCACGCTGCAGTCCGTTCTGCAGTCGCATAACGAGGTGGACGCCAAGTACACGCTGACCCCGAAGCTTTGGCAGTACCTGCAGGACTATCGCGTCAAGCACGAGAAGGCAGGCAATGGCTTCGGCTACAGCATGTTCGGTCCGGGCGATGTCACCCGCACCCTGTCGGCGCGCTATCACAAGGATGGATCCGAAATCCTGATCGCTCAGAAAGGAACACGCCCGCGGCGCCTGACACCTACAGAGTGTGCAAGGCTGATGGGCTTCGAGTACGGTGACCGCAAGTGGCATATTCCGGTGTCGGACACCCAAGGTTACCGCCAGTTCGGTAATGCTGTGGTCGTGCCGGTCGTCGAGGCGATCGCACGCTACATGGAGCCGTCGATCATGAAGATGCTCGGTCAGGGACAGCCGGTCCAAGATCGGGAAGAGCAGCTGCAGGTCGTTGGCTGACGTCGTTACGCCCGAGGTCCGCAGCCGGATGATGGCGGGCATCGGACCCAAGGATACCAAGCCGGAACTTGCGATACGGCGCGCCCTCCATGCGCGCGGGCTCCGCTTCCGGCTGGGCAGCAATTACCGCCGGAAGGGTAAGCTGCTCGTCGGCAAGCCCGATCTCGTCTTCCCCGCTCGCAAGGCCGTCATATTCGTGCATGGCTGCTTCTGGCACGGCCATGACTGCGCTCTGTTCAAGTGGCCTGCAAGAGGCGAGAACACGGACGAGGAAGCCAAATGGCGCAAGAAGCTCACAGCCAACATCCTGCGCGATCGCAAGACCCTGAACCGGCTGTTCGAGACTGGATGGCGGGTTCTCGAAGTCTGGGAGTGCACACTGAAGGGGAGGAACCGAAAGCCATTCGACGAGGTGATTACCCGGTGCTGCGCATTTCTTGAAGGCACTGAGCCATTCTCGTCGATCGGCGGCAGTCAGACGGTCACGGTCGACGTTTCAGCGTAGAGCACGGCCATCGCTTCGCGCAGCCGCCGCGCATTGATTCTCCATTGCGGCCGCACCTTCGACCGGTTGTCCGCGTAGATGGTATCCGCCGGGTCGTAGAATACGATGCCTTGGTCAATCGCTTGCAGAAGCCGCCAGACATCCGTGCCGCGCCCCTGAACCCAAGCCGATGCAAAGCGATATTCGGCGATGCCGGCCGCACCTTGGCGGCTTTCGAAGGTGATATAGAGCGCATTTGCGTGTTTGGCATTCCAGCAGTTTGCCAGTTTCTCCAGAGACCAGGCAGCGGCGACCTCTCCGGTTTCGTGATGCCGAAGTTCGACTGAAACTTCCGCCGCATCGCCAAAGGCATCCTCGCTCCGGTCATAACCTTGCACGATGAGTTCAAGGCCGGTCTTGGCATTGACCAGGCCAGACTTGTGCAGGCCGGTGAATCGCAGCGATCCGTCGTTCTTCACGGCCGGATGACCGTATCGCTCCATGAACTCCCGGAACGTGTGAGTCCCCTGAAACCCGAGATCCGGCGTCGGGGTCATCAGACTGATCCGGCCGCCAGAGAAGCTCTTGATTTCGAAGCCGTGCTTGTCGGGAGCCTTGTTCCCGTTAGCAGCCACGCCGAGCAAAGCCTCCAGGGTATAACCTCCGCCCTGTGCACCGGTGAATGGCACGATGTTGCCACCCCGGTTAATGCGCGAGGAGTGCCAACCGCTGTTCACAATGGCGGCGAGTTCATTGCGGAGGAGTTCACCCGGATCGGTGCCCGCCACACCATCGACGGGCAGTACCCGGAGTACCCCGCGCGCTCCGGCCAGCGGCAGATCAGGAAATCGGGCAACCAGTGGATCGTCGCGTTCGGTCAGGACCAGTCCCACGACTTTGCCATCGGACGCCGTGCCCATAACCAGGATCCGCTTGCCGAAGTCGGCGAGCATTCTCCGCCGCAGCGCTTCAGGCCCTTCTTCACATCCTGCCAGAAACCCCGACATGCGCACTTCCGGGTACTGGAAGTAGTCGATTATTCGGGTGTTGGGCGCGTCATAGCGGGCCCCGTTCCCGCCGAGCCAGGCAAAGTCTATCCGGGCCTCCAGCTTGGGCTTGCCAGCCGCTGACTTCCGCTTCGAAATACTCGCGCTTGCTGAGCGGCCCTCGATGGTTGCGGGGAACAGGTTGGTGACGCCGTCCAAACCGCCACCTAGGTAGATCTGGTTCTTCTCGTTGTCTTGCTTGATCGAGAGGGGCTTCACGTAAGCGGTGCGCACACCTTGTCCGCGCAACAGCGCCTGCAGCTGACCGATGGAGGCAATGCCGGGCATGGCGCATCGATATTACGCTGGATGACAGTTGAACAGCGTTTGCTGGGATTTAGCCAAGACCGCTGTCAAAGCCGCCATTCGCGAGGCATTGTTTCACCGTCAAAACCGGCCGTTCATTGATGCGGCAAATTGAGGTGCCTACTGGGCCGATTACGGACTGACGGTTTTCAGGTGATCGAGACACGATAGCTGTCGTTGCCCGCGGTAGCTCCATCTGGCAGATTCCGACCCAATCCTCGCCGTTCATGGACAATCGGCTGCCGCCCGTAAGCTGCCGATGCAACAGAATGGGCAACAGGGTTCGCGGACAAATTTTCGATCAGCCTTCGAGTGGCCGAGTCTAGGGCGTCTCCTGCCTGCCCGACTGAACAACTAAGAAGGGCGAAGCGCCTTGCCTCACGCTGAATGCCGACCCTTTTCCGCGACGTTGCCCGCTTCCTTTGTTCAAAGTTGTTCCCTTTCGACGAGGCAGTGCTAGGCTGTAGCCGTTGATGAGGGGGACAGGGCCTCGTACTGGCTTCGCCCCACCTCAGTCTCAACCAGCTGGCGAAGCAGGTCGGGCGCTGTCGCAAGCAGATGGCTAGACAAAGCGATCACCAGCGGACCTTTTGCCTTCACATAACAGTCAATATCATTCTGGGCGGGGCCCCCTAACAGCGTCTCATCGAGCGGTTCGTCGCGTATGCGGCTGCAGAAACTCTGAACGAAACCGTTTCGCATCGGCTTGCCAGGCGATCAGTAGTGTCCGCTGGGAAAAGGCCGCCCAAGTCGATTTGGGCGGCCTTTCGTTTTGGGTACGCGCGAGCTATTTAGTTACCCGATCTACGACAGCGCCCACGGCGCGTTCGACAGCGTCAATCAAGCCACCGATCGCGCGTTCCGCGGGGCTCTCCGTTCTTGGTTCGGCAAGGGTGCCGTCGTCCCGAATATCGCGCTCTCGACCTTGGTCGTCAGTCACGGTGCGGTTATGCGTCATTTGATTACTCCTATGGCTGCGTTCATGCCGGAGGTTGGTTGCCCTTTCCGACAACAGCCAAGTTACATAAGTGAAATGCATGGTCGTGCCGCAAGCGATGGCGCAAATTAGGAGCATTCGGCCTTGACAAATCGGAAACCCCCGCCGGTCTCAGCGAAAGGACAGCAGCATCGTTCAATCGAACGGCAGCGCTGCCAATCGGCGTTCCAGTCTTTCGCTGAGACACATAGTCGCAATCACGCGAGTGCCTACAAACAGATCGTAAATCTCTGGATGCAAAGTGTGCGTCGCGACCCACCCCGTAACTCATTGCTGGCATTCCGAAAATCCGACTTGTTCGCCCTGTATGAAAGCGACCTAACGCAATTCTGCAACGAGGTGGCGGATCTCTTTGGCGCTGGAAGTGCGAGAGACATAAAGCGTCTATTGCTTAACCCTGATACGGATTCGCTCTCCGGAGAGATATTTGATCTCCAACGACCCGACGGTCAGCAATTGAGCCTTTCGTTTCGCCCTCACCGGACGCTCCTAAGCGAGGAGATCAGCGCGGAGGCAGCAAGCTACAACAGGGTTTCTATTGAAGCTTATGAGTTGAAGGTCGGACACAGAGTCAGGCGTTGGGAGCAGCTGCGTGTGGGTTCGCATGGGGCGACGATTGCCGAGCCTGATTGTGGCATCGTGTGTGTCGCGGTTCATCTAAGTCGACGCGCGGTCCTTTTGGAAGAGCATGTTCGGCCCTTCCTGAAAGCTCCCTCGCTTGAATTTCCTCGAGGGTATTCGGAGAAGTCGGGCGACCCAGTGCAGGACTTTCTGCGAGAGCTGAAAGAAGAGACTGGCTGGTTGTGCCCCGAAAATGAAGTCAAAGTCATCGGTCGAGCAACGCCCGACAACGGCAAGCTGGTCGAACGAGTCACATATGCCCTTGCGATCGCTGATTTCGAGTTTGTAGGACGTGATAGGGACGAGACGGCGATCCTCGATAGTCACTGGCTGCCAGTAGAAAGTTTCTTCGGTCACACCTTAGGCCGCACTAGTCCCGACATTGTTCTGGATAACGGAAACCGGTATCGCATAGAGGATGCCTTCACGATCGTCGGTGCCGCATTGGCCTTCGCCCACGTCAAACTACACCTCCCAGCTGTACGGCTAGATGCACCATAGCTGCGGTGTGACAATTCATCTCACGTGGTCGGCTTACAATGCCGACCAGCTCCCGGTCATTTCGGGACCACAAGTTCCGGCAGTCGTCCGACGCCAATTCGTTGAAGAATACCGATCTACGTAAGGGGCGTTATCACCCTGGAGCGTAGGTTGGCGCCCACGCTCTTTGGCCACCAGCGCGCTGCTTGAGTCGGCCGAAAGCAGCGCTCATTCGCCCGATCAGAATGTCTGCAATGTCGGACGAGTACGAACCCGCTGGCGCGGGATTGGTGCGGGACCTGATGTTGTAAGAGCCGGGCTTACAACGCGCTTCGGTTGAGACTCGTGATGGAGAGGCAGACGCTTTCGGCTCCTTCAACCGAGGAGTCGATCGATGACCTGCACTACCATACCCACCCCTTCAACGCCGCTGCGTGACCGGATGATCGAGGACATGAAGCTGCATCGCCTGTGCCGGACGACGCAGCGTAACTATCTGCGCGATGTCTCGCGGTTTGCGACCTGGCTGGGCCGGCCACCGGATACGGCAAGCGATGAGGATTTGCGCCGCTACCAGATCGAGCAGTCGGAGATGGGGTTCGGCGCCCCGGCCATGAACACCGCGGTATCGGCGCTGCGGTTCTTCTACATCCGAACGCTTGATCGTCCTGACCTGACCCGCAAGCTCCACCGGGTGAAGCATCCTCGCGGGTTGCCGACCGTTCTCAGCCGGGACGAAGTGAGCAGGATGCTGAATGCCACGACGAGCATCAAGCACCAGGCGATCCTGTCCGTCGCGTATGGAGCCGGCCTGCGTGCAGGAGAAGTGTCCCGCCTCAGGGTCCGGGATATCGACAGCGAACGCATGTTACTCCGCGTCGAGTGCGGCAAAGGTGGCCGGCATCGCAATGCCATGCTCGCCCATGACTTGCTCGTGCTTCTGCGGGAATGGTGGAAGATCGGGCGCAAGGAGGGCGTCATGCATCCCGACGGGTGGCTGTTCCCCGGCCAGCATTACCTCAAACCCATCAGCACCCGGCAGGTGCACCGCATTGCTGCCGAAGCTGCCCATGCTGCTGGGATCACCAAGCGGGTTGGCCCGCATACATTGCGCCACAGCTTCGCCACCCACCTGCTCGAAGACGGTGTTGATGTTCGCATCATCCAGGTGCTGCTGGGGCATTCGCAGCTGCAGACCACGACCCTGTACACCCGGGTGGCAACGCGCACGGTGAAGGCCGTGGTCAGTCCGCTCGACCGCCTGGGCATGTTCCCGGACTCGCCAGAGACGCCGCCCGGCTGAGCCGGTGCGCACCTCGCTCGAGGTCGCCGACATCTTCCGCAGTTCCGGGCCAGCGTATCGCGCAGCCCATGCTGGGCATCTGAGCCTCGGCCAGCTCAAGGTCATGACGGCGATCGAGAACTGCCGCACCGCTGCACTGGGCGGCCACGTCGAGGCCTGCGACGACTGCGGGCACTGGCGGATCGCCTATAACTCGTGCCGCAACCGGCATTGTCCCAAGTGCCAGGGCGCCGCCGCGCGCACCTGGCTGGCGGCGCGCGAGGCGGACCTCTTGCCGGTGGGGTACTTCCACGTGGTGTTCACGCTGCCCGCCCAGATTGCGGACATCGCGTGGCAGAACAAGGCGGTGGTCTACGACCTGCTGTTCCGCACGGCTTCGGAGACGATGCTGACCATCGCCGCCGATCCCAAACACCTCGGGGCCCGGATCGGCATCACCGCTGTGCTGCACACCTGGGGATCGGCGCTCACTCACCATCCGCATGTGCACATGATCGTGCCCGGGGGCGTCGTCGCGCCCGGCTGCATGCGGTGGATATCCTCAAGCCCAGCCTTCCTGCTGCCGGTGCGTGTGCTGGGCGCCTTGTTCCGGCGCTTGTTCCTGAGCCGACTGCTGGCGCTGTTCGACGCTGGAAAGCTCGGGTTCTTCGGCTCCATGGCTCACCTTGCGACACGCAAGGCCTTCCTCCGCTACCTGTCCCCAGTGCGCAAGATGCGCTGGGTGGTCTATGCCAAGCCGCCCTTTGCCGGACCGCAGGCGGTGCTGGCATATCTCTCGCGTTACACCCACCGCGTCGCCATCTCGAACCGGCGCCTCCTGGCCTTCAACGAGGCAGGCGTCACCTTCCGCTACAAGGACTATCGTCGCGGCGGGGCCGAGCGCCAGCAGGTCATGACACTGGCCACGGACGAGTTCATCCGCCGCTTCCTGATCCACGTCCTGCCGCGCGGCTTCCACCGCATCCGGCACTATGGCCTGCTCTCCAGTTCGGCCCGCAAGGATCGCCTGGAACTCGCCCGCAGGCTGCTGGGTGTTGCCGCGCCCGTGGTTGAGCCGGACCCCGAGGACTCACCCGATCACAGACCGCCGTGTCCGTGTTGCGGCGGTCACATGACCATCATCGAGACCTTCGTCCGCTGGTGCCAGCCCCGCGCCCCACCGATATCCGACGCGCTCATCCGGGAGAATGTGCCATGATCCGGCATGGCCTGCCCAGCTCAACGGCCGCGCCTACCGCGTCCTGGCCAGCAAGCGGACTTGCGCCCTGGTTACGATCCGGGCTGTCAGCGGCCTACCGGTCGGCGAAACCAGGGCTCGTGAGTGACGTTATCGTGCTTGAGACCTGTGTGCTGACGACCACATCGAGCATGCCGGCACACTTGCCCCAGTCCATCCCAAAGCCCTTTTACCCATAGCGCAACGCATGGGTTCCGCGGGTCGTACCTGTCCGGGTTTAGTACGCCTGACGGCGCCCGAAACCCTTCGACGATCCGGAAAGGCAGGTTACGAAACTGAAATGGAGTTAGCGGACGTTCCTACCTGCGAGTGCGCGGGTCAGCTTGCGCCCGATGGCAGTCGTTCCGACCTAGGTTCGCTCGTCTCCGAAAGCGGCCATTCGTCGATTTCTATGCGTGAACCAAGCTACTAGTTTTACTGTGATGCGTGCAGCGTCTTCGGTATCGCGCTCTGGCGTTTGAGCCTGACATGCAGTTACTTCAGGGCCAAGCGAGTAGCCGATGCACAACTTCTATGTCGCAATCGTCGACTCGATCATGGCGCGACGCGAACGGATCATCGTCGCTGCTGGCCGATAGGGATGAGAGACGCAGGGCGGGGGTTCGCGCCGTCAGCGCGCGGCGCAGGGCGCGTCTCGCAGAGACGGTGTTTCCGTCCATCACATAGCCGAGCATTAGCGCATAGGGCAGCCCTGGAGAATATTTCCCGATGAGGAAACGGGCGAGGCCCTCGTCGAGATATTCCCGGACGAGTGCCTTCTTGCCCGATTTGAACGGCACGTTGAGACGCTTGCATTCGCATGCCAGATAGACGTCTTCGTCATCGCCCATCGTCAAAACGAAATCGATGTCGCTTGAGAGATGGGCCGTTCCGTCAGGCCGCTCGGTCAAAAGGGAATATTGCGGCACCAATCTTCCAGGTACTTTTTTGGATCGGATAAGTGCGAGTACCAGCTGCTCGGTTATCGGATCTTCGCGTGTCAGGGTGCCCTTGATGGGCATAAGCGGGGTCAGACAGACTGGCCATGTCTCGTCTATGGCGGCGAGAACTCGGTCACCCAGAGATCGGAAATGCGGGAGCCACGCGCTCGGATCACCTACCAGCACTGACGAGCCCCACCTCGGAGGCGCGATGCTGGGCGCGCTGAAATTCCGCCGCTACATCTTCCGCATCTGCCAGTGCGGTCGACACAAGCCAGTGGCGGAGTTCAAGTGGCTTGACCAAGAAAAGGTCGTTTCCGACCGCCACACGAAGGTCAGGGACCGTTTGAATATTGCCTGTAATTATGTGCGGAAGACGCTGCGCGATGTCATCGAGAACAGCCTCCACATCGCCGTCCGGCGGCGGATGCGTGTCGACATCGGTTTGCAGGAGGCTGAGGCGCAAAATTCCGAGATCAGTCGAGGTCGCGATCATTTGTGCTGCTACGGGTCGATCGAACCATCCCCCCAATGAATCGCTTATGGTTTTCGCATAAGTCGACCGTGCTTCATCGGAGCTGCGCATCCAGAGTTTCTGGATTCCAGCGTTGCGACGCGGCTGCATCGCCGGAATAATATAATCGAAGGTTTCGTCGATAATTGCGTTATCGTGCTCATCGAGGCCGTAATAGCGATACACGAGCTCATCGAGCTCATCGTAAGCTGAGTGGTCTGACGCAACCGGGGCTGCGTCGCTAAGCAGCTTGTCGATCAGTTGAACGATTTGCTCCGCTGCCTCGTTCGCCACCGCTGGATCAGGCATCGAATGCGGCTTGGCAAAGGGTAGCTTTAAAAGCTCAGTTTGAAGAATCTTCGCGCGATCGGTCCCCAGATTGGCGGTTTCATGAAAGTAGAACCAGCCAGCAAGGCGACTGTTGAGTATTCCAGTGAGCAGCTTGGCGTCCCGCTTATCTGTGGTCGGCACGGCGAGTGACTGCAGCGAATCCTGAAAGATAAAGTCCTGATCGCTATAGGCTGCCCGCAGTCTTCCCACGGCCCGTTCAATCCCTTGAGGGATCAGAATATGGGGGGCGTAAAAGCCGTCAACAAAGCCGCGTCGCCTTGCTTGACCGGGAAGCCAATTGGGATGCTGCGCCACATGTTGCTGAGGCGGAACAACCAGACCTGTTAGCCCATCCGCATCGAGAAATGGAAGCTTCTCTAGTTCCGGGAGTGGTTTGGTCTCATACTTTCCGGCCTCCACCCTGTCGCGCAGCGCTGGCTGGAAACCTTGGCCAATAATCCAGTGCGATGATCGCGTTGCCCCGGCCCCGCGAGCACGCTTGGACTCCACGACATATTCACCGAGCCGCGGCAGGCTCTTAAGGAACTGGAGCAGCCGCTCCTCAGGCGAGCGCGTCCACAGCCGTCGCTTGAACAGCGCCGGATCGGCGTCCACTTCGTCGCTTCGTAGCCGTAGTCGGTCCGAGCTGCGGAGCATCAGTATGCGCTTGAGCCGCAACGTCAGATCGGCTTTCGGCACCCAATAGTCGAAACGATATGGAAGCCGTTGTGCATCTTCCGGGACAGGCCGGAACAGTGCGAGTCCGGTGGGACGCTCAGCGCCATCGAAAAGCTGAAAACACAAATCCGAAAAATTGATAATCCGCTCAACTCGTGCGAACTTGAGGAATAGGCGACGCGCCGTCTGCGCCGACGTGTTGTGAAACACCCCCATCGCCGGCAACAAGAAGGCGATGAGACCATTGGGTTTGACGACCTTGAGCGCCTTCCAGATGAAGCCCCATGCAATATCGTTTGCTGGATCTGGTCGGTTATGCGTCTTGCACCAACGCTGCGCGAACGTCGCTTCGCCGCTACGCCCTTTCCAAGGCGGATTGCCAACAATGATGTCGATTGCGGGCTGGTCATCGATCGCGAAAAAGTCCTGGCCCGGCAGTAACGTCACCCGGTAGAGCGATGGCAACAATTTTCCCTTGGCGATCAGCTGTGGAAGATCGCGCGGATTGGAGTGCTCCAGCAATGCGATGTAGAGAGAGAAGGCGGCGACGCGTACGGCCGTCGCGTTAATATCTCCGCCGCGCAGCCGCTTGGCTATCGATGTCAGATCTTCCCAGGCGACGAATCTTCGACGCTCAGTGCGTCGGCGATCTGCGACCAGTCGTTGAAAAATTCGAACAAGGAATACGCCCGAGCCGCATGCCGGGTCGGCGAACACTCCCGACTGCTTTTGCTCGGTCGAAATCGCTTCCCAGAGCTGGTTCACGACGACGTCCGCCAAGAACATGGGCGTGTAAAATGCTCCGTCCGCATTCTTCTTGACCGCTTCTTCTTTGAGGAAGCGATCGTAGACCGCGCTGATCAGTGCGACCGGGATATATTTGAAGTCGTAGCCAAAGAAGCGGAGTTGCCCGTTCGTCATCTCCTCGCGCCCATGGCGAAAACGCCCCAAAACGCCGAGATGGGATGTCTTCACCTGGGGCGGCTTCGGGCCGTCGAGGTCGAATGCACATGGCGCGTTGAAGATGTCCCCGTTGAATGCGCCGCGGAGCCAAATGAAGAGGTCTTCGAAATGCGTCGTTGTGGAGGCCGCGAGAATATCTGCAAAACTCGTGCATTTTTGATCGGATGCATCCTTGAACACTTCCGGTCCAATGATGCAGCGATCCTCAAGATAGGCGATGAACATCGACTGCATTAGCAGCGCCTGGGCCGCATCAATACCCAACGATGGATGCAGCTCGCGATAGGCAGCGAGAAGGTTGTCCAATAGTACGCTGTCTACACGGTCGGATGGATCGAAAAACTGATCATGCTCGATCCAATAGCGGCCAGATTCGGCCGAACGAACCAACTCGCGAACATCGAGGGCATCGCGGACCAGCGAAAGGGTCTCGATCAGCCTTGGATCTTGGCCACCTCCACCACCCTCCAGCTGAAATGGACGACGAACAAGGGAATAGGCTCGTAGCTCGTCATCGCTGATGACAAGCAACAGGCTCATAACGCCCTGATTCCAAAGCGCACGATGCACCGCGTCAATTGCATCCGCGGTCACACCAGCATCAGCGAGAAAAGCAATGGTGGGCACCTGCTCGATGCAGAACACGGCCGATAGGCCGAGCTCCTCCAAGGCAAAGCGGATCGCATCCGCATGCGGCCCGGCATCAATCTCATCGCCCGGCTGATACAGCTCAGGGGCGCGACGTTGGCTGAGCGCCAATGCTTCGCGCCACGCGTCAGGCATCTCCTGCGTCATGCCCCGGCACCTCCGAAGCCAATTAAGACGCCGGGGATTATAGCTCTGCGTTTAGAACAAAACAAGAACAATATTGCTCTTTGCTGAGTTGGAGCGCCTATCACAATATGGCCCTCACATATGGCGCCATGACCTTGCGGACCCGGCATATATCGGCAGTGGTCAACAAAGTTTCAGCATCGACGGCGCGTTGCTCCGCGGCAATTCTGAGTGCATCGACAACCTGGTCCAACCCGATCTTTGCGCGATGCTTGAAACAGTCACAGAATGTCTTCGCGAGCGAAGTCACAGAAACCGCAACCCCGTCTATCCGATGTTGCTCGATGCCTGTCGCAAATGCCGCGCCCGATGCACGGACCACGCGAAGATCGAAAGTAGGGCTCGTGGGCGCCCACGCCTTTGCGGGCAGCAGCATCCAAATCTCGAGCGGCGCCTTTGCGATGACGCCGTGCACATGAAGTGCAGAAATCAAGCCAACGACGCCTTTTGGTATCGCTCGTGCCGCTTCGGCAAGGCCGTGCATGGCGGTTGCCTTTGCACCTGCGAGTTCATAACGGCCGCGAGCTGTGCGAACGAGCAGCCCCTCGTCTCGCAACCGCGATAGGTAAATCCGCGGTACGCCGGCGTTTTCGAAATCACGAGTGCGCGCTATCCCGTTTGAACGCGCAACTTCTAACGCGCGCTGTTTGAGAGCGGACCCTTCCATGAGAAAGTTGTTACGATTCCTAGGACATGAATTCAAGAGTCCGAGAAATCGTAACGAGATCAGCGCGGGGGGGCGGGACGGCGCGGGGTGATTCTGAGGCGTGCGAAGCCGCTGCCGAAAACGTCGAAGGTGCCGATCAAATCGATGTCACGGTCGCAAGCTGGCAACCTTATCCCACCGGTTTCAAATGTCCGTTTCTCCAAGTTTGCCGCATAGAACCTGCCGATCTGAAATCGGCCCCTTGCAGACATAGGTCGCAGGTCAACGAACGACGGCTTTCGACGAGACAGATTGAAACCTGCTATGGCCGATTTGTTGGCGGAAGCAGTCCTTCAGCACGTTCCATTCGACTTTGCTGCGAAGCTGAGCATTGGTGTTCCTGTGAATCGTGGCCGGCATGCCCGGCACAGCCCTGACCGATGTGATCGGCAGGGCTGCGGGTGGTGGGACCGGCATGGCGCTGGATCCTCAATGGAGACCACCCATGACCGCATCACGGAAGACATCCGAGACCTCAGCCCCGGCCCGCAAGATCGACCAGGTGCTTGCCTTGCTCCACCGTAAGCAAGGAGCGACGGCGGCGGAGATCGCCGCGCTCACCGCTTGGCTGCCGCATACAGCCCGGGCGGCCCTGACCGGCTTGCGCAAAAAGGGTCATGTCATAACCAAGACAAAGCGTGACGATGCAAACTGCTACCGCATCACTGGGCAGGCCTGATGGCCAACCGGAGCAAGCGGCTCGATCAGGACCTGGCTGCGCTGGCGAACATGTCGTCAGTGCAGCTAAAGGAGCGCTGGCTGGCAATGGGATATGAGGCACCCCCCTTGGTGCCTCCGGCGTTGCTGCGTCGCCTGCTGGCCCAGCGGCTGCAAGAACGCCGGCATGGTGCCCTGCCGGTGATGGTTGTGCGCGAACTTGAACGAATAGCCTGTGGCGCACCGCTGGCTGCTCCGGCAAATCGGCGAACAGGGCTCACCAAAGGCACCCGACTGATCCGGGAGTGGAACGGCCAGACCATCGCCGTGGAGGTGGTTGAGGGCGGGTTCATCATGGGCGGGCTGACCTATCGCTCGCTGAGCGAGATTGCCCGCGAGGTAACCGGTACCCACTGGTCAGGTCCGCGCTTCTTTGGACTGCAGCGCAATGGCTGAGAAGACCTTGCGCTGCGCGGTCTACACCCGCAAATCGACCGAGGACGGGCTGGAGCAGGAGTTCAACAGCCTTGATGCGCAGTATGAAGCCTGCGCTGCCTATGCAGTGAGCCAACGGCATGAGGGCTGGCTGCTGTTGCCAGACCGCTATGATGACGGGGGGTTCTCCGGCGGCAATATGCAGCGGCAGGGGTTGCAGCGCTTGCTGGCCGATGTGGCCGCCGGCAAGGTCGATATCATCTTGGTATACAAGATCGATCGACTGACCCGCAGTCTGGCCGACTTCGCCAAGATAGTTGAAGTGCTCGACAAGGCCGAGGCGAGTTTCGTATCGATCACCCAGTCGTTCAACACCACCACCAGCATGGGACGGCTTACGCTCAACATGCTGCTGTCATTTGCCCAGTTCGAGCGCGAGGTTACCGGTGAACGCATCCGCGACAAGATTGCTGCCTCCAAGCGTAAGGGGATGTGGATGGGCGGGCCAGTTCCACTCGGCTACGAGGTCAAGAACCGCAAGCTGGTCGTGAATACTGGAGAAGCCGACACCGTCCGTCACATCATGCAGCGATATCTGGAGGTTCGCTCGGTGGTTGTGCTGGCCGAAGAACTGAACCGCGAAGGATATCGGACCAAGCTGCAGATCCGAGCGAGTGGGCCACATCGCGGCGGCTGCATTTTCCGGCGAGGCACGCTCTACCACTTACTCGCGAACCCCATCTACCTGGGCAAGATCGTCCACAAGGGCGAGGTTTTTACCGGTGAGCACCCGGCAATCGTCTCCCAAGGACTGTGGGACGAGGTGCAGCAAACCCTCAAGGCCAATGCTTCAGGTACGTCGCGGCGTATCAAGTTCCAGCAGCCCAGCCTTCTGGTGGGAATGCTGTATGATGGGGAAGGCAGGGCCATGACCCCAAGCCACGCCACCAAGCCAGGCAAGCGCTATCGTTACTATGTTACCCGGCCTGACCTGATCGATGGTTCTCCTGCATGGCGGGTATCGGCCTTCGATCTTGAGCAGCTGGTGTGCCAGCACATTGCGGAACTGCTCGGCGACCAGCAGTTCCTCTGCCGGCTTGTTCCAAATACGGAGGCCGCCGCCATCCAGAAAACCACCGCCGCGGGCGATCTTGCTGCAGCAACTCTGCGCAGCGGCTCGGCACATGACAGGGCAGCATTGCTTGAGGCCATCGTTGATCGGATTAATCTTGGCGATGGTGGGATTGAGATCATGACCACCCATTTTCGGATCAGCGGTGCGCTGGAGTTAGGCAACGGAGAGGATGTTTTGGCCGAGCCCATCATCCTCGGGCTTCCGGCCACCAAGGTGCGGCGCGGACATCAGCTGCGCTTGGTAATACCCGGTCCCGAAGACCTGAGCGCCGCCCCCAAACGGCGGAATGAGAAACTGGTATCGCTGGTGGCTGAAGCCTATGCCGCGCGGCAACTGATCCTGTCACAGCCCGACCAGTCGATCGCCAACATCGCGGCGGCTGCGGGCAAGTGCCGTACCAGGCTGGCCAAGCTAGCCTCGCTCGCCTGCGTCGCACCTGATATTGTGACCGCCATTGTTCAGGGACGGCAGCCCGCCTCCTTGTCCAAGCGCGCCCTACTTGAGGCGGAGCTTCCACTCTCATGGCCGGAGCAGCGCCGCGCTCTCGGATTCGCCTGAGGTCCTTCTCATTGCAGTCAGAATTTTGACGCCAGAGACGGCGGGCACTTTGCGTCGAGAAATTGCGTCCGTTGTGTCGGTCTCTGACTTCACCTGCCCGCAGAGCACACCTGAAATCCGGCGCTACTGCGCCGGAAACGAGGTCCACTGTAATGGGATTCCCCAACTGGGGAGTTTTTCAGGACTGTTTGGTGCGGTCGAGAAGACTCGAACTTCCACGGGCTTTCGCCCACAACGACCTCAACGTTGCGCGTCTACCAGTTCCGCCACGACCGCAAAATCGACAAGGGCCGGCTGGCCCTCGCGGGGTAGGAGCGCGCCCTTAGCAAAGCGATTTCACCCCTGCAAGCGCGCTGGAGCGACTATTTTCGCGGCACTGTCATTTATTGGGGGCCTGGAACGGCCGCCGGACGGCTTTAGTTGGGTTTCCAGCCGATTTCCGCGAATTTCGCGGCCTTGGGTACATCGGTGACCGCTTCGTTGATCGTCACGCTTTCACCGGGGGCCAGCGTGCGCTGCGGCGGGGCCACTTCCCAGCTATAGACGATGCGTTCGCGCGCATCGCGCAGCACGATCAGGATCGGCGGCATATTGCGCGTGACCTTGCCGACATTGGTGACCGTGCCGCTGGCGCCGAAATATTCCGTGCCGTTGGGCAGCTTGCGCCGTTCCTGCTTGTCCGCCGGGAAGTTCAGCACCAGATCGCTCTGCCCCAGGCCGAAGGTCGGGCGGCTGATCGGCACCCAGTCGGGCAGGCCCCAATAGCTGACCGCGAATACGGCCCCCATGGCAAACAGCGCGAAGATCGCCGCCGCATAGGTCCACAGGCGCAGCACGTTGCGGCGCGGGCGGAACGGGGGTTCGTGCTCGAACTGGGAATAGGTGTCTTCCCCATAGCCTTCCGGCTCGGCCACAGGCTCGGGCGGGGGCATATGTTCGCCCGCGATGGCCTGCGGCGGCGGCGGAGGTTCCTCCACCGGCGCGTAATACTGGGCCGGGGCTGGTGCCGGCTCGGGCGGGGCGAAGCTGGAAAAGCCCGGTCGTGCATCCGGCTCGCGCCCGGGCACGTGCTGCGGGGCCGGAGTGGGGGACGGCATCGGAGCGGGCGCCGGGGCCGGTGCAGGGCGATGCGCTGGTGCAGCCGGAGCCGCCGCTGCGGCAGGCCCTTCCTGGAACCAGCTATGGCGGCACTTGGCGCACCGTACGGTACGGCCTTCGAGGCCGATCGCGCTGTCGGGAACCACATAGCGCGTCGCACATGCTGGGCAGGCGATGATCATCGTGGGAATAGCTTAAGGCACATGCGCGAATCACTATCAAGAGTCACAGCCTGTGAGTGGTGCCCGTGTGTGGCTTTTTTCCACACCGATCACCCGCTATAGCCGCAACGCATGGCCGAAATTAACCTTGTCCCGCCACTGCTTGCGGATATGCCACGGGTATGAACATGCCTGAGGGGGATATTGTCCAGTTCGACAATGTCGGGCTGCGCTATGGCGCCGGCAAGGAAGTGCTGAGCGACATCTCCTTCACGCTCTATCCCGGCAGCTTCTATTTCCTCACCGGGGCCAGCGGCGCGGGCAAGACATCGCTGCTCAAGCTGCTCTATCTGGCGCAGCGGCCTTCGCGCGGGGCGATCCGCATGTTCGGCACCGATGTGATTACCCTGCCGCGCAGGAAACTGCCCGGCTTCCGCCGCCGGCTGGGCGTGGTGTTTCAGGACTTCCGGCTGGTTCAGCACCTTTCCGCCTTCGACAATGTCGCCCTGCCGCTGCGCGTTTCCGGGGTGCGGGAAAGCGATCTGGTGAAGCCGGTGGCCGATATGCTGGAATGGGTGGGGCTGGCGGATCGCGCCGATGCCCGCCCGGCGACCCTTTCGGGCGGGGAACAGCAGCGCGTGGCCATTGCCCGCGCGGTGATTGGCCGGCCCGACATGCTGGTGGCCGACGAGCCGACCGGTAACGTCGATCCCGATCTTGCCCTTAAGCTGCTGCGCCTGTTCGAGGCGCTCAATCGCCTTGGCACGACTGTGGTGGTGGCCACGCACGATCTGCATCTGCTCAAGAAAGTGCCCGAATCGCTTATCATGCGGCTCGACAAGGGGCGGCTGAGCGATCCCACCGGCGCCTTGCGCTATCCGCCCCGGCGGCCTTTCGCCCCCATAGAGGACGATCTGCCGTGATTTCGCTGGGGAGGGAACGCAAGGCGCAACTCGTCCCGCAGGCGCGGCTTACCGGGCCGATGCCGTGGGTGATTGCCATCATGGTGGCGCTCACCACTATCGCGGCGGCAGGCGGGCTGGCGCTGAGCAATCTTGCCCAGGCCGCCCGGGCCGAACTTTCGGGCGGGCTGACGGTACAGATCGTGGAGGCGGACCCGGAGGAACGCGGCAGGCAGGCGGAACTGGCGGTTTCCCTGCTGGCCAATGTCCAGGGGGTGGATACGGTTACCCGTGTGGCCGACAGCGAATTGCGCGAGCTGATCGAACCCTGGCTGGGGGAAGACATCGGCGGCAACACTGGCGGGATGGCGGGCGAAGCCGTGCCGATGCCCGCGCTGATCGACGTGCGGCTGAGCGGGCCGGTTACCGACAGCAGGCTGAAGCGCATGCGCGCCGTGTTGCAAAACAAGGTTCCCGCCGCGCAGGTCGATGCCCAGTCCAGCTGGCTCGCGCCGGTCTTTGCGGCCATCGCCTCGCTCCAGTGGCTGGCACTGGGGCTTGTGGTGCTGCTGGCGGGGACCAGTGCGGCGGCGGTGTGGCTTGCCTCGCGCAGCGCGCTCGGCTCCAACCGCGCGACGATCGAGATCGTGCACCTGCTGGGCGGCACGGATGGACAGATCGCGCGGATATTCCAAAGGTCCATAGGCATAGATGCGCTGCTGGGCGGCGCGGTTGGCCTGGGTTTCGGCGTGTCCGCCGTGCTGCTGCTGGGGCGGCAGTTCGCCGCTCTCGGTTCCGGCATGATCGCGGGCGGGGGACTTGGCTGGCCAGACTGGTTGGCGATTGCGGCAATCCCGCTTGCCGGAGTATTGATCGCCATGTTCACCGCGCGGCTTACCGTGCTCGCGGCGCTCAGGAAGATGCTGTGAGGTTTGGGCAAGTGATCCGCCGTGCGCTTGGCGCAGTCTTTATCGTGTGGGCCCTCGGCTTCTTCTGGTTCGCCGTGTTCCTGCCCGGCCCGGCGGGCGATGCAAAGACGGATGCGATTGTCGTGCCCACGGGGGGCGAGGGGCGGATCGCGCGCGGGCTGGATATGCTGCGGCGCAGGCAGGCGCAGCAATTGCTGGTGAGCGGGGTGGACGGCGATGTGAAGCCGCGCGAATTCGCCGCCGAATATGATGTCGATCCCGCACTGATGGCCTGCTGCATCACGCTGGGTTTTGCTGCACTGGATACCAGAGGCAATGCGGCCGAAACGGCGGCATGGGTGGGGGAACGCAATGTCTCTTCCCTGCGGCTCGTCACTACGGACTGGCACATGCGCCGCGCCGCGCTGGAACTGTCGTCGGAGATTCCGGGCGATGTGAAGATCGTGGAGGATGCTGTCCGTTCCAAGCCGTCGCTGCGCATCCTGCTCCTTGAATATCACAAGCTGATCGCGGCCTTCCTGGCGCGCCTGCTGCCCTGGTAATCGGCAAGGGGGATCGCAATGGGGAACGTGCTGCGCAGCCTGGCCTTCTATCTTGTGTTCTACGGGTTCAGCGTGGGCTTCGTGATCGCGGCGGCCATCGGCGCTGCCATGGGCCCGCGTTTTTCGCATACGGTGCCCGATGCGTGGAGCGCCTTCCATCGCTGGTGCGTGGAAAATCTGCTGGGCATCCGCGTGGTGGTGGAAGGCATCCGCCCGGAAGGCCCGGTGCTCTATGCCTTCAAGCATGAGAGCTTCTTCGAGGCGATCGACGTTGCCCGTTCGCTCCACCGGCCGGTGCCCTTCGCCAAGGAGGAACTGTTTCGCATTCCTTTTTGGGGCAAGGCGGCGCGCGGCTATGGCGGGGTGCCCGTCGCGCGCGATCAGGGGGCAAAGGCACTGCGCTTCATGCTGTCGGAGGCGAAGCGCCAGTCCGCCACCGGGCGCCCGATGGTGATCTTCCCCGAAGGAACCCGCGTGACCCATGGCGAACACGCGCCGCTGCGCGCTGGCTTTGCTGGCCTGTACAAGGTGCTGGGCCTGCCGGTGGTGCCCGTGGCAGTGAACAGCGGCCCGCTCTATCACCGCCTGTGGAAGCGTTCCGGCACAATCACCCTGCGCTTCGGCGAAGCGATTCCCCCCGGCCTCCCGCGCGACGAAGTGGAAGAGCGGGTGCGGATCGCGATCAATGCCCTCAACCCATGAAGGCGCCGGAAAAAGACCCGTCGCTGATGGAAGTCCTTGGCCCCGGCCTGGTGACGGGCGCGGCGGATGACGATCCCAGCGGGATAGGCACCTACAGTCAGGTCGGGGCGCAGTTCGGCTACGGCATGGCCTGGACGATGTTTTTCGGCTTCCCGCTGCTCGCCGCGATTCAGGCGATCTGCGCGCGGATCGGGGCGACGACCGGGCGCGGCATCGCGCGGAACCTGCGGCGGCATTATCCGCTGCCCCTGTTGCAGGGTGCGGTGTTGCTTCTGCTGCTGGCCAACATCATCAATCTGGGCGCGGATCTGGGCGCGATGGGCGCCGCGCTCGCCTTGCTGCTGCCCGGCCCGACCCTGGCCTACACTGCTGCATTCGGGCTGCTGAGTGTGCTGCTGGAAGTGTTCCTGAGCTACAACAGCTATGCCCGCATCCTCAAATGGACCACGCTTTCGCTGTTCGCCTATGTCGGCGTGGTGTTCGTGGCGCATGTCCCGTTGGCCGACGCTGCGCGGGGCACTCTGGTGCCGCATTTCCGCTTCGACCGGGATCATGCCATGGCATTGGTGGCAGTGTTTGGCACTACGATCAGCCCTTATCTGTTCTTCTGGCAGGCGGGTCAGGAAGTGGAGGAACAGCACCGGCGCCACATCAAGCCGCTGCATGTCACCCCCAGCAACCGTGCCCAGCGGGAACTGCGGCGCATCCGCACCGATACGCTGATCGGCATGGGCTTTTCGCACCTTGTGGCCCTGTTCATCATCATTGCGACCGCCGCAACGCTTCACGCGAACGGAGTGCGCGATATTGCAAGCGCTGCACAGGCCGCCGAGGCCCTGCGGCCGATTGCCGGTGATCTGACCTTTGCCCTGTTCGCGCTAGGCATCATCGGCACCGGCCTGCTGGCCGTGCCCATTCTGGCCGGCAGCGCCGCCTATGCGCTGAGCGAGGCCTTCGGCTGGGTGGAAGGGCTGGACCGCAAGCCGCGCGAGGCCCGGGCCTTTTACGGCGCGATCGCGGCGGCCACCCTGGGCGGGGTTGCGCTCAATTTCCTGTCCATCGACCCGATGCGCGCGTTGTATCTGGCCGCCGTGGTCAATGGCCTGCTGGCCCCGCCGCTGATGGTGCTGACCATGCTGATCGCAAGCAATCGCAAGGTGATGGGCAAGCTGGCCGTGCGCGGCTGGCTGGCGGCGGCAGGTTGGCTATCCACCATCGTGATGTCGGTGGTGGCGGCGGTATTCCTGCTGTCCTGAGCGAGCTGCCCCGATGCTTCAGCCCTGATGATCCTTGCGCCCGAAATCGGGCCGGGCATCATCCTGCCCCAGCGCCACGATGGAGCGGCGGATGGCGCGAGTGCGAGTGAACAGCTCGAACAGTGTATCGCCGTCACCGTCGCGGATCGCGTCCTGCATGATCGAAAGATCGTCGAGGAAGCGCTGCAGCATCACCAGCACTGCGTCGCGATTGTTCAGGAACACATCGCGCCACATGGTCGGGTCCGAAGCGGCAATGCGGGTGAAATCGCGAAAACCGCCGGCGGAATATTTGATCACTTCGCTGCGGGTCACATCTTCCAGATCGGAAGCCGTGCCGACAATCGTATAGGCGATCAGGTGAGGGATGTGGCTGGTTACCGCCAGCACCAGATCGTGGTGCTTGGGGTCCATCGTTTCCACCATCGCGCCCAGCGCTTCCCAGAAGAAGACGAGGCGCGCCACGCTGGCCGCATCGGCCCCGGCTGGCGGGGTGACGATGCACCAGCGCTGCTGGAACAGCGTGGCAAAACCAGCATCCGGGCCGCTATGCTCAGTCCCGGCAACGGGATGGGCGGGCACCACCGGATTGGCAGGGAAGATTTCGCTCAGGGACGCGGCGATGGTCTGCTTGGAAGAGCCGACATCGCTGATCATCGTGCCTGGCGCGATATAGGGCGCCATGTCGCGCGCGACGTCGGAAATCGCGCCTACCGGCACGCAGAAGATCACCAGGTCGGCATCGCGCACGGCTTCTTCCGGGGTATCGCAGACCACGTCGGTCAACGAACGTTCCTGCGCACGCTTGCGCACGGCCGGGTCCGCATCGAAGCCGACCGTGGCCGTGCCGGGAATGTGATCGCGGATGGCCAGCCCGATGGAGCCGCCGATCAGGCCCAACCCGATGATCGCGACCTTGCCGAAGGGGGCGGGGGCCGGGCTCATCGCGCGGCTTCCGCCAGTTCCCGCAGGATCGCCGCGATCTCGGTCATCTGTTCGGTCGTGCCGATGGTGATGCGCAGGCCCTGCGGCAGGCCCTGCCCCGGCAGCCAGCGCGTGGCATAGCCGCGCTCTGCCAGACCATCATGCGCCATCTGGGCTGTCAGCTTGCCCTCGAACAGGGTCAGCACGAAATTTGCCTTGCTCGGCAGCGGGCGCAGGCCGTGATTGCCCAGCGATTCCAAGACGGCGACGAAGCGTGCGCGCTCGGCCAGATTGTGCTGGCGCGAATGTTCGACGAAGTCCTGATCCGCCAGCGCGGCAATGGCGGCGGATTGGGCCACGCCGGAAAGGTTGAATGGCCCGCGAATGCGGTTGAGCATGGAGACCACTTCGGCGGAGCCAGTGCCCCAGCCGATCCGGTCCCCCGCAAGGCCATAGATCTTGGAGAAAGTCCGCGTGACGAGCACGTTTGGCGCGGAGGCAGCCAGCGCAAGCGCGCCGTCATCGTCTTCCGGGGTGAGATATTCGGCATAGGCCTGATCGACCACGAACAGCACATCCGCGGGCAGGGCAGCATGCAGGCGCGCGATTTCGCCCTTGGGCAAGTAGCTGCCGGTGGGGTTGTTCGGGTTGGCCAGAAATACGACGCGGGTCTTCTCGTTCACCAGCGCCAGCAGCGCTTCCACGTCGGTGCCGTAATCGAGATCGGGCGCCACCACCGGCGTCGCCCCGCAGCGGCGGGCGGCAATGTCGTAGACCGAAAAGCCATAGCGGACATATAGCACCTCGTCCCCCACCCCGGCATAGGCCTGTGCGGCAAGGTTCAGCAACTCGTCCGACCCGGTGCCGCAGACGATGCGGTCCGCCGGGATGCCGTTCAGTTGGCCCAGCGCCTCGCGCAGGGCGACTGAATCCGGATCGGGGTAACGATCGGGCAGCGGGGCGCTGCGGCGGGCTTCCAGCGCAGCGGGGCTGGTGCCCAGCGGGTTTTCATTGGCCGAAAGCTTGATCAGCTCGCGCCCGTCCGCGCTGCGCGACTTACCCGGCACATAGGCATGGATCGATGCGATCCACGGCTTGGGCACGGGGGCTTTTGCGGGCTGCTCTGGGCTGATCTTCTGTTCGGACATAACCCGCGGGCGCATAGCTGTGTTCGCGCGCAATTGACAGCCCGCTTGGCGTCCCCCAAGTCGCATGGCGCAATGGCCACCATTCTGACCTCCACCAGTGCCAAGCTAATTCTGCCCGAAGCGTTGCCGCTGGATAGCGGGCAGGCGCTGGAAGGGGTGGAAGTCGCTTACGAGACCTATGGCGAGCTGGCGGCGGACAAGGGCAATGCGATCCTGATCTGCCACGCGCTGACGGGCGATCAATATGTCGCCAATCCGCACCCCATCACCGGCAAACCGGGTTGGTGGTCGCGCACGGTGGGTCCGGGCAAGCCGATCGATACGGACCGGTTCCATGTGATCTGCGCCAATGTGATCGGCAGCTGCATGGGGTCCACCGGCCCGGCCAGCCTTGCACCCGATGACCAGCCCTATGGCATGCGTTTTCCCGTCATCACCATCCGCGACATGGTGCGCGCGCAGGTCGCCCTGCTCGATGCGCTGGGGATCGAATGCCTTCATGCCGTGGTCGGTGGATCGATGGGCGGGATGCAGGCGCTCAGCTTCGCGGCCAATTTCGGGGAGCGGACGCAGCGCGTGCTGGCCATCGCTACCACTGCGCGCCATTCCGCGCAGAACATCGCCTTCCATGAAGTGGGGCGGCAGGCGATCATGGCTGATCCCAACTGGCAGGGCGGCGCCTATTACGGCAGTGGGCGCGGGCCGGATGCGGGCCTCGCCGTGGCGCGCATGGCCGCGCATATCACCTATCTTTCCGAGGCGGGGCTGACCGACAAGTTCGGGCGCCGCCTGCAGGACAGGGATTCCAAGAGCTTCGGCTTCGATGCGGATTTCCAGGTGGAAAGCTATCTGCGCTATCAGGGGATCAGCTTCACCAACCGGTTCGATGCCAATTCCTATCTCTATATCACCCGCGCGATGGATTATTTCGATCTGGCGGAAGAGCATGGCGGCAGGCTGGCCGATGCCTTTGCCCGCACCAGCGCGCGCTTCTGCCTGATCAGCTTCGATACGGACTGGCTCTATCCCACTGCCGAATCGCGCAACATCGTCCACGCGCTCAATGCCGTGGCCGCGCCGGTCAGCTTCGTGGAGCTTTCCGCGCCCTATGGGCATGACAGTTTCCTGCTGGATGTTCCGGCGCAGGACCGCGTGATCAAGGGGTTCCTTGAATGAGCCGTATGCGGCCTGACCTTGAAATGATCGCCCGGCACATTCCCGCCGGTGCGCGGGTGTTGGATGTCGGCTGTGGGGACGGCACGCTGATGGCCGCCCTGCGCGATGGGCGCGGCGTGGATGCGCGGGGGCTGGAACTCAGCCCGGAGAAGGTTGAACTCTGCGTCAGCAAGGGGCTGTCGGCCATTCAGGGCGATGCCAATCGCGATCTGGCCGAATACCCGGATGGGGCGTTCGATTATGCGATCCTCAGCCAGACCCTGCAGACGTCGGAGCGGCCGGATCAGATGCTGGACCAGTTACTGCGCGTGGGGCGGCAGGCCTTCGTCAGTTTCCCCAATTTCGCCTATTGGCGCATGCGCCTTTCGCTGCTGGTGAACGGGCGGATGCCGGTGACGCCGCACCTGCCGGTCAGCTGGTACGAGACGGAGAATATCCATCACCTGACGATCGCGGATTTCCGCGCATTGCTGGTGGAGAAGGGCGTGAAGACCCAGGGCTGTTGGTTCTTCACCCATGACCGGGAAGTGGGTTCCACCGGCGCGAACTGGTGGGCCGAACATGCGGTGTTCCAGCTGAGCCGGTGAGTTCGGCGGAACGCAGCGGGGAGAGATAGGAAATGTCCGGAAATATCGCAGGCGCCCAGAGTGCCGGGAAAAGCTACGAAGCCGCGCGCGAGGCGACGCGCAGGGCCGTATTCCTCAACGTGGCGCGCTCCCTCGATAGTGGCGAAGAACACCGTCAGGGCCTTGCCGCAGTGTTCCAGGCCTGTCGCGAACGTGCACTGGAAGCCGGCGCCGCCTGCGGGATGACGATGGAACAGGTCGATGCGGATATTTCGCAGATCTGTGACGAGGACGTCGTCAGCCTGCGTGCCGCGACGGATGAGGAATTCCGCGCATTCGCCAATGAAAGCGGCGAAGTGGTGCAGCGCTTCCTGCTGGGGTAAGCGGCGCGGCTCGTCAGGCCGGTACGTTGACTGCCAGCACGCTGTCATCGCGCGCCAGACACCACAGGCTCAGCCCGGCGGCGGTGGCGCGGTCCACGGCCATTCCCGTGGGCAGCGAGATGGTGACGAGGCGGGTTGCCCCGGCTCGCACGGCCTTCTCCACGATTTCGTAGGAACAGCGGGCGGTGGAAAGGATGAAACCTTCCGCCGGGTTCACCCCCGCCTTGGCCAGCGTGCCGATCAGCTTGTCCATCGCATTGTGCCGCCCGACATCTTCGCGGGCGTGGAGGATCGTGCCGTCCTCGCTGACGAAGGCGGCGGCATGGGCGGCGCCTGTCGCACGGCCCAACTGCTGGTAATCGCGCAGGTCGCCCAGCGCGCGGAAGATTGCTTGCGGATCGAGCGCAGTGTGATCCGGCACTTTGGGCAGGGGTTTTGCCACTGCGTCCAGATTTTCAATCCCGCATAGCCCGCAGGAGCTTTCCGCAACCCGCGCCCGAACACGTTCGGTCAGTTGCTCGATGCCAAGGCCGGTGAGGCTGGCCCGCACGATCCAGCCCTTCTCGACTTCGACCACGTCGATATCGGACAGGTCGGAGGGCTGCTTTGCCAGCCCTTCGGTGAGAGCGAAGCCGAGGGCGAAATCCTCAAGATCGTTGGGACTGGCCATCATCACGGCATAGGCCAAACCGTTGAATTCCAACGCCACCGGAACTTCCGGCACCCATTGGCGCGCGGCATCGCGGCGCGAACCATCGCGCGCGATCTCGACAGGTCCGGTCATGGCTATGCGCCCGGGTTGGCCGCTCAGGCCGCGCTCTGCTGAGCGTCGGCCTTGAGCTTTTCGATGGCTTCGCGCGCGATCGGGGTCAGTACGGAAAGATCGTCCGCGAAGATGCCCGCCTTCATGCGCGGGTCCCAGAACTTCCAGATGTGCTCGGCCGTGGCCGCCACCGCTTCCTCATGGCCGCGGGCCTTGAGGTTGTTGGCGATCTGGTCCGCCATGCGGCGGAGCTTTTCCTGGGTGCTGCTCATTCTGCAGGCTCCACATGGGCGATGCGGCGCGAACGCTCGCTCAGTTCGGCATATTCCTCCTGCCAGTCGGAGGGGCCGTTGGACGGGGTTACCTGAACGGCGGTCACCTTGTATTCTGGGCAGTTGGTTGCCCAGTCCGAATAGTCGGTGGTGACGACGTTCGCCTGCGTCGCAGGGTGGTGGAAGGTGGTGTAGACGACGCCCGGTGCCACGCGGTCGGTCACGACCACACGCAGGGTGGTTTCGCCGGTGCGGCTGGCAAGGCGTGCCCACGAGCCATCGGCAAGGCCGCGATTTTCGGCGTCGGTCGGGTGCATTTCCAGCACGTCCTCATGATGCCAGACGACGTTTTCGGTGCGGCGGGTCTGCGCGCCGACATTGTACTGGCTGAGGATACGGCCGGTGGTGAGCAGCAGCGGGAAGCGCGGGCCGGTGCGTTCGTCGGTGGGGACATATTCCGTCACCACGAACTTGCCCTTGCCGCGTACGAAGCCGTCCACATGCATGATCGGCGAACCGTCCGGGAACTTCTCGTTCACCGGCCACTGCAGCGAACCTTCGCGTTCCAGACGTTCCCACGAAACGCCGGTGAAGGTCGGCGTCAGGCGGGCGATTTCGTCCAGGATTTCGCTGGGATGGCTATAGTTCCAGTCGCAGCCGATGGCATTGGCCAGCATCTGGGTGATTTCCCAGTCGGCAAAGCCATTGGCAGGTTCCATCACCTTGCGCACCGGCTGGATGCGGCGTTCGGCATTGGTGAAGGTGCCGTCCTTCTCAAGGAAGGTCGAACCCGGCAGGAACACGGTGGCGTAGTTCGCGGTTTCGTTCAGGAACAGGTCGTGCACGATCACCAGATCCATCGCGGCAAGGCCGGCGGCGACGTGGTGGGTATCCGGGTCGGACTGGAGAATGTCCTCGCCCTGGATGTAGATCGCACGGAAGGTGCCATCCACGGCCGCGTCGAGCATGTTGGGAATGCGCAGGCCCGGTTCCGGATCGAGGCTGACGCCCCAGTCCTTTTCGAACAGTTGGCGCGTCGCGCTGTCGGACAGGTGGCGATAGCCCGAAAGCTCATGCGGGAACGAGCCCATGTCGCACGAACCCTGCACGTTGTTCTGGCCGCGCAGCGGGTTCACGCCCACGCCGCGGCGGCCGATATTGCCGGTCACCATGGCGAGGTTGGCAATGGCCATCACGGTGGACGAACCCTGGCTGTGTTCGGTCACGCCCAGGCCGTAATAGATCGCGCCATTACCGCCTGTGGCGTAAAGGCGCGCAGCCTGACGCACGGTTTCGGCGGGCACGCGGGTGACGGCTTCGAGATATTCGGGGCTGTGCTTTTCGTCCGAAACGAAACGCGCCCAGTCCTGATATTCGTCCCAGTCGCAGCGTTCGCGGATGAAGGCTTCGTCCGCCAGGCCTTCGGTCACGATCACATGGGCAATGCTGGTCAGGACGGCCACATTGGTGCCCGGCTGCAGCGGCAGGTGGTGCTGCGCATTGATGTGGGGCGAACGGACGAGGTCGATCCGGCGTGGATCGATCACGATAAGCTTTGCACCCTGACGCAGGCGGCGCTTCATGCGGCTGGCGAACACGGGGTGGCCGTCGGTGGGGTTGGCACCGATCAGCAGGATCACATCGGAATCCATCACCGAATCGAAATCCTGCGTGCCGGCGCTGGTGCCGAAGGCCTGCGACAGGCCGAAGCCCGTGGGCGAGTGGCACACGCGGGCGCAGGTATCGACATTGTTCGATCCGAAGCCGCCACGGATCAGCTTCTGGACGAGGAAGGTTTCCTCATTGGTGCAGCGGCTGGAAGTGATGCCGCCCAAGGCGCGGGCGCCGTAGGTTTCCTTGATCGACTTGATCTTGGCGGCAGTGAAGCTCAGCGCTTCTTCCCAGCTGACTTCCTGCCAGGGCTGGTCGATGGAATCGCGGATCATCGGCTTCAGGATGCGGTCCTGATGGTTGGCGTAACCCCAGGCGAACCGGCCCTTCACGCAGCTGTGGCCGCGATTGGCCTTGCCGTCCTTCCACGGCACCATGCGGACGAGCTGTTCGCCCTTCATTTCCGCACGGAAGGTGCAGCCCACGCCGCAATAGGCGCAGGTGGTGACCACGGCGCGTTCCGGCTTGCCGAGTTCCTTCACGCTCTTTTCCATCAGCGCGCTGGTGGGGCAGGCCTGCACGCAGGCGCCGCAGCTGACGCATTCGGAAGAGAGGAAATCGTCGCCCGTCTGGCCGGCGCTGATCTTGGAGGCAAAGCCGCGACCATCGACGGTCAGGGCGAAGGTGCCCTGCGTTTCGCCACAGGCGCGCACGCAGCGGCTGCAGACGATGCACTTGTCGGGCGAGAAGTCGAAATAGGGGTTAGACGTATCGACGTCCTGCCCCATGTGGTTTTCACCCTGATAGCCGTAACGCACATCGCGCAGGCCGACATTGGCTGCCTGATCCTGCAGCTCGCAATCATTGTTGGCCGAGCAGGTGAGGCAGTCCAGCGGGTGATCGGAGATATACAGCTCCATCACGCCCTTGCGCAGCTTTTCAAGGCGCGGGGTCTGGGTGTGGACCACCATGCCCGGGCCGACCGGCGTGGTGCAGCTGGCGGGCGTGCCGCGCGCGCCTTCGATCTCGACGAGGCACAGGCGGCAGGAACCGAACTGGTTGAGGCTGTCGGTCGCGCAGAGTTTGGGGATTGAGCCGCCGCATTCCGCCGCCGCGCGCATCACGGTCGTGCCGGCAGGCACGGTGACTTCGCGGCCGTCGATCGTCAGGGTTACCTGTTCGTCGGACTTGACTTCGGGGGTGCCGAAATCGGCTTGGCGTTCATATCCCATTGCGCTTCTCCGCTGCGGCAAGATCCGCAGGTGTATTGATATTAGCAGGCTTTGCGCCGCTTTTCACGTTGGTCGCGCCGATCGCTTCGGCGAATTCTCTCATCGAATGCTTACTATCGCTGGCCAGAATGGTTTCCACCACGCTGGCCGCATTCGCGGGCCAGTGCCCGATTACCGGCTGATCGCCCAGAAAGCAGGGCGGGTTGGCCAGCAGTCCGGGCAAATCGGCCGGAAGGTCGAAACTGTCGACGCTGCAGGTCAGCACGCTGTCGAACCTGTTTTCGTTCGCATGCCGCAGACCGGCAGCGATGCCGCCCAATGGACCCATGCCCGGGGCAGGCCAGTCGGAAATGCAGCGCGTCGTGCCGGTTTCCGGGCCACTTTCGCGACCGGCGATCACGACTTCGTCGCACCAGGCGTTCAGAGTGCCGATCGAACGGCTGAGCAACGAGCGCCCGCCCAGCGTGGCGAGCGCCTTGTCGCTGCCGAAACGGCTCGATTGCCCGCCAGCCAAGACCACTCCGAGGATCACTCCAGCCCAACTCCCGCGCGGCCGGCAAGGCCGCCGATTCCGCGCATTATCCTTTGTAAGTTCTACCTACAAACCGCCTTTGGGGCAAACATGCTTTTCCATATCGTGAAAAAACGAAAGTTTTTCAGATATACGAAAATCACTTGCCCCGGAAATCGTCCGGCCAGTGCTTGAGCGCGCTCATCACCGGATAGGGAGTGAAACCGCCCAAAGCGCAGAGCGAGCCGAACTTCATCGTCTCGCACAGGTCTTCAAGCAGCTTGATCTCGTCTTCCTGGCTCCGGCCCTTCTTGGGCATGTTGTGCATCTGCGGCGCCAGTTCCACGCCTTCCAGCACACGGCCACCGGCGCGGATGCGGTCGATCAGCTCGACGCCGCGGGTGGAACCGATGCGGCAGGGCGTGCACTTGCCGCAGCTTTCAACGGCGCAGAATTCCATCGCGAAGCGCGCCATGGTGCCCATGTCCGCCGTATCGTCGAACACGGTGATGCCGGCATGGCCGATCAGCGCATCCAGCTTGGCATAGGCTTCATAATCGAAAGGCACTTCGAACTGGTCAGGGTGGATATAGGCGCCCAGCGGACCGCCGACCTGCACTGCCTTGACCGGGCGGCCCGATGCCGTGCCGCCGCCGATGTCATAGACCAGTTCGTTCAGCGTGATGCCGAACGCGGTTTCATACAGGCCGCCATGCTTGATGTTGCCGGCAAGCTGGATCGGCATGGTGCCCTTGGACCGGTCGATCCCCAGGCTCTGGTAATGTTCGGCGCCGCCTTCGGCCAGAATGTGGTGCACGGCACACAGGGTCAGCACGTTGTTGACGACGGTGGGCTTGCCGAACAGGCCCTGCAAGGCGGGCAGCGGCGGCTTGGCGCGTACTTCGCCGCGCTTGCCTTCAAGGCTGTTGAGCAGCGAGGTTTCCTCGCCGCAGACATAGGCCCCGGCGCCCGCGCGGATCTCGCATTCGAACGGCGCGATGATATGTGCGCACAGGTTCACCGCCTTGCGCAGCTTGTCGATCGCATCGGGATATTCGCTGCGGATGTAGATGTAGCCTTTGGTGGCGCCAACGGCTTCACCGGCAATGGCCATGCCTTCGATCAGGGCGAAGGGATCGCCTTCCATCATCATGCGGTCGGCAAAGGTGCCCGAATCGCCTTCGTCCGCATTGCAGACGATGTATTTCTGATCGGCCACGGCGCCGGCCACGGTCTTCCACTTGATCGCCGCGGGGAAGCCCGCGCCGCCACGGCCGCGCAGGCCGGAATGGAGCATTTCGGCGATGATCTGTTCGGAACCGATCTGGCGCGCGCGCTTCAGGCCAACCCAGCCATCGTGCTGTTCGTAATCTTCAAGGCTCAGCGGGCGCGACTTGCCCGCACGGGCGAAGGTCAGGCGCTGCTGGCTGGCGATGAAGGGGTGTTCGGCAATCACGCCGATGGCCTTGTCGCTCGAACCGTCGAGGATCGCGGCGACATCGTCTACCGTGGCGGGGCCGAAGCCCTTGCCGTCCACTTCGACCAGCGGCTCAAGCCACTGCATGCCCCAGCTGGAGGTGCGTTCCACCGTCGCGCCGGCCTTGGCGAAAGCTGCTGCTACTTCATCGGCGCCGCAGGCGCGCGCGAGAGCGTCATCGGAGATGCGGATGATAGTCATGCGTTTTCAATCAGCTTGTTGAGCGCCGCGCCGTCGAGCCGGGCATGGAGCTTGTCGCCCACACGGGCATTGGGGCCGCTGCTGCACAGGCCCAGGCAATAGACGTCGGCCAGCTTCACGCGCTCGCCAGCGGTTTTCACCGCGCCTTCTATCAGCGCTTCGACACCGCGCGCCTTGCAGCTTTCCGCACGGCAGATCTGCACCACGGGGCGCGAATCGGCCTTCGTATGGAAGTCGTGATAGAAACTGACCACGCCATGCACGTCGGCACGGCTGAGATTGAGGGCGAGGGCGATTGCGCGCTCGGCCTCCTCGTCCACGCAGCCGAATTCTTCCTGCACGTCGTGCAGAATCGGCAGCAGCGGGCCTTCACGGCCCTGATGGTCGGCGATGATTTCGGACAGGCGTTGTTCGCGGCTCATGCTTTCAGTCTTTCGGCGTGCCAGGCGACATGTTCGGCCATGAAGGTCGAGATGAAATAATAGGAGTGGTCATACCCCTCCTGCATGCGAATGGCGGCGCGCATATCGGCGTTTCGGCAGACATGGTCAAGCAACTGAGTCTTGAGCTGCCCTTCGAGGAAGTTGTCGGCCGTGCCCTGATCCACCAGAAGGTCCGGCAAACGGGCGCCGTCTTCGATCAGGGCAACGGCATCATATTCGCGCCATTTGGCCTTATCTTCACCGATATAGCCGCCCAGCGCCTTCTCGCCCCAGGGGCAGTTCAGCGGGCTGACGATCGGGGAAAAGGCACTGGTAGAGCGGAAGCGGCCGGGGTTGCGCAGGGAAATAGTCAACGCGCCATGGCCGCCCATCGAATGGCCAGTGATTCCCTGCCGGTCCATGTCGGCAGGAAATGCGGCGGCGATGATTCCCGGCAATTCCTGTTCGATATAGGACCGCATGCGGAAATTGGCCGCCCACGGTTCCTGCGTCGCGTCGACATAGAAGCCGGCGCCCTTGCCGAAATCATAGCCCTCGTCGTCGGGCACATCGTCCCCGCGGGGCGAGGTGTCGGGCGCGACGAAGATGATGCCATGTTCGGCGCAGGCCTGCCGGAACTCGCCCTTTTCGGTCACGTTCGCATGGGTGCAGGTAAGGCCGGAAAGATACCACAGCACGGGCAGCTTTGCGCCCGGCGCATGATCCGGCACGAAGACCGAGAAGGTCATCGGCGTGCCGGTGGCGGATGACGCATGCGTATAGACGCCCTGCGTACCGCCGTGGCTTTTCCACGTGCTGACGGTTTCGATGGTCATTTCACTTCCCGATAAAGCGCGCACAGCTTGTTGCCGTCCGGATCGCGCAGATAAGCGAGGTAGAGGCGGCCGTTGCTGCTGTCGCGCCAGCCCGGCGGGTCTTCGATGGCAGTGCCTCCGGCGGCCACGCCCGCTGCATGCCAGGCATCGGCCTGCTCCGGCGAATCCATCGCCAGGCCGATCGTTCCGCCATTGGCATGGGTCGCGGCTTCCCCGTCGATCGGGCGGGTCACCAGGAAGATCGCTTCCTTGTGCACATAGACAAGCCGGCCCTTCGCATCGACGAAGGCCGGATTGCCGCCACAGGCCGTGAACAGGGCGTCGTAAAACGCCTTTGAGCGGGCAATATCGTTACTGCCCACTGACAAATGGCTGAACATTGCGGAGTTCCTCCCCAGGCCCTCCCGGCAATCCGGCGCCGAATGCTTCGGCACCGGATTGCCCGGTGCAGGTCTGCTTAGCGTTCGCCGGTGTTCGGCGTGTAGGCGCAGATCTTGTGGCCGTCGGGATCGCGCAGATAGGCACCGTACATGTTGCCCGGCGAAGCCGCGCGGAAGCCCGGAGCGCCTGCATCGGTGCCGCCAGCGGCAAGGCCGGCCGCATGCCAGGCATCGACCTGATCGTAATCTGCGGCAGTAAAGCCGAAGGTGAAGCCGTTCATGCAGGTGGCGCTTTCGCCGTCAGCAGGCGTCGCCACGATGAAGCTGCCATTCGCGCTGGGATAGACGGTGCCGTGCGGCAGCGGGTGGCCTTCATAGCCCAGCACAGCCATGGTCGCGTCATAGAACTTGCGCGAAGCTTCGATGCTGTTGGTGCCGACGAAGATGTGATTGAACATCAGAAAGTTCCTTCCAGTGTGACTTGATCAGAAAACCACGACGCTGCGGATCGATTTGCCCGCGTGCATCAGGTCGAATGCGGTGTTGATGTCTTCCAGGCCCATGACGTGGGTGATCATGGGGTCGATCTCGATCTTGCCCTGCATGTACATGTCCACGATCTTGGGCACGTCGGTCCGGCCCTTGGCGCCGCCGAAGGCCGTGCCGCGCCAGTTGCGCCCGGTCACCAGCTGGAACGGGCGGGTGCTGATTTCCTTGCCCGCTTCGGCCACGCCGATGATGATCGAGGTGCCCCAGCCGCGGTGGCAGGCTTCCAGCGCTGTGCGCATCACTTCGGTATTGCCGGTGGCATCGAAGGTATAGTCCGCGCCGCCATCGGTCATGGTGACGATCTTGGCGACTACGTCCTCACGGCTCATGCCCTTGCTGTTGAGGAAGTCGGTCATGCCGAACTTGCGGCCCCATTCCTCGCGATCGGGGTTGATGTCCACGCCGATGATCTTGTCGGCCCCGGCAAGGCGCGCGCCCTGAATCACATTGAGGCCGATGCCGCCCAACCCGAAGACGACCACGTTGTCGCCCACCTGCACCTTTGCGGTGTTGATTACTGCGCCAACGCCCGTGGTCACGCCGCAGCCGATGTAGCAGCTGGTCTGGAACGGGGCGTCCTCGCGGATCTTGGCGACCGCGATTTCGGGCAGGACCGTGAAGTTCGAGAAGGTGGAGCAGCCCATGTAGTGGAAGATAGGCTCGCCCTTGTAGGAAAAGCGCGTGGTGCCATCGGGCATCAGGCCCTTGCCCTGCGTGGCGCGGATCGCGGTGCACAGGTTGGTCTTGCCCGAAAGGCACGACTTACACTGGCGGCATTCCGGCGTGTAGAGCGGGATCACGTGATCGCCCGGCTTCACCGAGGTCACGCCCGGCCCCACTTCGCGCACCACGCCTGCGCCTTCATGGCCCAGGATGGAGGGGAAGATGCCTTCGCTGTCGAACCCGTCCAGCGTGTAGGCATCGGTGTGGCAGATGCCGGTGGCCATGATTTCAACGAGAACTTCGCCGGCTTTCGGGCCTTCGAGATCGACTTCGACGATCTCGAGCGGCTGCTTCGGGGCGAAAGCTACGGCTGCACGGGTCTTCATGAAAACAACTCCTAGCGTGGATTTTTCGGCGATGTGGCCCCAATGGTCCACATCGCCCGGCGCTGCGCTTCAGTCGAGCGGCGTGCCCGAAGGCAGATCGTCCTGCCCGATCAGTTCATCGCCATCGTGTTCGGGCAACATCAGGAACAGGATCAGAGAGACCACCGAACCCAGGGCCATGATGATGGAGACGGTCAGCAACTGATCGTTGCCCAGCAGCTTGAACAGCGCGCCGGCAAGCAGCGGGCTGCCCGCCGCACCAAGGCGACCGATGCCGAGCACGAAGCCGGTGCCGGTGGCGCGGGCATAGGCCGGGAAGCCGCGCGCGAAGGCGGCATAATACCCGCTGATAGCGGCATTGGTGAAGAAGCCGGTGATGATCGTTGCCCACTGCCAGCCGTTGAGGGTTTCGCGGCCAAGGCCGAAAGCGCCGACGCCCACGGCGCCGATCAGCAGCATCAACGCAGTCGGCCACTTGATGCCCAGACGCGCCATCACGAAGCCGAACAGCATCGAGCCGAAGAAGCCGCCGATGTTGGCCGTGGTCAGCACGGTCGCGGCAACCGGCGGCGGATAGCCCGGAGGATAGTCCGCCACGATCTGCACCGCGAACTTCAGGATGTAGTAGAAGGTGATTGTGTGGAACATGTAGCCGAAGGCGAGCAGCAGCGTAATCGGGCGCAGCTTCGGATTGGAAAGGATATCCGTTACCTTGGGCTTGGGCTTGCTGACATCTGCCGCAGGCAGGCCATCGAGCGGCGCCTTGCCAAAGGCGGCCAGAGTCTTGTTTACGCCGGCCAGGTCGCCGCGCGAGGCACGATAGGCGGCGGTTTCCGGGACGAGCAGCCAAAGTACCGGGATCAGCGCCGCAGTGACTACTGCGCCCGCTTCGAACACGCCATGCCAGCCGAAGGCTTCCAGGAGGCCGGTGAACTTGACCATGCCCAGCACGTCGCCCGAGGCGGCAAAGCCGCCGATAATGGCGCCCAAGGGGTAACCGGCCACATAGACACCGATGCAGAAACGCCGCCAATGGCTATTGCTCACCTCGGCCGTCACCGCATTGGTGGCGGACAGCATGCCGCCGATGCCGATGCCAGTCGCAAAGCGATAGGCGAACATGTCAGGGATGCCGGTCGCATGGCCAGCCATCCACATGCCGATTGCCATCACGATGAGGCAGGCGATCATGGTGAGCTTGCGGCCGTATTTGTCAGCAGCGCCGCCCAGCAGGACTGAACCGAAGCCCATGCCGACCAGTTCGGCAGACAGGACGATGCTGAGTTCGGCGCGGTCGATGCCCCAGTCAGCCGAGATGCCCGGCGCGGCAAAAGCGCTGGCCAGCACGTCGAAACCGTCAAGGGCGTTGAGCAGGACCATCAGGATCACGACGATCCACTGGCGCGCGCTCATCGGCGTGTCATTGATAACGGAAATCGGGTTCCCCCCCCCGGACGGAGCTGCCATTCTTCTTGATCCTCTCTCTTGCGCGGCCTCAATCGTGGATTCGCGCCAGCATTTCCACCAATTTTTCGATTTCTTCGCTCGTGAAGCGGCTCTTGAGCCATTCTTCATGTTCGTGAATGGCCAGCTTCGCCTTGGCGAGCGCATCTGCCCCCACGTCTGTGAGATAGAGTGCCTGTTTGCGGCCGTCGGTTTCCGAACGTTCGCGGCGCAGGTAATCGCGATCCTGCAGGCGGTTCACGATGGTCATGGTCGTCGCCCGGTCCATGCGCAGGCGCTGGCCCAGCTCGATCTGCGAAATGGCGGGATTTTCGCCGACCAGCCACAGGACGGAGACCTGCTTCTGGGTCAGTTCGAGATTGGCGAAGGTCTCTGCAAAGTGGCGATAGACGGCACCGTGGGCCAAACGGATATGGAACCCCACGATATCATTAAGCTCGCCAATGGCGCTATCATTGCTTTTGATCAAAGACGCCGCGCCCACTGGCTCTAACCCCACCGCTTGTCGCTTGCCTAATTGTTAGTGGAGCATACAATCGCGTGCAAGGAGAGGATTTAGACCGATGTCCCATTTCCCGAATACCCCGAATTTCACCGGCTTCAACACGCCCAGCCGGATCGAAGCCGACATTTTCGATCTCGCGCATGAGGGCGAGATTCCCAAGGAAATCAACGGCGCCTTCTATCGCGTGCAGCCTGATCCGCAGTTTCCGCCCATGTTGGGCGATGACATCGCGTTCAATGGCGACGGGATGATCACCCGTTTCCACATCCATGATGGGCAGTGCGATTTCCGCCAGCGCTGGGCCAAGACCGACAAGTGGAAGGCCGAGCATGAAGCCGACCGTGGCCTGTTCGGCATGTATCGCAATCCGCTGACCGACGATCCTTCGACCAAGGGCATGATTCGCTCCACTGCCAACACCAATGCCTGGATTTTCGCGGGCAAGCTGTGGGCGATGAAGGAAGACAGCCCGGCCCTGATCATGGACCCGGTCTCCATGGAAACCGATGCCTTCCAGACCTGGGACGGCGCGATGAAGAGCCAGACCTTCACGGCCCACCCCAAGATCGACCCGCAGACCGGCAACATGGTCGCCATCGGCTATGCCGCATCGGGGCTGTGCACCGATGATGTTTCCTACATGGAAGTCAGCCCGGACGGGAAACTGATCCGCGAGAAGTGGTTCAAGGTGCCCTATTACTGCATGATGCATGATTTCGGCATCACCGAGGATTACCTGGTGCTGCACATCGTGCCCTCCATCGGCAGCTGGGAACGGCTGGAACAGAAGAAGCCGCATTTCGGCTTCGACACCACCATGCCCGTCTATCTGGGCATCATTCCGCGCCGCGACGACCTGAAGCAGGAAGACATCCGCTGGTTCAAGCGCGACAATTGCTTTGCCAGCCACGTGCTCAATGCCTGGCAGGAAGGCACCAAGGTCCACATCGTGGTGCCGGAAGCCAAGAACAACATGTTCCCCTTCTTCCCTGACGTGCACGGCGCGCCGTTCAACGGGATGGAGGCCATGAGCAAGCTCACGCGCTGGACGGTGGACATGGCCAGCAATGGCGAGGACTTCGCCGAGATTGAGCAGCTTACCGATACTGCATCCGAATTCCCCCGCATCGACGATCGCTTCACCGGCGTGAAGAACCGTTACGGCTGGGGCCTGGAAATGGACATGAAGCGTCCTTGCGAGCTGAAGGGCGGCAGTGCCGGCGGTTTCCTGATGAACTGCCTGTTCCTGAAAGATCTGGAAACCGGCGCCGAACAGCACTGGTGGTGCGGCCCGGTCAGCTCGCTGCAGGAACCCTGCTTCATCCCGCGCAGCAAGGATGGGCCGGAAGGCGACGGCTGGATCGTAATGGTCTGCAACCGGCTTGAGGACCACCGCAGCGATCTGTTGATCTTCGATGCGCTCGACATCGAGAAGGGCCCGGTCGCCACGGTGAACATCCCCATCCGCCTGCGTTTCGGCCTGCATGGCAATTTCGTCCGGGCGGAGGAAATCGGCCTGGCAGCATAAAATGCGATAATTGGGGAGAGGATCATTGCTGAAGACGTTTCTGGCCGGCGCCACGCTGGCGGCTGGTGCTGTGTGTGTCACTGCCTGCAGTCAGCCCAATGATCCTCCTCCCGCATCCGAAGCGCTGGAAGGCAAGACCTATCCGCTGACTCCGGCAGTGATTGCCATGCGTTGGCAATTGCTCAATCCGGACGTGAACAGCTTCATCTTCCGCGAACTCGACACAATATTCGAAACGCGCCCGGTGCCGCACAGCGGCGAAGTGTGGGACCTGCCCAAGGGCAAGGCCATGGCCATGCCCGCCGATAGGTTCGGCGGCGGCAGCTACGATTACGGGCAGTTTGCGGAGCGCACTTACACCAACGCCATGCTGGTGATCCGCGACGGCAAGATCGTGTTCGAGGATTACCGCAACCGGATGGAGGACGGCTCTCCGCATATCGCCTTCTCCATGTCCAAGACGATCACTTCGCTGCTGGTCGGCATCGCGCTGGATCAGGGCAAGATCGGCTCGCTCGACGATCCGGCGACCAAATATGTGCCGCAGCTCAAGGGCACCGGCTATGACGGGGTGACGATCCGCCAGATCCTGCAGATGCGATCGGGAGTCGCTTATGAAGAGCGTTACGATTTCGGCGCCAATCCCAGCTTTGCGGGCAAGCTGCACGAACAGGCGATCGTGCTGAACAAGATGCGCTTTGCCGATGGTGCACTGGAGACGAAGCGGGCGAACGAGCCGGGCAGCACCTTCAACTATTCCACGCTGGATACGATGGTGCTCGGCTGGATACTGGAGGAAGCCACCGGGCAGAAGCTGGAAGACTATACCCGGGCCAATCTCTGGGGCCCGCTGGGCGCTGAAGCCGATGGCTTCTGGCTCGCCGATGGCCCGCCCGGTGCTGGCCGCGCACTCAACGGCATGGGTTTCAACGCCCGGCTGCGCGATTTCGGCCGGCTTGGCGAGCTGATGCTGAATGACGGGATGCGCGGCGAAACGCGCGTGATCCCGGAAGGCTGGATGAAACAGGCCACAACCATGCTGCCCACCGGCGCCCCGGCGGATCAGGGCTTCCCCGGCTATGGCTATCAGATCTGGCAGATCGACGATGAGCCGGGCGCCTATGCGGCGGTCGGCCTTGCCGGGCAGTTCATCTATGTCAGCCCGGCAACGAAAACCGTGATCGTGAAGCTGAGCTATTATCCGCCGGTTCCGCCGCCAACCGTGGACGGTGAAGTGATTTCCTATTTCAAGGCGATTGCCCATACGCCGGTGGAATAGGCGGATTTAGCGGATGCAGGATCGGGGCGGGCGCATTATCTCTCTCGTCATAAAGCAATAATCGAAGAAGCGAGGAGTGACGCCCGCCCATGACCACTGCCAATGTAAGTGACCGCAAGCCGATAGAATGCTGGCTGACCGATATGGACGGCGTGCTGGTCCATGAAGGCAATGCCCTGCCCGGCGCGGCGGAGTTCATTGCCCGGCTGGTGGAGAAACAGCGCCGCTTCCTGCTGCTGACCAACAATTCCATCTACACGCCGCGCGATCTGGCCGCCCGGCTGGAAAGTTCGGGCCTGAAAGTGCCGGAGGAATCGATTTTCACCTCTGCGCTGGCCACGGCGGATTTCCTCGCCTCGCAGCAGCCGCGCGGTACGGCTTTCGTCATCGGGGAGGCCGGGCTGACCACTGCCCTGCATGAGATCGGCTATACATTGACCGACAATGATCCCGATTACGTGGTGATCGGCGAATTGCGCAGCTACAGCTTCGAGGCGATCACCAAGGCGATCCGGCTGGTGGGCAAGGGTGCGCGCTTTATCGCCACCAATCCCGATGTCACGTCGCCTTCGCCCGAAGGGCCGCTGCCCGCCACCGGATCGGTCGCGGCGATGATCACCAAGGCGACCGGGGCGAAACCCTATTTCGTAGGCAAGCCCAACCCCATGATGTTCCGCAGCGCGCTGAACCGGATCGAGGCCCATTCGGAAACCACCGCCATGATCGGAGACCGGATGGATACGGACATCGTCGCAGGGATCGAGGCCGGGCTTGAGACGATCCTTGTTCTGACCGGTTCGACGAAGAAGGAACAGGTCGCCCGTTATCCTTTCCGCCCCAACCGGGTGCTGCCGTCCATCGCGCAGGTCGTCGATCTGGTCTGAGATAGCTGCAATGCGAAAAGGGCCGCCCCGGCATTCCGGAGCGGCCCTTTTTCATTCAGGCCAAAGCAACGCGCTGCGTCAGGCGGCGAGGGCGGCCTTCGCATCGGCCAGGATCATCGCGCTGCCCTTTTCGGCAACCATGATCGTGGGCGCATTGGTGTTGCCCGAGGTGATGCGCGGGAAGACCGAGGCGTCGATCACGCGCAGGCCTTCCACGCCGCGCACGCGCAACTGCGGGTCCAGCGGGAAGCGTTCGTCCGGGCCCATCGCGACAGTGCCGACCGGGTGGTAGACGGTTGCCGCTGCGATCTTGGCATAATCCAGGATCTGTTCGTCCGTCTCGCCGAAGGGATCGCCCTTCTGCGCCATATAGGGTTCCAGCGCCGGCTGCTGCCAGATCTTGCGGATGATCTTGAGCTGGGTGACGGCCATTTCCTGATCGTAGGCATCGGAGAAATAGTTCGGCACGATCTTCGGCGTCACGGTGCCGTCGGGCGACTTGGCGTGGATCGAACCGCGCGATTCCGGGCGCAGCTGGCAGGGGTTGGACGCAAGGCCCGGTTCCTTTTCCAGCTGCAGGCCCTGCGTGGTGGCCAGCACTTCAAGGTCCATCGAAGCGGCCATCACATGGATCTGCATGTCCGGCGTCGCCAGTTCAGGGCGCGTCTTCAGGAAGCAGCAGCCATGGGCCACGGCCATGGACAGCAGGCCCTTGCGGGTCAGGCCATACTTCACCACTTCCTTGACGAGGTTGAAGCCGGTCGAACGGTTGTTGATCGAGTGCCAGTCTTCCTTCAGGCGGGCCTGACAGCCGATCATCACGTGGTCCTGCAGGTTCTCGCCGACCATCTTCGATTCATGCACCAGCTGCACGCCCAGTTCCTGCAGCAGCTGGCCCTGGCCGATGCCGGAGATTTCCAGCAGCTTGGGGCTTTCCACCGAACCGGCGGCAAGGATGACTTCACGAGCGGCATAGACGCGGCGGGTCTCGTCACCCTGGCGGAATTCCACGCCGATGGCCTTCTTGCCGTCGAACAGGATGCGCGTGGTCATCGCGCGGGTTTCCACGCGCAGGTTGGAGCGGCCCATGGCGGGGTGGAGGAAGGCCACCGCAGTGGAACAGCGCGTGCCGTTGCGCTGGGTCACCTGGAAGAAGCTGGCCCCTTCCTGATCGCCGTCATTCAGATCGTGCTTGGCCGGAACGCCGGCTTCGACGCAGGCTTCCACCAGCGCCTTGGAAACGGGGTGTTCTTCCGGAAAGTCCGAAACGCTCAGCGGGCCGCCCTTGCCGTGGAATTCGTCGGCGCCGCGCTGCTGGTCTTCGCTCTTGATGAAGTAGGGAAGGCAATCGTCCCAGCTCCAGCCCTGTGCGCCCATCTGGGCCCAGCCATCGTAATCGGCGGCCTGGCCGCGCACATAGAGCAGGCCGTTGATGGAGGAGGAACCGCCCAGCACCTTGCCCTTGGGCCATTTGTGCGGGCGTCCGCCGGTGCCTTCGTCCACTTCGGTTTCGTAGAGCCAGTTCACCTTCGGATCGTTCAGCGTCTTGCCGAAGCCGATGGGGATGTGGATCATCATGTTGGACATGAACTGCGAAGGTTCGCGCAGCGGACGGTCGTCGCCGCCGGCTTCCAGCAGCACTACCTTGAATTCGCCGCTCTCGGTCAGTCGGTTGGCCAGAACGCAGCCTGCGCTGCCCGCGCCTACGATGACATAGTCTGCATGAAGGTCGCCCGACATACCGCAATTCTCCTCTCAGATTTCCGCCGCGCAATAGCGCGATTCGCTTGCGATGGAAGCTAGGATTCTTCAAGCGTTGAGCAACGTAAAAATGCCAATTTCCGGAGAGGACGATGATCAAACCCGAACTTGAGTTTGTCTATGAAGCAGGCGGCGAGCTGGATGCCCCGCGCCAGATCGGCCAGACCTATGACGGCACGCGGCGCATCATTCCCATCCTGACGGGTGGCTATGTCAAAGGGCCGCTGATTTCCGGCCGGCTGATGGGCAATTCCGCAGACTGGCAGGTTACCCGCCCCGATGGGGTGACAGTGGCCGATGCGATCTATGCGATCGAGACGGATGACGGTGCGGTGATCCAGATCCGCAACAAGGGCCTGCGTCATGGTCCGCCCGAAGTGATGGCCCGGCTGGCTGCGGGCGAGGACGTCGATCCGGCGGAATATTATTTCCGCACCGTGCCTGAATTCATCGCTCCCGATGGGCCGTATGACTGGCTCAACCGTTCGATCTTCATTTGTGCAGGCGCACGCTATGCCAGCAGCATCAAACTGTGGGTCTGGCGCGTGCTTTAAGGCCGGTCCCGGCTTGCCCATGGCCGGTGGGAACGCTAGGGCAAAGATGACAAAGTCCGAACTTCACGCAGCGACGGAAATCTCAGGATCGTTCTGCGCGCGCGCGAGTTGAAGGCAGGTCTGGGTGAATTCTAGTAAGCTAGAAATAGAACAGGGAGATACTGAAATGGTCCGTCCTTCGCTGGCCTTGCGCCTTTCTGCCACTGCTGCCGCGATCGGCCTTGCCGCCGCCGCGCTGGCCGGCCCGGCCGCAGCTGCGGATACGCCCCCGGCGGGCGTGCCCGCTGACCTCACCGCGCTGCCGGCGACCCCTACCGACTATACTCCGGGCAAGACGCCGTGGGGCGACTGGGATTTCCGCGGCACCTGGCCGATCGAGAACCTGCCTTCCACCCGCATCCTGTTCCAGCGCATGACCGGCTATGGCGACCGCATCTGGCTGACGCCCGAAGAACATGCAAAGCGCGTGGCCAATGCCCAGCGTTCGGACGAATCCTATTCCGCCGAAGGGCAGGGGCTGAATGTCAGCGGCACGGAAGGCCTGCTCGACTGGGTGAAGAACTCCACCTATTCCTGGCGCACCTCGATGCTGGTCAGCCCGCAGGACGGCCAGCTGCCCGCGCTCACCCCCAATGCTGAGAAGCTTTATAAAGAAGGCCGCTCGGGCTGGGTTCCGGGCCAGGATTACGACTGGGTGGACGATTTCGACAGCTGGGATCGCTGCGTCTCGCGCGGGTTCCCCGCCTCCATGTTCCCCTTCCGCTACAATAACGGCATCCGCGTGTTCCAGTCGCCGGGTTACGTCGTGATCCAGCTTGAAATGCTGGGCAACCGCGTCGTGCCGATCATGGACAAGGCCAAGGCCCAGTCCATGCACTGGCCGAGCGACGTGGAAGCCTGGATGGGCAATTCGGTCGGCTATTGGGAAGGCAAGACGCTGGTGATCGAGACGACCAACATCGTCTCGGGCGACAGCGCCACGCGCGACGTTTCCAAGCGCGCCGCTTCGCCGCTGAACATGGCGACGCAGCACGTGCCGCCCTTCAACACCATTCCGATGAGCAAGCAGGCCAAGACGGTCGAGAAGCTGACCATGACCGGCCCGAACGCGATCCTCTACGAGATCACCTATTCGGACCCCGAAGTGTTCACGAAGCCCTGGACCGCCCAGCTCGAATGGAGCCGCGACGACAAGTACCAGTTCTTCGAATATGCCTGCCATGAAGGCAATGTGCAGCTTCGCAACTACATCTCCGCCTCGCGTGCGCATCGTGCGGATATCGCGGCGGGCAAGGAAAAGCCCGAAACGGCCGAGGAAGATTCGCGTTCGCGCTTCGCCAACCAGTTCGACTTCGATCCGGTGGCACCGGGCGCGCCGTCCTTCGGCCCGCCGCCGGCGGCTCCTTCGCGCGGCGAATAATCGCCCGTTGGCCGCACGCGCGGCATTGGGATACAATCTCCGCAAACATGGCCCAGCCGTGTTTGCGGAGATGTTCCAATGATGCGGCCCGTCTGGAAGCTGCGCTTTCTTCCTGTCTGCGTGACGGTATCGGCGCTCGCCGCAATCTGTGGCCGCGCCGATGCGCAGCCGCCTGATGCCGATCCCGCAGGTGCCACGGTCGACGCGTCACATGCCGGCTGGCCGAAGACGCCATGGGGCGATCCCGATTTGCGCGGGACATGGCCGCTCCAGAATATCAGCGATGCCGGTATCCCGCTTCAGCGCCCTGTGGCGATAGGAACCCGTGCCGAGCTGACCGATGAGGAATTCGCCGAACGGCTGCGCGAGGCCGAAGAATCCGATGCTGCCTATTCGGTCGAGATCGACGGGGATGGCACGGCAGGCCTGGCGGACTGGCTGAGGGCCTCACCGCTCGGTCGGCGCACCTCCTTGATCGTCAGCCCGGCCAATGGGCGCCTGCCGTCGCTTACCCCGCAGGCGGCAGAGCTTTATGCCAAGGGCAGGTCCACATGGCAGTCAGCCGATGTGGTGGACTGGATCAGCGACCTCGACCCCTTCGAACGCTGTATCACCCGCGGCTTCCCGGCAGTGATGCTGCCGCAGCCCTATAATAACGGCATTCGCGTGTTCCAGTCGCCGGGCTACGTCGTGCTGCAGCTTGAAACCTTCGGAACCCGCGTGATCCCGCTTGGTCCAACACCGCCATGGCCCACGCAGATGCGCGCATGGCACGGCAACAGCCGCGGGCATTGGGAAGGCGACACGCTGGTGATCGAGACGAGCAATATCGTCAGCGGCGATAGTGCGACCACCGATCTTGCGAAACGTGCCGCTGGTCCCGTTCCGGGCCGCAACAATGCGACGCTGCCGGTCGGCCCGGATGCCAGAGTGATCGAGCGGCTGACCATGATCGGGCGCGACACGATTGCCTATCGCTTGACCTATGACGATCCCGCAGTGTTCACTGCCCCGTGGACGGCGGACCTGCAATGGACCCGCGACGAGAGCTACAGAATCTACGAATATGCCTGCCACGAGCGGAATACGGTGACCGAGGCCATCGACGGATCGCGCGCGAAAAGGCGGGCGGATGCCGAAGCCGTGGCAGGCAATTAGTCAGGTGGTCAGGCGATCCTGATATCCAGCAGCGATGGGCCGGTCTGGGCGAAGCTCCATTCCAGCGCCTCGTCCAGTTCTCCGACCGTATCCACCCGCCGCGCGGGCACGCCGTGCCCTTCGGCGATGCTGACGAAGTCCAGCCCGGTCAGATCGCAGCCGGGCACGTGGTTCATGCCGAACTCGCCGGAAAAGCCGGTCAGGGCGGCATAGGCCGCATTGTTCAGGATCAGGAAGCTGACATTGGCCGCTTCCAGCCTTGCCGCGAACAGGCCCTGGATCGTGTACATCGCACTGCCATCGCCAAGGATCGCCACGACCTTGTCTTCCTGCCCCAGAGCAATGCCGATGGAGGCGGGCAGCGAATAGCCCAGGCCGCCGCTGGCGCAGGTGTAGAACCCGCCCTCCCGAGTGATGGGCAGCACGTCATGCTCTGGCCCGCGTGCGGTCGGGGCCTCTTCCACAATCACGGCCTGCTCGGGCCGCAGTTCCGACACGCGCTTGAGCACATAGGGGGCGTTCATGGCGGGTTCGGGGCTTTTCAGCACATGGCTGGTGCCGTTGAATACACGCTCATTTGTGAACTCGGCGAGGATTGCCAGCCCGGCGCCGACATCGCCCAGCACGCCGAAACCGCCGGGCAGGGCCGCCAGATGATTGGGATCGTCGCTCAGCGCGGCAAGCTGCGCGTGCTGTGGCCAGTGCGGCCCGCTGCCTTCGACGTGATAGGTAAACACCGGCGCCCCCGCGACCAGGATCGCGTCAAAAGGTGCCAGCAGCGCCTGGATCTGGTCCCGCCAGGCGGGCAGAAAACCGGCGAATTGCGGGTGCGTTTCCGGGAATGTTTCCCGCGCGGCATAGGGCGCGGCCCACACGCTGGCGCCGATCTTCTCGGCCAGTTCGATCGCATCGTCCCACCCGCCACAATTGGCGACACCGGTGCCCAGCACCAGCGCGGGCTTTTGCGCCGCATCGAGCATCTCCGCGATCCGGGTCAGCCCGTCGCCATCGGGTGTGCGCGACAGGGTGACTTGCGGCAGCAGCGGCATTTCGCATTCCCGGTCCCAGTCATCGACCGGGATGGAAACGAACACCGGCCCCATCGGCGGGGTCAGCGCGGTGATGAAGGCCCGGATCAGCGCCTGCGGCACATCCTGCGCGCGGGCAGGCTCCACCGAGAACTTCACATAGGGGCGCGGGAATTCGGTCGCCCGTTCGGCAAAGAGGAAGGGATCGTATGGCAGGATGCTGCGCGCCTGCTGCCCGGCGGTGACGACGATGGGCGTATTGTTCTTATAGGCGGTGAACAGATTGCCCAGCGAATGGCCGGTGCCTGCCGAGCTGTGCAAATTCACCAGCGAAGGCTTGCCCGTGGCGCGGGCATAGCCATCGGCCATGCCCATCACCACGGCTTCATTCAGACCCATGACATAGGGGAAGGGCATGGCCTTCAGCATGGGCAGTTCGGTGCTGCCCGGATTGCCGAACAGCCGGTCCACGCCGAAGTGCTGGAAGATACGGAATGCCGCCTCGCGGACGGTGACGATTTCAGTGCTCATGATTTCAGACAGGCTCCCCGCCGGCGCGCGCGCGATCCAGCATGGTTGATTCATCGCGGTTGATGCGCAGCAGCACAACCAGCAGGATTAGGACGATGGCCGGGCACACGACGTTGACCGAGATGATGGCCTGACCCAAATCCCCCCCATTCTTGTCGCTCACGATGCCCACGAAATAGGGGCCCATGCCAAGGCCGAGCAGAGTGGACACGATGATATAGACCGAACTGGTGATGCCCCGCATGCGCGGCAGGACCAGATCGTACATCAGCGAATAGATCGGCGGCAGCCACAGGGTCAGGATCAGGCTATAGACCGTGAAGCGCAGATAGAAGCTGGTCGCATCCTCCGCACTATAGGTCCAGATACCGAAGAAGGGCGAAATGCCCAGCGCGGCCAGCGTAAGCCACACCCGGCCCCTGCCGCCCAGACGGCGGGTGAGGAAGTCAGAAAGCGGCCCGGCCACGACTGGCCCGACAATGCCGAGCGCGGCGGACAGCAGGCCGAATTGCAGCCCGGTGGCCGCAGGCGAAAGGCCGAATTCGCGGATCAGGAAGGATGGGGTGAAGCCCATCACACCGTAATTGATCGAGGTCTGCAGGCCGCCCACCACCATCAGCAGCATCAGCGAGGGCGAGAGAATGACATTATAGGCGGGCTTGTCCGTCAGCTTGAAGCTCTGGAACAGGTTCACGATCACGAAGGCCCCGAAGGCCACCACGAACCATTGCAGCACATGCGGATCGAACGACATGCCCAGTGCCTCGATCGGCGGGCGGGGCGAGAAGCCCTGCGTGACCTTCGTCATGCCGATGCAGACCATCAGGATCAGGGCGAGGGCGGCGATATTGATCGTCCATTGCTTCGCGCCCGCCTTGCGGTGCCAGAGATAGAACCAGTTCGTGCCCGGCGTCACCGCCGCCAGCACGCCTGCGCTGGATTTGAAGGGGGCAGGGTCTTTCGGGGCGGTGATGCCGTCCATCCCGCCGCGCACCGGCTCGCGCATGCGCCAGATCAGCCAGGCGAGCGGCAGGCCGGGGATGGAGGCGATCAGGAAGGCGGCCTGCCAGCCGGCGAAACCGCCCGGCCCGCTGCGGCCGGGGAAGGCCGCATCCCACCATTGGGCGACCACGCCGCCAAGGGTCATGGAAAGGCCCAGGCCCAGCGCCACGGCAATGCCCAGCGCCGCCATGGCCGTGCCGCGCAGATGGCGGGGAAATTCGTCGAAGATGATCGAATTGGCGGCCGGCTGGGTCGCTGCCTCGCCCACGCCCACGCCGAGGCGCGAGATTGCGAGCAGAGTGAAGCTTTGCGCAAAGGCGGCAAGGCCTGCCGAAAGCGACCATGCCGCAAGGCAGATCGCCAGCAGTTTGGTGCGCACCCAGCCATCGACCAGACGGCCGAGGGGGAGCGAGAACAGGGCATAGAACAGCGCGAAGAGCGTGCCGTAAAGCAGGCCCAGCTCGGCATCGCCGATCCCCAGATCCTCGCGGATATGGGGCGCCAGGATGGAGAGAATCTGCCGGTCCAGCAGGCTCATCGCCTGCGCGGCGGATACCATGGTAAGCGCATACCAGCCCGCGCGGCTGACCTTTTTGCCCTCGCTCAGGCCTTCATCGGCTGTGCTGGTGGCCATGGCTCAAGTCTCCTCCCTGTCGGGTCTTGGCTGCCTTTGCGGCATGCAGGCCCGATCCGTATCTCGTCAGTCGAACCAGCTTAACGCAGTGCAGCCGCGATCGTTTCCGCAATCGGCGTGGTCGGGCGGCCGATCAGCCTGCCCAGCGTTCCGCTATCGTCCTCCAGCGCGCCGAGGCTGGTACTATAGGCCGAATTGGCGATCACCTTGGCGACATATTCGGGAAAGCCGTTCTCCGCGAGCGAACGGGCATAGTCTTCCTCGCCCATGTTCACATAGGTGACCGGCTTGCCCGTCTGGCGGGAAAGTTCGGCGGCAAATTCGGACAGGGTCCAGCCGTGGTCGCCTGCCAGTTCGTAAATGTCGCCGCCCTTGCCGGTCACCAGCACGGCGGCAGCGCCTTCGGCCAGGTCCTTGCGCGAGGCGGAGTTGATCTTCCCGTCACCCTGCGCGCCGGTAATCACGCCGGCTTCCGCCCGCGCGGCCACGGCCATCACGTAATTCTCGTTATACCAGCCATTGCGCAGCAGATCGTAAGCAAGGCCGCTGGCGGCAAGCGCGGCTTCGGTCGCGCGATGTTCCTCGCCCAGCTTGATGGGCGAGCGGTCCGCATGGAGGATGGACGTATAGGCGATATAGCCCACGCCCGCTTCCTTCGCGGCGTCGATCACGGCCTGATGCTGGCGCGGGCGCTGGCCCAGTGCATTGCCGGAAATCAGCAGCAGCCGGTCTACGCCGGCAAGGGCGGGGGCCAGTGTTTCGGGCGCATCGTAATCCGCCGCGCGCACATCCACGCCCCTTGCCGCATAATCGGCGAGCTTGGCAGGATCGCGCACCAGGGCGACGACATTGGCGGCGGGCACTTTTTCCAGCAGCGCATCAAGCGCCAGATGGCCGAGCTGGCCGGAAGCACCGGCGATGGCATAGGTGGTCATGTCACTCTCCTGCGGTCCGTTCAGGCGCGGACTTTGGCCTCGATTACGAAGTGGTTGTCGGAGAGAGGCACCGCCTGCGTCAAGGCGAGATTGCCGCAAGCCAGCAATGCCTCGAATTCCGTGAGCGTGCGTTCCTTGCCGTCCCACAGCATCATGGTGAGATCGCCCTGCGCGGCCTTGGCGTGATCGGCCCGTGCCTCGAAGCGGTCGGGCATGATCCGGTCTATCACCAGCACCGTGCCGCCATTGCGCGCCGCCGCTTCGCCCACGCGCGCGACGATCCGCTGCGCATAGGCATCGTTCCAGTCATGCAGGATGTATTTCAGCACATAGCAATCGGCCGCCTCGGGCAGCGGATCGAAGAAGCTGGCGGTGACGAAGCGAGCGCGTTCGCCAAGCCCTTCCCTTGCGAACAGGGCCAGTGCGCCTTCGCGGGCATGGGCCAGGTCCAGCACACAGCCTTGTGCGTCCGGCGCGGCGTTCAGCAGGGTGGCCAGCACCGCGCCATAGCCGCCGCCGACATCGGCAAGCGTGGCGAAGCGCGTGAAATCATAGGTTGCGGCGGCCTCCGCGGCGAAGCGGCGGCTATTGTCGACCATGGACTGGTTGAAGATGGCCGCGGCTTCCGGATTGTCCGCGAATTCGGCGAACCCGTCCGGCCCGTGGGCAATGCCTGCGGGCGGGCGGCCCGTGCTGACGCATTGGGCCAGTTCCGTAAAGGCCGGGGAAAGCTGCGTGCCGACATGCAGCGCCATGCCCTTCAGCGAAAGCGGGCTGTCGCTTCGCAGGCACTGGCCCATTTCAGTCAGCGCGAAGCGGTTTTCCCCTTCGTCGCTCACCAGGCCGATGGCGGCCATGGCGCGCAGCAGGCGGGCCAGCGCCGAAGCATCCGCGCCCAGATCGGCGGCGAGGGCGGAGGCGGACACCGCCCCCGCACCCCCGAGCCTGTTCATCGCATCCGCCACGCCCAGCCTTGCTGCGGCAGTGACGACATGCGGCTTCCAATAGGCGCCGATCAGTTCGCGAAGCTGATCCTGAGCGGTCGCCATTGTCGTCAGAGCTTGAACCAGCGCTCTGCGTTGGTCTGGAAGAACTTCTTCTTCTGCTCCGCCGGAATATCCATGTCGTCCAGCCAGCGCACTTCATCGGGCAGGTATTCGTAGGGATAATCCATCGCGTACATCACCCGGTCTTCGCCCATCACCTCGATCATCAGCTTGATCGCGGGGGCAAAGGCCATGCCGCTGTTGGTGGCCAGCACGTTGTTGCGCAGATAGTGGAACAGATCGTGCTGCAACGGCTTGAGGCGTTCATACCGCTTCGAGCGGACGCCGGCCTGATGCATGTAATTGTGGCGATAGATCCAGTAGGGGATCGCCTCGCAGCCATGGCCCAGCATCATCTGCAGGTTGGGATAGCGGTCGAACACGCCCGAGGTCATCATGCGCAGGCCGTGGAAGCTCGTTTCCACGCCGAAGCCGAATACCGCGCCGTCCAACCCGGCTTCCACCATGGTGCCGATCATGCCGTCCGGCGGACCCTGCGGGTGGATGTAGAGCGGCAGGTCCAGATCGGCGCAGGCGCGCAGGATCGGGTCGAACTGTTCCTCGTCCAGATAGTGGCCATGGGTGTGGCTGTTGATCTGCACGCCATGGAAGCCCAGTTCTTCCTTGCCGCGCTTGAGTTCTTCGGCCGACCATTCGGGGTCGATCGGGGCGACCGCGATCATGCCGTGGAAACGATTGGGATAGCGTTCGCAGGCGGCCTTCAGCTGGTCGTTCGAGCTGCGGGCGATGCGGCGCGCTTCCTCGGGATCGAACAAGGATTGCGTGCCCGGGCTGGTCAGCGCCAGCACGGCCTTGTCGATGCCGGCATCGTCCATCGCCTGAATGCGCAACTCGCCAAGGTCGAGCAGGCGTTCGCGGATGAAGGTGGTGCGTTCCGAAGCGCTGGTGCCGTAAAAGCCCCACAGCGACATCGTGCCCTTGTCGGCGCGGCCTTCCTTCACCAGGCGCATGATCGCGTCGAATTGTTCCTGGGTGGCAAAGGCTTCTTCGGTGGCAATACGCAGATAGCCGCGATCGCCGCCGGTCTTGAGTTCGTGTGTCATGTCAGTTCCGAATATTGCTGGGGAAGCGGGCCCTGCGCGAGGGCCCGTGCCCTGATTTCCTTCGTGGCCGGATTACCCTTCGTGAACGGCCTTGGTCACCATGCAGGCAAGCACGCCCTCGGGGCCGTCTTCGCTGCCGTGGCCGGACCACTTCACACCGCCGAACGGCGCATCGGCGCCGCCGATCATGTGGCTGTTGATGCCGATCATGCCGGATTCGATTTCGCGGGCCAGACGCTGCTGGCGCTTGGCGTCGCTGGTCCAGGCATAGGCCGCAAGGCCGTAGGGCAGGCGGTTGGCCTCCGCGATCATCTCTTCCTCGCCCTTGAACGGGTTGATCAGCGCCACCGGGCCGAACGGTTCTTCGTTCATGATGTCCGCATCCAGCGGGATTTCGGAGAGGACGGAGGGCGCATAGAAGAAGCCCTGATTGCCGATGCGTTCGCCGCCGGTGCCCAGCTTGGCGCCCTTTTCCTTGGCCTGGCCGATCAGGCGGTCCATCGCTTCGGGGCGGCGCTGATTGGCCATCGGGCCCATCTGGGTGCCATCCTGCAGACCATCGCCGACCTTGATTGCCTTGGCGCGTTCGATGAAGCCGTCACGGAACTTCTCGAAGATGTTTTCTTCCACGATGAAGCGGGTGGGCGAAACGCAGACCTGGCCGCAATTGCGGTATTTGCCGCCAACGGCCGTATCCAGCGCCTTGTCGATGTCGGAATCGCCGAACACCAGCACCGGGCCGTGGCCGCCCAGTTCCATCGTGGTGCGCAGCATGTTTTCGGCCGACAGCTTCATCAGGTGCTTGCCGATCACGGTGGAGCCGGTGAAGCTGAGCTTGCGGATGATCGGGCTGCCCAGCAGGTGGCGGCTCACTTCATCCGGCACGCCGAACACGGCCTGGGCCACTTCCTTGGGCAGGCCCGCGTCATAGAAGCACTGCAGCACGGCAAGGGCGGAAGCCGGGGTTTCCTCGGCCGACTTGAGGATGACAGAGCAGCCCGCGGCGATGGGCGCGCCCAGCTTGCGGCCCGGATTGCCGATGGGGAAGTTCCACGGAGCGAAAGCGGCAACGGGGCCGACCGGTTCGTGCCGGACGACCGAGCGGAAGCCGTCCGGGCGGACGAGTTCGCGGCCATAGATGCGCTGGCATTCACCGGCGTAGAAGTGGAACAGGCCGACATTCATCATTACTTCGATGCGGCTTTCGGCCAGCGGCTTGCCTTCTTCCATCGTGGCGATGCGGGCGATTTCCTCCTGCCGTTCCGCCATCAGGCGGGCGGCACCGGAAAGCACGGCGGCACGCTGCGCGGCAGTGGCCTTGCGCCAGATCTTGAAGCCGCGGTCTGCCGTTTCCAGCGCGCGGTCGAGATCGGCGGGGTCCGCCAGCGGCAGTTCGCCCAGCGTTTCGCCGGTAACCGGGTTGACCACGGGGAAAGTCCGGCGTCCGCCGCCAGAAACCTTCTCGCCGTCGATAACCATGTGGAGGGAGGGGTATGCACTCATTTCAAGCAACTCCGTTCGCCCGGGGGATGTGGCAGCGCGGTTGATCCATTGCGCCCGAGTTGCAAGCGAAAAAGCGCCTGCGGGTGCGGGCCTGCGTCATAGGGGAGGCATTTTGTCGCGGGCCGAAGCGAATTCGGGCCGCCACGAAAAAGGGAGGCGACCATGCGCCTCCCTCCTTCAAACCTACTTGGCGGCTTCGGCCTGCTTGGCCGCGGCGCGTTCCGCATCGCGCTTGGCATCGCCTTCCCAGCGGCTGGCCACCATTTCCTCACCCGTGATCGGGTGCTTCATGTGGAAGGGCAGCAGCTTGTGGGTCGGCCACAGCCAGTGATCCTCGATCAGCTCGTCCGGACCGGCGGGGTCTTCGGGGTAGAGCGTCTTGGGGAAGGGCACATATTCCGCATCGGTATAGGCCCAGCCCTTGTCGAAATCGGCATGCCAGTGCGGGAAGTAATTGAGCACCTGGATGCGCCACTTGCCGTCGGCGCCCTTGGTATAGGTGTTCTCATACAGGCCGCCTTCCCACCATTGGCGCACGCCCAGGCCCTTTTCGGGATCGGCGTAATCCTTGTGGCGTCCGGCCTGCATCGTGCTGCGGCCGCGCAGGCGTGCGGTTTTGCCGTCGGCATCGATGTCCACGATCGCCTGGATCTGCGGATGGTCCAGCAGGAAGCCGTCCACCGGGCCGTTGTTATTATGCGTGAAGCGCTTGCGGAAGCGGTCGATATAGAGGCGGGCCACGCCGGCCTTGCCCTTGTAGACGCCGCCGAAGAAACGCACTTCGCCATCGTCGGCAAACAGGTCGATCACCTGATCGTACATGCATTTATCGATCAGATAGCCGTAGAGATATTGCAGCTTCTTCACGTCCAGCTCGTCCTCGCGGACGGTCAGGCGCGTTTCGAGTTCTGCCAGTTTCGCTTCAAGCGCGGCAACCCGGTCATCGGACATACGGTACTCTCCCGAAATAGTAAGCTTTGCTTACAAATTGCGCAGTGGCGTTGACCTGTCAACGGCCCGATGCGGCGGCCTGTGCGCCTTCCGCCTCGGGCCGTCGCGCCTACTTGCCGGGGCCTTATTTGCCCTCGGCTTCCAGCCGCTCCACTTCCTCGCGATAGGGCTTGATGCCGCGCCACATGAAGAAGGTCGCAGTGGGCAGGAAGATCAATGCGGTGATCAGGATCGCTTCCCAGATCTTGTCCTCGTCGCCCACGATGAAGGTGCTGACCGATCCGATCACCCAGCTGCCCAGCCCGCCGAAGAAGGTGAACATGAACAGGTAGAGCGCGCTGACCTGCCCGCGCATTTCGTTGGGGACGATACGCTGCACGGCGGCATTCTGCGCCGGCGCACCGGCCAGGCCGAAGAACACACCCAGCGCCATCATCGTCACCGCCAGTTCGCCCGTGGGCATCAGTGGGGCTGCAATGGTGGTCACCGTGGTGCAGGCGAAGATAATTGCCGTGGCGCGGATATTGGCATCCTTGTAGCGCTTGCCCATCCAGGTCACGAAGACGCCGCCGGTGAAGATACCGGCCAGCATGGCGAAGAGCAGCAGCGTGCCCAGCAGCGCGCCTGTTTCAGCCTCGTTCCAGCCATAGGTGCGAGCCATGAAGGGAATGCGCCATGCGGGCAGGCCCTGGCTTTCGACAGCCGACAGGGCCAGCGCGGCGAACAGCGGCAGGAACACCGTCTTGCGCTGCCAGATAGCCACAGCGGCATCCCAGCCCATGAAGGCGGCGAACTTGCGGCCGATGGAAGCATTCTGGTCCACGAGCTGGGCCGATCCGGCGGGGCTGCGGCGCGGCGGTTCCTTGACCATGAGGAAGATCAGCGCAGCCAGCAGGCCGGGCAGGCCGATCATGATCAGCACCAGCTGCCAGCTGAAGATTTCGATGCCCAGCAGCGAGATCCTGTCGGACATGGTGGAGGTCCAGGCGATCATCTGGCCGCCCAGAATATTGCCGAAGGAACTGCCGCCGATATAGCCAAGCTGCAGCAGCGCGAAGACCAGCGGAATGCGCAGCGGGCGGAAATAATCGCTCAACAGCGAATAGGAACCCGGCCCGTTGGCGGAGCTGGATGCGCCCACGAACAGGCGCGTGCTGACCAGCTGGGCGAAGCTCTGCGCGATGCCGCCCAGCGCCATGATCGAACCCAGCAGGGCGATCCCTCCGGAAAGGACATATTTGCGGGGATAGATGTCCACCAGGCGAGCGAGCGGAATGCCCACGATCACATAGGCGATCAGGCTTGCCGGGCCGAGCAGGAAGCCCAGAGTCGCGTCGGAAATGCCGAAGCTGCCCTTCATCTTTTCCGCCAGCATGCCGAACACGGTCTGGTCGAAGAAGGTGATGAAAGTGGCGAAGATGATCGCGAACAGCGCGAAGAACCCGGCCTTTTCCGAGGGCCAGGGTTGGGTGGAACCAGCGCTCTCGCTGGAGCCGGCAGTCAAATCCTGTGCATTGGGCGCGATGGCCATTGCCTGATCCCCTCCTGGAACGTCTCTCTATCTTATGGAGACTCGCGGATTGTGCTTGGCCATTTTGTAAGTGGTGAATACAAAAAGGCGAAGCGAAAATTGACATTGTCCGTAACGCCAAGAGGCTACGGCAACGCTAGGGAGAGTGCATCATGCAGGCCATTTCAGGCAAGCCTTTGCTGCGGGGTTCGCTCGCATGAGCGGCGCAGCAAAAACGGCGGAATATGCCGAGGATCGCGCGGCGATCGAAGACCTCATGGCCCGGTATCTCTTCGCCATGGATTGGGGCGATTACGATGCCTATCTCGACATGTTCACCGAGGATGGCGAGCTTGAATTTGCGCGCGGAACGGCAAAAGGCCGCGAGGCGATTGGCGAAAGCGTGCGCGCCTTCAAGCAGGCGATCGGCAATTTCTACAAGGATGCCGACGGCAACCCCGCCGTCCTGCGGCATATCATCGCGCAGACGGTGATCCGCGTGGAAGGCAATCGGGCCTTCGCTGTCGCCTTCTGGTGGGAAATGGCCAATGACGGGCCGGGCGGGAAGCCCAAGGCCGGCACCTTCGGCACCTATGAGGACGAACTGGTGAAGCAGGACGGCCGCTGGCTGTTCGCGAAGCGCCGCATCCTCAACGAATTTCTCGAAGGCCGGGCGACGGGCGAGGTAAACCCCGTGCGCCTGCTGGATGAGCGGGCGGAAAGGGCTGGCGCATGAGCGATCCCGCCCAGCTTGCCCGCGACCGGGCCGAGATCAAGGATCTGATGGGCCGCTATCTCTTCGCGATGGATTGGCACGATACCGATGCCTACGCGGGCTGCTTCACCGAGGATGGCGTGCTGGATTATGCCATGGCCACTATCGTGGGCCGCGACGCGATCCGCGAAGGCGCAGTGAAATTCCGCGAGGCAGTGGGCAAGCTGTTCACCCGTGAAGATGGCAGCCCCGCGATATTGCGCCATGTGCTGGACCATATTGTGATCCGCGTGGAAGGCGATGAGGCATGGACCACCGCCTTCTGGTGGGAAATGACCGATGGCGGCCCGCGCCGCACGCCGGAAATCCAGAGCTTCGGCACTTATGAAGACGAACTCGTGAGGCAGGACGGTCAGTGGCTGTTCAGGCGCCGCAAGATTTACAACGAGTTCATTCCGGGCAGGGAATCCCCGGTCGAAAACCCGGTCCATCAATATGACGAGGCGGCAAAGGCCGCCGCTGCGAGGAACTGAAGCGATGAAGGATTTTGCGGGCCGCACGGCATTCGTCACCGGGGGTGCCAATGGCGTGGGCATCGGCATCGTGCGCAACCTCCTCAATGAAGGTTGCAAGGTCGCCATTGCCGACATCCGCCAGGATGCGATCGACCGGGCACTGGCCACGCTGGACAATCGCGAAGTGATGGGTGTGCAGCTGGATGTCGCCAGCCGCGAAGGCTTCAAGGAAGCGGCGGACAAGGTGGAGGCCGAATTCGGCCCGGTCAGCCTGCTGTTCAACAATGCCGGGATCAACCTGTTCCAGACGATCGAGGACAGTTCCTATGACGATTGGGACTGGGTGCTGGGCGTCGATTTCCACGGCGTGGTGAACGGGGTGATGACCTTCGCACCGCGCATGAAGGAACGCGCGCTTTCCGGTGAAGTGAAGGGCGGGCACATCGTCAACACCGCCAGCATGGCCAGCTTCATCGCGGGCGGCGCGCCGGGTATCTACAACACGGCCAAATTCGCGGTGCGCGGCATGTCCTATTCGCTGCGCCATTCGATGTACAAATACGGCATTGGCGTATCGGTGGTGCATCCCGGCCTGGTGAAAAGCTATATCTATGCCAGCGACGATGTGCGGCCCGATGCGCTGAAAGGCGCGATGAAGCCGGTCGATACCGAAGCTGTGAAGCGGCTGGAGGGGCTGCACGAATTCGGCATGGAGCCCGACATCATCGGCGCCCGCATTCTGGACGGCGTGCGGGAAAACCGGGCGAACATCTTCACTCACCCCGATCACAAGGAAGAGCTGAAGGAATTGTTCGACGAAATCCTGGCCGATTACCGCGACTATCCGCAGGATCCGGGTTTCGAACAGCGCGTCGGCTTCGAGAAGATGCGCCGCGACAATTTCGAGGAAACCCGCCGCGCCGCCGATGCAGTGCAGTGATCGTTAAGGCCGGGCGTGCAAGGCAAGGCGCGATGAACCCTATCCTCCTTGCCGGCGCGCTCGCCCTCACCGCCTCTTCCGCATTGGCCCAGACAGGCAATGGGCCTGCAGCGGCGCAGCAGCTCGATCTGGAACAGAAGACCAGCCTGCGCTGTTCGGCCGCCTTTGCGATCATCGCCAGCGAACAGGCGCGCGGCGTGAAGAGCGCGCTGGCCTATCCTCCGCTGGGGGAACGCGGGAAGGAGTTCTTTGTCCGCACCAGCGCCCGGCTGATGGGCGATCTGAAGCTGTCCCGCGAACAGGTACAGGCACTCTACATGGACGAAGTGGGCCGCCTGCAGAATGAAAGCATGAAGGCGAAAGACCCGCAAAAGGCCGTATCCGGGATCATGCAACCTTGCCTGCTGCTGCTGGACGCTTCGGGGATTTAACTGGCCGGTCTTTCGTCGTCCCTGGATTGATCCGGGATCTCTGGCGCCGCCCCCGGACGGGCTGGATCAAAGAGGGTTCCCGTCCCGGTCGCGGAAGATTTCGCGGCGCCCCACATGGTTGGCCGGGCCGACCAGCCCGTCTTCTTCCATGCGCTCGATCCATTTGGCGGCGGTGTTGTAGCCCACGCCCATCTGGCGTTGCAGCCACGAACCGGAGGCCTTCTGGTTCTCGATCACGATCTGGCAGGCCTGGCGATATTTGCGCTCTTCCGGATTGTCGGAGGCAGTGAACTCGTCCTCGAAGCCGAAGCCGCTGTCTTCCGTCTCTTCGGTCACGGCGTCGATATATTCGGGCTTGCCCTGCTTGCGCCAGTGATCGGCAATCGCCTCCACTTCCTCGTCGCTCACGAAGGGGCCGTGCACGCGGGTCAGCGCGCCGCTGGAGGGCTTGTAGAGCATGTCGCCCTTGCCCAGCAGCTGTTCGGCGCCCTGCTCGCCAAGGATGGTGCGGCTGTCGATGCGGCTGGTGACGTGGAAGCTGACGCGGGTGGGCAGGTTCGCCTTGATGACGCCGGTGATGACGTCCACCGAAGGGCGCTGCGTCGCCATGATCAGGTGGATGCCCGCGGCGCGGCTCTTCTGCGAAAGCCGCTGGATCAGCACTTCGATTTCCTTGCCGACCGTCACCATAAGGTCGGCCAGTTCGTCCACGATCAGCACGATCTGGGGCAGCGCCTCGTAATCGAGCTGTTCTTCCTCGAACAGTTCCTCGCCCGTATCGGGATCGAAGCCGATCTGCACCCGGCGGCCCAGCGGCTTGCCCTTGGCGATGGCGCTGGTGACACGTTCGTTGAAGCCGTTGAGGTTACGCGCGCCGATGGAGGACATCATGCGATAGCGCCGCTCCATCTCCTCCACGGCCCATTTGAGCGCGCGGATGGACTTGTGCGGTTCGGTCACCACCGGGGCCAGCAGGTGCGGAATGTCGTCGTAGCTTTTCAGCTCCAGCACCTTGGGATCGATCAGGATCATGCGCAATTCGCGCGGCGTGAAGCGATAGAGCAGCGACAGCAGGATGCAGTTGAGGCCCACCGACTTACCCGAACCGGTGGTGCCCGCCACCAGCAGGTGAGGCATGGCGGCAAGGTCCGCCACGATGGGTTCGCCCGCAATATCCTTGCCCAGGATGATCGGCAGCATGCCCTTGTGCCCGGCAAAGGCCTCTGACGCGGCGAGTTCCTTCAGGGCCACGGTCTGCCGGTCGGCATTGGGCAGTTCGATGCCCATCACTGTCTTGCCCGGAATGGGCGAAACGCGCGCGCTGATCGCGCTCATGTTGCGGGCGATGTCTTCGGCAAGGCCCACGACGCGGCTGGCCTTGACCCCGGCAGCCGGTTCCAGCTCGTACATCGTCACCACCGGGCCGGTGCGCACGGCGGTGATTTCGCCCTTCACGTTGAAATCGTCGAGCACGTTTTCCAGCAGGCGCGCGTTCCGCTCCAGCGCCAGCTTGTCGACCTTGGGCGCCGAATTGGCCGGCGGGTCTTCCAGCAGGTCGAGGCTGGGCAATTCGTATTCGTCGAACAGATCCTTCTGCCGTTTGCCGGTGCCGCTGATCTTCGCAGGCTTGGGCGGGGCGGAAGGATCGGCGATTTCGGGCGGCTTGCGCGCGGGGCCGTCGGCAACGGGGGCGGCGCGCGGCTCTGCCCGTTCGGGCTTTTCCGCCTTTTCGCGCTTGTGCACGAAGGGCAGGGAATCAGCGCTGGGCAGCGAAGGCGCGCGCTTCAGCGCGGCGGGAATGGTGAGCAATTGCGCCCAGTCGATCGCGAAGACGCGGCCCACCATATAGGCCCCGCCTGCAAGGCAGACGAAGCCCATGCCCAGGATGGCCCAGCCCTGCCCGGCTTCGGGCAAGCGCGCTGCCAGCGCCTCGATTGCGCCCTTGCCCAGCAGGCCGGTGATCCCGCCCAGGGATGCGGGCAGGCTGCCGCCGAACGAAGTGAAAGTGAGCGAAAGCACCGTGGAAAGCAGGGCCATGGCGAAGATCAGCATCCCCACCGTGCGCCACCAGCGCGTGCCGTGGGGCGTATCTTCCTCCCCATCCGCATCGCGCCACAGCTTGCGCGCGAAGGCATAGAGCAGCGGAATGAGCAGCACCGAGACGAGGCCGAACAGGAACAGCCCGCGCTCCGCCGCCCAGGCCCCGGCGGAACCCATCCAGTTCAGCGGCGGCCCGCCTGCAGCGGTGGAGGGAGAAGGATCGGTCTGGTGATAGGATGCCAGCGAGAGGGTGAAGAACAGCATCGCCGCAAACAGCGCCAGTGCGCCCGAAAGCTGCAGCGCACGGCGCAGCGACCGCCGGAAGGCGGCGCGCCAATCTGCCTGCGGGGCCTTCCCGATTGGGCGGCTGGCCATGAATATTCCCCTCTGGTCTGGAAGGGGAGAATCGCAGAGTCGGGACTCGCGGTCAAGAATCCGCGGGTTGGGTCGCGCGGAGAACCCAAATCCCCTCCTGCGCGGGGATGACGAGAAAAAGGAGGTGAAGCGCCTGGAGAAGAACTCAGGACAATCCATCAATCGCCGCCCAGTGCGGCCATTCGAGGCGCTTTGCCTTGTGCTTGCTCATGCCCCCAAGCGCGATCACCGGCACGCGCGAGCGGGTAGCCAGCAGGCGGAAGCGAAGCGGGCCGAGGCTCGGGCCGCCAGGGTGGGAGCGGGTGGGGAAGACGGGCGAGAGCAGCATGGCGTCCACGCCCAGCAGGTTCGCCTCCCCGATTTCGCGCAGGCTGTGAGCGGTAGCGAGGCGCAGGTGCCGCCGCCGGGGCCACAGGGCACGCGGTGCACCGTAAATGCCGCCTGCGCCCCATTCGGTCGCGGTGAGGGCGGAATCTGCCAACACGGTTGCGATCCCGCGCGCCCGCGCGATGCGGGCGAGGGTGCGGAAGCGCGCGATCCGTTCGGCCGGTTCGAGATGGTAATGGCGATAGATGAAGCCCGATCCGCGCGGCAGGCGTTTGAGCGCCGCCTCCAGCCCCGCATCGTTGCGGGCATCGGAGATCAGCCACAGATGCGGCAGGGTCTGGCGCGTCACCATCAGGGCGCTATAGGCGCGGCATGGACCACGCTTCAACTCCGCTGGAGGCCGTCGAGGCCGGGATCGCCCGCGCCGCGAAGATCGCCGGGCGCAACGCCGAAGACATCACGCTGATCGCCATCAGCAAAACGCATGATGCCGGAACCATTGTGCCGCTGATCGAACAGGGGCAGCGCGTGTTCGGCGAAAATCGCGTGCAGGAAGCGCAAGGCAAATGGCCCGCGCTGAAGGAACGGTTTCCTGACATCGAATTGCATCTGGTCGGCCAGTTGCAGTCCAACAAGGCGGAAGACGCGGTCGAACTGTTCGATTGCATCCACTCGGTCGACCGGCCCAGCCTCGTGACCGCGTTGGGCAAGGCGATGGACAAGGCGGGCCGCAAGCTTCCCTGCTTCATCCAGGTGAATATCGGCGAGGAAGATCAGAAGGGCGGCTGCGCGATTGCCGATCTGCCCGCCCTGCTAGAACAGGCGAGCGAGGCGGGTCTGCCGGTAGTCGGCCTGATGTGCGTGCCGCCCGCGGAGATCGAACCGGCGCCCTTCTTCGCCTTCCTCGCCAAGCTGGCTGCGGATAACGGCCTCGACCAGCTGAGCATGGGCATGAGCGGCGATTACGAAACCGCGATCATGCTGGGCGCCACCCATGTACGCGTGGGCAGTGCCCTGTTCGGGGCGCGGAGTTAAAACGGAACGGGCCGGCATTTCGTTCTCACGAAGTGTGCTGGCCTAAGCCTCCACTTTCTCTGCCATGGCCTGTGCCTCGTCGCTCGATGCAGTGAGCAGCGCTTCCTCGATTGCCTTGAGCCGGTCGGCCGAGGTGATCTTTCCTCCCAGCAGATCGGTGACGTAGAACGTATCCGCCGCGCGCTCGCCGTAATTGGTGATGTGTGCGGAATTCACCATCAGCCGGTTTTCGAACAGGGCACGGGCGAGCCGGTTGAGCAGGGCGGGCCGGTCACGCGCATTCACTTCGATCACGGTGAAGCGGTTGGATGCCTTGTTGTCCGTAAATACGCGCGGGCGCACTTCGAAGCTGGCGGCGCGGGCGTGGCTGAGGGGGCGCTTGGCGAGCTGGGGCACCAGTTCGATCCGGTTGGCCAGCGAATCCTCGATGGCCGTCGCCAGCCTTGCCAGCTGCGCTTCCTCGCTGAAGGGGCGGCCCAGCGGATCCTGCACCAGGAAATTGTCGACTGCCTTGCCCACGCGGGTGGTGTGAATGCGCGCGTCGATGATGTTGCCGCCCGCAAGGCTTATCGCGCCCGCGATGCGGTAGAACAGGCCCGGATGGTCGTCCGCAATCACGGTGACGAGCGTAGCCCCGCGCGCCGCGTAATATTCGCAGTGGATCGACAGCCGCTTCTGCAGTTCCTTCGCCTCGGCATATTGCCGCAAATTCATGGCGATGATGTCGGCCGGCTCGGCGATCCAGTAGGAATCGTCGAACCGGTCGTCCAGTTCCTCCATCACATGGCCGCCGGTGCCCAGAATGGCGGCCACATCCTCACGCTTGAGCTGCACGCGCTCGGTCCGGCCGCTGCTGACATGGCCAAGGCGCAGGGCCTCTTCGGCCAGCGCATAAAGCTGGGTGAGCAACTGGCGTTTCCAGCTGTTCCAGATGCCCGGCCCCACTGCGCGAATGTCCACGATGGTCAGCAAGGTCAGCAGGCGCAGGCGCTCCACGCTCTGCACTTCGGCCACGAAATCGGCGATGGCCTTGGGGTCCGACAGGTCGCGCTTGAAGGCCGTTGCGCTCATCAGCAGGTGCCAGCGCACCAGCCAGGCGACCAGTTCGGTCTCGTCTTCGTCCATGCCGAGGCGCGGGCAGAGCTTTTCGGCCACTTCCGCGCCAAGGATCGAATGGTCCCCTCCGCGGCCCTTGGCGATGTCATGCAGCAGTACCGAGACATAGAGCGCGTTGCGCGACTGGAGCTTGGGGAACAGTTCCGTGGCCAGCGGGTGATCCTTGCGCAGATCCCCCCGCTCGATCTTCGCCAGCAAGCCGATGGCGCGGATCGTGTGCTCGTCCACCGTATAATGGTGGTACATGTCGAACTGCATCTGCGCGTTGACGCGGGCGAAATCAGGCACGAAGCGGCCGAACACGCCCGCCTCGTTCATCCAGCGCAGCACCATTTCCGGGTCACGCCGGCCGGCCAGCAATTTAAGGAACAGGGCATTGGCGCGCGGATCGTTGCGGACATCTTCCTTGATCAGCGTGCAGTCGCGTGCGGCCATGCGCATGGTGGCGGGGTGGATTTCCAGCCCCTCTTCCTCGGCGATCTGGAAGATTTCGATCAGGCGGACCGGATCGTCCCTGAACCAGTCGTCGCCCTGCGCGGCGATGCGCCCGCCGAACACTTTGTAACCGCGCACGGAGCGGGCACGGGCGCGGAAACCTGCCAGCAACCCGCGCGGCGTCTTGCGGGCGAATTGCTCGTCCAGCTGGGCCAGGAAGATGCCCGAAAGGCTGCCCACGCGCTTCGCCTGCAGGAAATAATACTGCATGAAACGCTCGACCGCGCTCTTGCCCGGACGGTCGGCGAATTGCATCCGGCGGGCCACTTCGCGCTGCAGGTCGAAGGTCAGCCGGTCTTCCGCGCGGTTGGTGATCGTGTGCAGGTGGGATCGCACCGCCAGAAAGAAGCCCTCCGCCCGGCGGAAGGCTCGATATTCGGCGCGGGTGAACAGGCCGACCTCGACCAGTTCGGCGGCGCTCTTCACCTTGTGGATGTATTTGCCGATCCAGTAGAGCGTCTGCAAATCCCGCAGGCCGCCCTTGCCTTCCTTGATGTTCGGCTCGACGACATAGCGGCTGTCGCCCAGGCGCTTGTGCCGTTCGTTGCGCTCGGCCAGCTTTTCGGTGACGAATTGCCGTTCCGTCCCGGCGACCGCTTCGGCGAAGAAGCGCGCGCTGGCTTCCTCGTAAAGCTCCTGATCGCCCCACAGATAGCGGCCTTCCAGCATGGCAGTGCGGATCGTCAGATCGCCGCGCGCCATGCGCACCATATCGTCCAGCGAGCGGCTGGAATGGCCCACTTTCAGGCCCAGATCCCACAGGAGATAGAGCATGGCCTCGATCACCTGTTCGCACCAGGCGGTCTGCTTGCCGGGAGTGAGGAAGGCGATATCGATATCCGAATGGGGCGCCATCTCGGCGCGGCCATAGCCGCCCACGGCCATGATCGTCAGCCGCTCGCCCGAACTGCGATTGTTGACGGGGTAGAGATCGGTGACGACGTGATCGTGCATCACGCGGATGATCTGATCCATCAGGAAGGCGAAACCGGCCGTGATCTCGTGCCCGGCGGAAGGCTTGTCGGCAAGGCGGCGCGTCAGTTCCGCGCGCCCTTCGGCCATGGCGCTGCGCAGCAGTTCCACCACGCGCTTGCGTGCCTTGGCGGCACCGGCATCGGCCACCGCTTCCGCGATGTCGCCTGCCAGCTTGCGACGGTCCAGAACCGCGCGTTGATTGGGTATCCTGATTGCGCTCACTGAACCTCAGATAAAGCCAGATATTTTTCGCGCAACGCACGCTTGTCCACTTTTGCCGTTCCAAGGCGGGGCAATGGCTCTGGCGAGCGCCACATCCGGGCGGGAATCTTGAAGGGCGCAAGCGTTTCGGCAAGGAATTCGCGCAGGTCCGCCTCGTCCAGATCGTGCCCTTCGCGGGGCAGCCAGACGGCGGCGGGAATCTCGCCGAACCGGTCATCCGGCAGGCCGAAGACGGAACATTCCGCAATCGAGGGATGGGCATAGATCGCCTGTTCCACCTCGATGCAGGAGATATTCTCGCCCCCGCGGATGATGATGTCCTTCTTGCGGTCGACGATAAAGAGATAGCCGTCCTCGTCCAGGAAGCCGAGATCGCCGGTCAGGAAATAGCCATCCTCGCGCATGGCTTCGCGCGTGGCCTCCGGATCGTTCCAATAGCCCAGGAAATTGCAGACGGACCGGATCGCCACTTCGCCCGTCTCGCCCGGCGGCAGTTTCGCGCCATCCGCGCCGAAGATCGCCAGATCGGCCAGCGGCAGGCTGGCGGGGCCGGTGCTGCCCGGTTTGGCGAGGTAATTCTCGTTGAAATTGCCGCAGCCCACGGCGTTGGTCTCGGTCAGGCCATAGCCGATGATCGGATAGCCCGATGGCATATTGGCGCGGATGCGCTGGACGTGATCGGGCGGCCGGGCCGCGCCGCCCGCCGCGAAATTGGTGCAGCTTGAAAGGTCGAACCGGCCACGATCCGGGTGAGTGGCCAGTTCGATGCTCATCAGCGGAACGCCCACGAAATAGGTGATTTTCTCCGCCTCGATCAGGCGCATTGCCTCCAGCGCATCCCATTTCGGCAGCATCACCAGCCGCCGCCCCAGTGCGAAGCTCTGCAGGAACAGGGGCACTTCGCCGGTCACATGGAACAGGGGCACGGCCACCAGCGATGCGGCGGGATATGCCGGGGCCTCGCCGCGCTTGAGCATATGGCCATAGACCATCAGCGTCTGCGCCCCGAAATTGAGCGTTGCCTGCACCACGGCGCGGTGATCGGACAGGACACCGCGCGATTTGCCGGTGGAGCCGGAGGTGAACAGGATCGTGGCGTGATCGTCAGGCCCCAGTTCAGGCAGCGGCGTTTCGGCCCCGCCGCCCTTGGCAGTGAGTTCGCGCAGCCCTTCCAGCGGCAGGGCATCATGGGTGAAGACCAGTACCGGCGTGCCCTGCGCCCGTCCGTCCAGCCGGGCGGCGCGCTGGGGATCGGCCAGCACCAGGCTGCACTGGGCCAGCGCGATCGCTTCGGCCAGTTCCTCGCCGGTCGAAAAGCCGTTCAGCAAGGTCACGCAGCCGCCTGCCAACAGCACGGCTATATAGGCAATGGCCCAATTGGCGGAATTGCGCGCGGCGATGCCGATCCGGTCGCCCTTGCGCACCCCGTGCCCTTCCACCAGCCCGCCTGCCAGCGCGCGGGCGGAGGCGAGGCTTTCGGCAAAGCTCAGGCGGAAATCGCCGTCGACCAGAAAGGTCGCATCGCCATGCCGGGCGCAATAATGCGCGAAATAGGCCGGCAAGGTGGGCGGGGCATGTTTGAACAGCGGCAGATCGGTGCCGAAGCGTGGGATGGTAGTGAGTTCGAGCGGCGCGCCCGGGGCAAGGCTGGCTTCCAGATTCGCCTTCAGGCTGCGGTCCATCTCGCTCGGCATCGGCACCTCTTCTCCAATCCCATGCGTCCGGTATTACCCGGCCGCCTGTGGAGGGCAGAGTGCAGCGCAGGCTTTCGCCGCGCCATCCGCTGTGCCACAAGCGCCCGCGTCCCCGGCGCTGTGAAGCCGATAGTAAGAGGAACACCAAGTGCTGTCACTATTGGCCGCCACTGTCGGCGAAGCGGTGGGCAACGGACCGATTCATTGGGCCGATCTGGGCCTCAGGCCGGGGATCGAACTGGGGTTCTTCACCCTGCGATTCTATTCGCTGGCCTATATTCTCGGCATCGCCTTTGCCTGGTGGCACCTGTCCAAAATGGTGAAGGCGCCCGGCGCCCCCATGGCGCAGCGCCATGTGGAAGATCTGTTCTTCTACTGTACACTGGGCGTCATTCTGGGCGGGCGCCTTGGCTATGCCACTTTCTACACCGGCGGCGATACCGGCATTCCCAGCTTGTGGGCCCATCCCGGTCAGCTGATCAAGCTGTGGGAAGGCGGGATGAGCTTCCATGGCGGGGTGATCGGCGTGGTGCTGGCCGTGCTGTGGGTCTGCTGGCGGGGCAAGCTGCCCTTCCTGCGCGTGATGGATTACGTGGCAGTCAACGTGCCGGTAGGCATGATGCTGGGCCGCCTTGCCAATTTCATCAATGGCGAGCTGTGGGGCCGCCCCACCGACGTGCCATGGGCCATCGTGTTTCCCGGCGGCGGCCCGCTGCCGCGCCATCCCTCGCAGCTTTACGAGGCGGCACTGGAAGGCGCCTTGCTGATCGTGGTGATGCTGCTGCTGTTCTGGAAAACCAATGCTCGCTTCCGCCCCGGCCTGATGGCGGGCGTGTTCACCGCAGGCATCGCGCTGGCCCGCTTCACCGTTGAATTCTTCCGCGAGCCGGATGCCCAGCTGGCGGAATTCGCGCGGCAAACCGGGCTTTCGATGGGCCAGTGGCTCACCGTGCCGCTGATCGTGCTGGGCCTTGCCGTGGCGGCACGCGCATTGCTGCGCCCGCCGCTGGCCACCGGGGCACCTGCGGGAGGCAAGCCAGCGGCATGAGCGGCAGCGGAGAGGGCAGCCTCTCGGCCAGCTTCCGGCGCCTGATCGCGGCCACCGGCCCGATCAGCCTGGCGCATTACATGGCCGAGGCGAATGCCCGCTATTACGGCTCGCGCGATCCCTTCGGCACGGCGGGCGATTTCATCACCGCGCCGGAAATCAGCCAGATGTTCGGCGAGCTGGTGGGCCTGTGGCTGGCCGATATGTGGCACCGCGCGGGCCAGCCCCAGCCGGTGCATTATGTGGAGCTTGGCCCCGGCCGCGGCACGCTGGCGCGCGATGCGCTGCGGGCCATGGCGCGGGCAGGGCTGACTCCGCAGGTCCATCTGGTGGAAGGCTCCGCCGCCCTGCGCGAAATCCAGCGACAGGCAGTGCCGCAGGCCCAGTGGCACCATGATCTGTCCACCCTGCCCACCGATGGGCCGATCCTGCTGGCGGCGAACGAATTTCTCGATGCCCTGCCGGTACGGCAATTGGTGAAGGCGCCGAGCGGCTGGCGCGAACGGATGGTGGCGGTGGACGAGGAAGGGGCCTTCGTCTGCGTGGCAGGCAGCGCGCAGATGGACCCGGCCCTGCCGGAAGACAGGCGCGAGGCCGAGGAAGGCACTCTGATCGAAACCTGCCCTGCCGCATCGGCGGTAGTGCAGGAAGTGGCCCGCAGGCTTGCCGCTCAGGGCGGGGCGGCCCTGTTCATCGATTACGGCCATGCCCATTTCCGCACCGGCTCCACGCTGCAGGCCGTGCGCGCGCACAGGAAGGTCGATCCCTTCGCCGATCCGGGCGAGGCAGACCTTACCGCCCATGTCGATTTCGCAACTTTGGCCCCACTGGCACAGGCCCATGGCGCGCAATGGCTCGGCACGACCGGGCAGGGGCCATGGCTCACGGCGCTGGGGATCGAGGCGCGCGCCGCCGCGCTCACCCGCGCCGCGCCGCATCTGGCGGGCGAGATCGAGGCGGCCCGCCACCGCCTCGTTGCGGAAGAGGAAATGGGCGATTTGTTCAAGGTGATGGGCCTTGCCGCGCAGGGCTGGCCCCAAGGCGCGGGGTTCTGAAGCCATGGGTGCGCGCGGCCTCGTCCACCATGTCGACCTGACGGTGAGCGATCTGGCCCGATCCCGCCCCTTCTACGACGCGGTGCTCGGCTACATGGGCTATGCCCGCGCAGACGATCACGCAAATGGCACGGATTGGGACTGGCGCGGCGCTGCGGAAGCGGGGGCACCGTTCCATTCCATCGGCATAGTGCTGGCCCGGGGCGAGAATGCCGGGCGCGGGCATGATCGCTTCTCGCCCGGCCTGCATCACATCGCATGGACCGCCGCCGATCCGGCCGATGTGGACCGGCTGCACGCCCTGCTGCTGGAAATCGGCGCCACGGTGCTCGATCCGCCGGCCTTCTACCCGCAATATGGCCCGGATTATTACGCACTGTTCTTCGCCGATCCGGACGGGCTGAAGCTGGAATTCGTTTGCGGGCGGACGGGGTAGTCTTGCGTCATTGCCCCTCGCAATGACGAAGCGGGTGAAGACACCCCCAATTTGACAATGTCCGTGACAGGTCGCGGCGTCTTTGCTTAACTGCCCCGCAGAAAACATCTCGGGGGAGATAATGAGGATGCTGCAGCGTATCATGCGGGGCATTGCCCTGCCCGCACTGGCTCTGGCCGCCATGGCCACCAGCCCGGCACAGGCCCAGGAAAAGGCGCGGATCGAGTGGAAGACGCTCCACAGCCGCGCGATGGAAGGCAATCTGGAAGGCAATTCGGCCGATCGCGGGGCCTATGTCGTCACCCCTCCGGGTTATGACGAACATCCCGACAAGCATTATCCGGTCGTCTATTTCCTGCACGGATACTGGGCCACGCCCCAGATGTATCAGGATCAGATGAAGTTCGACGAAGCGGTGGATGAAGCCGCTCGCGCCGGCAATGAAGTGATCATGGTGATCCCCGATGGCCATTCCAAGCTGAAGGGCGGCTTCTATTCGAACTCGCCCACCGTGGGGAATTACGAAGCCTTCGTGGGCGAAGATCTGGTGAAGTGGGTCGATGCCAATTACCGCAGCATTCCGAAGCGTGAGGCGCGCGGCCTTTCCGGCCATTCCATGGGCGGATACGGCACGATGCGGCTGGGGATGAAATATCCCGAAACCTTCTCCAGCCTCTACGCCATGAGCGCCTGCTGCCTCTCGCCCATGAAGATGGATGAAGCCGGGGCGAAGAAGATCGAGGCGATGACCGCAGAGGATATCGCCAAGGCCGATTTCGGCGGTCTGGCCCAGCTTTCCACGCTAGCCACCTGGTCGCCCGATCCGACCAAGGCACCCAAATATGTCGATACCGGCCTGAAGGCCGACGGCACGATGGACCCGCTGGTCAATGCGAAGCTGGCCGCCAATTCGATCCTCGCCATGGTCCCGCAATATCTGCCCTCGCTGCGGCAGATGGAGGCGATCAGCCTGGAAGTGGGCGACAAGGATTTCCTGCTGAACGACAATGTCGCCCTGAATGCCGAACTCACCCGCTATGGCGTGGCCCATGGGTGGGAGACTTATGACGGCGATCACGGCAACCGTATTGCCGAACGCATCCGCACGAAATTGCTGCCGTTCTTCGCGCAGCATCTTGACCGGAAGTAGGGCCATGGTGAAGCCTCTTGTCGCCCTTCTGGCGGTCGCTCTGGCCGCTGTCGGCCCCGTTCAGCCCGCTTTCGCGCAGGAAAAGGCGCGGGTCGATCTGGTTAAGGTCCATAGCCCGGCCATCGCGGGCAATCTGGAAGGGAATACGGCGGACCGCACGGTCTATGTCGTTACCCCGCCGGGTTACGACCAGCACCCGGAAAAGCGCTATCCGGTGGTCTATTTCCTGCACGGCTATTTCGTGGAGCCGAAGGCCTATGCCGATCTGTTCGACCTTGGCGAAGCGCTGACCGGCGCGGCGGGTGCCGGGAACGAGGTGATCTTCGTGATGCCGGATGGCTTCTCCAAGCATCGCGGCTCCTTCTATTCCAACTCGCCCACGACCGGGAATTACGAGGATTTCGTGGCGCATGACCTCGTCGAATGGGTGGACGGGCATTACCGCACGCTCGCCCGGCGGGAGAGCCGGGGCCTCGCCGGTCATTCCATGGGCGGCTATGGCGCGATGCGTGTGGGCATGAACCACCCGGATGTGTTCTCCAGCCTCTATGTGATGAGCGCGGGAGGCGGCTCGGTTAAGGTCGTGACCAGGGAAATGGCCGAACGCGCGCAGGCTGATGATGGCACGGTGGACCTGTCCGCCCCTATCGGCGGTGCGCAGGGCGATTTGGCCCAGCTTGCCGCATGGTCGCCCGATCCGAAACGCCCGCCCAATTTCGTCAATGCGGGGCTGTTGCCCGATGGCACAATCGACCCGGTCGTGCAGGCGCGCATGGCGGCCAATTCGCTGATGGGCATGCTGCCGCAGCACATTCGCGAGTTGAAGCAATATGAAGCGATCATGCTCGACGTGGGTGACAAGGACGGGCTGGCTCCGGACAGCAAGGCCATGTCGGCGGAACTGACCCGCTTTGGCGTCGTTCACACGCTGGAGGTCTATGATGGCGGCCATGGGGACAAGGTGAAGGAACGGCTGCGCGCCAATGTCCTGCCCTTCTTCGCCGCGCATCTCGACCGCTAGAGATTCAGGAAAAGGGGAAGGATTGCTGCAATGCTGAAGAAACTCGCCGTGCTGGCGGCCGCTTGTGCCGCCATGCTCGCCGCGCCTGCCATGGCGCAGAACATCACCGCGCCGGCCGCGCCTGTGCCCGAAGGTATCAAGGTGGATACGATCAAGGTCCACAGCCCCGCGCTGGAAGGCAATCTGGAAGGCAATTCCACTGATCGCGAGGCGCTGGTGGTGCTCCCGCCGAGCTATGGCAAGGACAAGAAGAAGCGTTACCGCGTGGTCTATTACCTCCACGGTTTCGCAATTGACGGGCGCAATTTCTACAACTTCATGAAGGTGCCTGATGCGGTGAACAACTCGGCCAAGCGTGGCGAGGAATTCATCGTGGTGGTGCCCGATACGCTGACCAAGCTGGGTGGCAGCATGTATTCCACCTCGGTGACGACCGGCGATTTCCGGGCCTTCGTGGCCAAGGATCTGGTCGCCTATGTCGATAGCCATTACCGCACTATCGCCAAGCGCGAAGGGCGAGGCTTGGCCGGCCATTCCATGGGCGGTTACGGCACCTGGGTGATCGGCATGACCTATCCGGAAACCTTCGCCGCGATCTATGCGCAGAACGCCTGCTGCATCAGCCCGCGCACCGAAACGGAAGAAAGTGCGAAGAAGATGGCCAGCGTTTCCATCGAAGACGGCGTGAAGGCCGACTTCGGAATGCGCGCGGGCCTTTCCTCCATGGTCGCATGGTCACCCAACCCGCAGAACCCGCCCTATTTCGCGGATTTCCCCTATAAGGACGGCAAGGTGGACCAGCTGGTGATCGCCAAATGGGCGGCCAATTCACCCTATGCCATGGTGGCCTCGCATGTCCCGGCCCTGCGCAGCTTCCGCGCCATCGGATCGGACGCGGGCGACAAGGACGGGCTGCTGCATGACGATACGATGATCCACGAAGAACTCGACCGCTTCGGCATCGTGAACCAGTGGGCCGTCTATGACGGCGATCACGTCAACCGCATCGGCCAGCGTTTCGACGAAGTGGTGCTGCCCTTCATGGCAAAGCATCTCGATCGGAAGTAAGCGTTAGAGGCGCGGGGTCCAAAGGCCTCGCGCCTCGCATCTTGGAGGGAGCGATGGCATTTCAGCCCCTTGGAATGCGTTTCGAAGTCGCCTCTTACCTTGCTCCGCCAGAGGCGACGGCCGCCATCAAGGCTCGCCTGAAGGACTGGTTCGATGTCACGCGCGGGCCTCGGGGATGGATCGTAGGCCCGGTCATCTGCCTGTGGCTCAGTGCCTTCGACCGCCACGGCCCAATGCTGTTCGGCATGATGTCCAACCGGGACGGTGTAACCCGGATAAGGGGGCGCGCAGGCTCGAACCTCAACGGGATGGTGTTCGCAGTATTTCTGGCTGTGATTCTTCCCATCGTTGCCATCGGCCTCGTCTTGCATCGTCAGGCTTCGGCTGCGCTGCTGTTCGTTCTTGGATTCTCCGTTCTGTTTTGCGGCCTGGTGTTGTGGTCAGGGCATGCCTTCCGGCGGGACGCTGCGCCTCTGGTCGATTTTCTGGATAAGACCCTTTCAAAGGGGCCTCCGCTACAGCGCCGGGAAGCGCCTGTTTCCGAATATGCCGGGCCCTATCTTCCGATGACCTTGCAGGTCGACGGAGAGAAACTGAAAGGTCGCGCCACGCCTGAAGTCATCCGCGAGGCAATCGACGGGATCGCGGCGGCCGGGACAGGTTTCGCGATCCTCGATCATGCGGATGGCAGCTTCATTCAGGCCGCGCTGGAATATCCGGGCTTCGTGATCGAACGCGGCCCCGGTTCGGGTGAGTATGTTGCCGCCCGGCGTCTGTCGGCGCCATCGGAAGAAGAGTGGACATCCCCTCGCCACTTTTCCGGCGCGGAAGTGCAGGCGGCCTTCATTGCATTTCTTGCCGGCAATTCGGAACCTAAGGGGATGCTGTGGGGATAGTGCCTACTGGATTACGGCCTTCTGCGCCGCGTCCACTTCGCGCTGTTCCTGCGGTACCGCGCGTTTGGGCGGCCCTTTCACCCAGATTTCCAGCGCGTCGATGTCGCTCATGCCGATAATTGCATCGCGCTGGGCGGCCAGAAGGGTGAAGCTGTCTCCGCCGCCCGCCAGGAAGCTGTTGGTGGTCACACGGTAGCTGGCGCTCATGTCGAGCGGCTTTCCGTCCAGTTCGATCCTCACCACCCGGTCGCCTATGGGGCGGCTCTTGTCGTACCAATAGGTGAAACCGGTCGAGGGGGAGAGGTGCTGCTCGGGCGCGTTATCGTCGAAACCCTGTTCGAGCACGGCCTTGATTTCCGCGCCGGTCATGGTCTGCGTCACCAGCGTATTGGCAAAAGGCTGCGTCTTGTAGAGATCGCCGAAAGTCAGCGATCCGTCCGGCGCGGGGTTGAGCGTGGCGCGCACGCCGAAGGGGTTCATGAAGGCGATCTGGGCGCCCGCCTTGCGCGTGGCGGCCAGTTGCGCATCGGCAATCAGATTACCCGCCGTGCCGCCATCCGGTCCCTCGCCCTTCAGGGCCGCCCCGTCGAGCGCGCCCACCGGCCGCAGCGAGAATTGCGCCGCCCGGTCCGTATAGAGCTTCACATAAGCGGCGATGTCCGGGCGCGGCTGGAACTGTGCGAACAAGGGCGAGTTGGCAATTTCGCCGCGCGAGGAGACATAGGGCCGCGATTGCACGATGACGTTGCGGGCGCGCTTGGTCATTACCCTGTCTGCCGCTGGATCGATCTGCAGCGTGATATCCGTCACCAACTCGCCATAGACGCCCGCGCTGGTCAGCAGGAACGGGCGCGACGGGTCGATCGTGCCGTAATCGCAGACATAGGACGAATGGGTGTGGCCGGAAACGACCACGTCCACACGCGGATCGAGCCGGGACAGGATGGGCAGGATTTCGCCTGAGAGCGCCTCGCATCCATTGGGATTCGGCGGGCCTTCAGTGCGCCCGCCCTGATGGATCAGCACCACGATGGCGTCCGCGCCTTCGCTCTTCAGTTCAGGGATCGCGGCATTGATGGCCTTGGCCTCATCGCCGAAAGTTAGCCCGGCCACACCGTCGGGCGAGACGAGACTGGGCGTATCCTTCAGCGTCAGCCCGATAAAGCCCACACTGACCTTGGCCTTGCCGTTGCCGAAGCTCTTGATCCCGGTGGCGGGGAACAGGGTCTCGCCATCCTTCGTGAAAGTGCTGGCCGACAGGAAGCGGAAGGATGCGCCCGCGAATTGTTCGACCTGGCAAGGCTCGCGCGAGGTGAATTTCGCGCATCCGCCTGCCTGCTTGCGCAGCAATTCCTGCTCGCCACTGTCGAATTCGTGATTGCCCACCGCGTTGAAGTCCAGCCCGATGCGGTTCATCACGCCGATGGCCGGTTCGTCGAGAAACAGCGAGGAGGCCAGTTGCGAGGCGCTGATCAGGTCGCCCGCCGAAACCACGGCATTGTTGGGATATTCCGCCCGGATCGAATCCACGGCCGAAGCCAGCCACGCGGCACCGCCCGCGGGAACCAGCGTGACGCCGCCCTTGCCGTCGTCCACCTGAACCGACTGGTTCGGCGGTTCCAGCGCACCATGGAAATCATTGATCGCCACGATCCCCACCGTGACTGTTCCGCTCGGCGCAGCCTCGGGCGCCTTCTGACGCAGGGTGAAGGTGCCGTGATCGTAATTGGCCGCACAGCCCGAAAGTGCGAGGGCGAGAACTGCCGGAGCGACGATGGCGCGAAGAGTGGAACGCTTCATGCGCGAATCCTGATCGGAGAGCATGACAGGATCATGGCGCGGCCTGCCACGATGGCCAAGCCGCGCAGTAATTCTCCGGTCTGCCGGGTCAGATATCCAGATTGGCCACGTTGAGCGCGTTTTGCTGGATGAAGTCGCGCCGCGGTTCCACCACGTCGCCCATCAGGCGGGTGAAGATTTCGTCCGTCACGTCGGCGTCTTCCACCTTGACCTGCAGCAGCACGCGGTTCTCCGGGTCCAGCGTGGTTTCCCACAACTGATCGGCATTCATTTCGCCAAGGCCTTTATAACGCGAGATGGACAGGCCCTTGCGGCCAGCCTCAAGCACGGCTTCCAGCAGCTGCGCCGGGCGGGTGATGCCGCCATCGGCCACTACCGAGATAGCGGGTGCTTCCTCATCTTCGCCGGTGGTTTCCGGCTCCTGCTCCGCATCGGCGCTGCCCTTGGTGAGGCGGGCGGGCGCGTCGTAGAATTCGGCCATTTGCGTGGCGAGCTGGTGCATCTTGCGCGCTTCGGCACTGGTCAGGAAGGCGGCTTCGATTTCGTGAACGTCGGTCACCCCGCGCCACAGGCGGGCGAAGATCACCGAACCGTCATCGCGTCGCTCCACGCTCCACGCGGCTTCGGGATCACCCATGCCGAGGTGGCGGGCAGCCTTTTCCAGTGCGGTCATGCGGGCGGCTTCCGCCAGTGCCGGATCGAGTGCGCCGGAAAGGCCCATCGCCTCCACCACGGCAGAATCATATTTGCGCGGCACGAAGGCCATCAGGTTCTTCATGCGCAGGGCATGTTCGACCAGGCTTGTCAGTTCCGCCCCGCCGCGCACGATGCCCAGATTGTTTTCCAGCACGCGGCCCTGCAGGCCCGCTTCCACCAGATAACGGTCAAGCTCGCCCTGATCCTTCACGTAGACTTCGCTGCGGCCCTTGCTGACCTTGAACAGAGGCGGCTGTGCGATGAACAGGTGCCCGGCCTTGATGATCTCCGGCATCTGGCGATGGAAGAAAGTGAGCAGCAGGGTGCGGATATGGGCGCCGTCCACGTCGGCGTCGGTCATGATGATGATCTTGTGGTAGCGCAGCTTGCCCAGATCGAATTCGTCGCGCAGCCCGGTGCCCATGGCCTGGATCAGCGTGCCGACTTCCTTGGAACTGATGATCCGGTCGAACCGCGCGCGTTCCACGTTCAGGATCTTGCCGCGCAGGGGCAGGATCGCCTGATACTGGCTATCGCGCCCGCTCTTGGCCGAACCGCCGGCCGAATCACCTTCGACCAGGAACAATTCGCACTTGCTGGCATCGCGCTCGCGGCAATCGGAAAGCTTGCCGGGCAGGCTGGCGATGTCCATCGCGCCCTTGCGCCGGGTGAGTTCGCGGGCCTTGCGCGCGGCTTCGCGCGCGGCGGCGGCGTCCACCACCTTCTGCACGATTTCCTTGGCGTTGGCGGGGTTTTCTTCCAGCCACTCGTTCATCTTGTCCGCCATCAGGCTTTCCAGCGGCTGGCGCACTTCGGAGGAAACCAGCTTGTCCTTGGTCTGGCTGGAGAACTTCGGGTCGGGCAGCTTGACCGAAACGATTGCGGTCAGCCCTTCGCGCATGTCCTCGCCGGTGAGGTTCACCTTTTCCTTCTTCAGCAGACCCGATTTTTCGGCGTAATTGTTGAGAGTGCGGGTCAACGCGGCGCGGAAGGCGGCCAGATGGGTGCCGCCGTCGCGCTGCGGGATGTTATTGGTGAAGCACAGCACGTTCTCGTAATAGGAATCGTTCCATTCGAGAGCGACGTCGATCCCCACGCCGTCCCGGTTGGAACTGATCGCGATGGGATCGGCCAGCAGGGCCTGCTTGTTGCGGTCCAGATATTTGACGAAAGCCGCGATGCCGCCTTCGTAATACAGATCGTGTTCGGCCACTTCGGCATGGCGCTTGTCGCGCAGCAGGACATGCACGCCCGAATTGAGGAAGGCGAGCTCGCGATAGCGATGCTCCAGCTTCTCGAAATCGAACTCGGTGACGTTCTTGAACGTGTCGGTCGAGGCGAGGAAGGTCACGCGGGTGCCCTTCTTGGGCAGGCCGCTTTCCAGCACCGGCGCGTCGCCAGTGATCTTGAGCGGGTCGACCGGATCGCCATGCTCGAAGCGCATCCAGTGTTCTTTGCCGTCGCGCCAGACGGTCAGTTCCAGCCATTCGGACAAGGCGTTCACCACCGACACGCCCACGCCGTGCAGGCCGCCCGAGACCTTGTAGGCATTATCGTCGCTGGTGTTCTCGAACTTACCGCCCGCATGAAGCTGGGTCATGATCACCTCGGCGGCGGAAACGCCTTCTTCCGGGTGAATGTCGGTGGGAATGCCGCGGCCGTTATCTTCTACCGAGACGGAACCGTCAGGGTTCAGCTCGATCAGCACAAGGTCGCAATGGCCGGCCAGAGCTTCGTCGATTGCGTTGTCGGAGACTTCGAACACCATGTGGTGCAGGCCCGAACCATCGTCGGTATCGCCGATATACATGCCCGGGCGCTTTCGCACTGCATCCAGCCCCTTGAGGACCTTGATGCTGTCGGCGCCATAGGTGTTGGTGTTCGGGGTGTTTTCGGGAGTCTCTGCCATGGCCATCATATAGGCAGGACAGGCCCAGTTAGGAAGCATTGAAGCCCATGTTCCACAGGCTTGTGGGGCGCGGCATCCATGCCTGCATACAGAATGGCCCGCTGCAGAGGGAGAGGAGTGCAGCGGGCCGAACCGTTCAACGCCTTGCGGCGGAAGAAATTGGGTCAATCAGATCATTCGGCAGCGGGCAGGCGGGCTTCCAGCTCGTTCAGCGCCTTGGCCTTGCCGTCCACCATGCAATCCTCAACGGCCTGCTTGCCATAGAAGCGGAACATGGCGGGCACCTTGCAGGCGCGGGAAACGGCGGAATCGATGCGATCCTTGGCGGTGTCGAGCGCGGCGGGATCGGTGAAGTCGATGTCGGCCATGCGCACGCGGATGGTCACTTCGCCGGCAAGGGCGGGGGTTGCAGCACCGGCAACGGTGGCAGCAGCGAGAAGGGGGAGGACGAACTTACGCATTGCACATTCCTTTTCGAAGTTTTGCGACCTTATCGTTGGGCCCTCTCGGTGGATCGGTGCCTGAAGCGGTCTGTCGTTGTCGAAGATCATGCTGCAGTGCAGCAGGAATTTGTGCAAATGCAAAAAACTCGCGGGTTGTTGCGTCTTGGGCAACGCCGCCGGGTGAGCCCGAATGTGGACCGCGCAAACGAAAACGGCCGCCCCGAAGGGCGGCCGCCTGTCATCCCGCGGGATGCATTCAATCGGCGCTTAGAGCGTCCAGATGAACGGCATCGGGTAGCGCGAGGCACCGCGAACATAAAGTTCGACAACGCGCTTTGCGAAAGTGGCCATGGTTGCCTCCTTTAATGGGTATCGCGGGCAGCAAAGGGGGGGGAGAGGAGCTGCCCGCGAAACTGTCTAACTGCTTCTGGGGCGCATATGGTTGCGCGCCTCGAATGCTGCAAGTGCGAAAATCGCGAGCACTGTTGCGTCAAACGCAACTTTGGATTGGCCCTGGAAACGGAGCCTGAAAAGCACAATGCCGCCCGTCATAGACGGAGCGGCACTGTGTTTCGACGGCGGCCCGAATGTCAGATGCTGGCGAGTTCGAAGCTCTTGGCCAGCTGTTCTTCGGCACCGGATTTGGCAGAGGACTTGCAGCTTTCCCAAGCCTGCATGGTCTTGAGATCGCGAGCTTCCGGCTTGGCGCAAGCAACCTTGATCGCGGCGGCGACGCGGGTTTCCAGAGCCTTCTTGCCTGCCGAGGTGGTCAGGTCGAGATCGGTGTGACTCACGGTCACGGTTACTTCCTCAGCCGCAGCGGGGGTGGCAATTGCACCCGAAAGGCACATGGCGGCGAGGGCGGTTACGACAAGATTACGCATTTCGGTTACTCCATAAGGTGGCTGTCGGCCGCCTTCCTTGGTCATCCTTGCTTGTCGTTTTCTGTGATTTCATGGTGCACTGCACAAGCGATGTGTGCAAATGCGAAATTTGCGCCAGGCATTGCGCGAAACTCAACGCAGTTTGTCATCGAAATGACATGGCGGAGGTCTGGAAAAGGCATGGCGGAAACGCCAATCGGCGCCGCCCCCTGGTGCGGGAGCGGCGGCCTTTTGGGGTCCAGCGAGGCTAAGATCAGACGATCGCGGCGCTCAGCAGCAGGCCGCTGGTCGAAACTGCGGCAAGCAGCGGAAGGACGGTTGCGAGAATGCGCATGGTGTCCACCTAAGGTTTTGTGTTTTCTTTGGGTTAGCCGGAAGGCTTCGTGCCCCCTCGGCTTCCGGGGGCGCAAATGGTGTGCGCAACGAAATGTTGCAAGTGCGAAATATTACAGTTGTGTTGCAAAATTTTCATCTGCGGTTGCGTATTACAGGCGCAGAACGAGCCCCTCGCGCGGGGGATGCGCGCGCGCGATGGCTGGACAGCGCGGCTTCCTTGATATTAACGCGCCGGGATGGAACCAGCCCACCTTCCCGACTCCATCCTGATCGTCGATTTCGGCAGCCAGGTGACCCAGCTCATCGCCCGCCGCGTGCGCGAAGCCGGCGTCTATTCCGAAATCGCACCCTTCTCCATGGCGGAAGAGGCGTTTCATCGCCTGAAGCCGAAGGGCATCATCCTGTCCGGATCGCCCGCATCGGTATGCGATGAAGGCAGCCCGCGCGCGCCGCAGGTGCTGTTCGAAAGCGGATTGCCGATTCTGGGCATCTGTTACGGCCAACAGGTGATGAGCCATCAGTTGGGCGGTGAAGTGCGCCCCGGCCACGAAACGGGCGAAGGCGGCGAATTCGGCCGCGCCTATCTCACCGTGACGGAGCCTTGCGTGCTGTTCGACGGGCTGTGGGACGTGGGCGATCGCCATCAGGTGTGGATGAGCCATGGCGACAAGGTGACGAAGTTCGCCCCCGGCTTTCGCATTGTTGCGACTAGCGATGGCGCGCCTTTTGCGCTGATCGCGGATGACGAGCGGCGCTATTACGGCACGCAGTTCCACCCCGAAGTGGTGCACACGCCCGATGGCGCCAAGCTGATCGCCAATTTCGTGCGCCATGTCTGCGGCCTCAAGGGCGATTGGACTATGGCCGAGTTCCGCAAGACCAAGATCGAGGAAATCCGCGCCCAGGTCGGCAGCGGGCGCGTGATCTGCGGCCTTTCGGGCGGTGTCGATTCGGCGGTGGCCGCGGTGCTGATCCACGAAGCGATCGGCGATCAGCTGACCTGCGTCTTCGTCGATCACGGCTTGATGCGCATGAATGAGGCCGAACAAGTCGTGACCCTGTTCCGCGACCATTACAACATTCCGCTGGTCCATGTGGACGCGGAAGAGATGTTCCTGGGCGGTCTGGCCGGGGTCACCGATCCGGAAGCCAAGCGCAAGTTCATCGGCAAGGCCTTCATCGACCTGTTCGAGGCCGAGGCGAAGAAGATCGGCGGGGCGGACTTCCTCGCGCAGGGCACGCTCTATCCCGACGTGATCGAAAGCGTTTCCTTCACCGGCGGGCCTTCGGTGACGATCAAGAGCCACCACAATGTGGGCGGCCTGCCCGAACGCATGAACATGAAGCTGGTGGAACCGCTGCGCGAATTGTTCAAGGACGAGGTCCGTGCGCTGGGCCGCGAGCTAGGCTTGCCGGAAATCTTCGTGGGCCGTCATCCCTTCCCGGGGCCGGGCCTTGCCATCCGCATTCCTGGCGAAGTGACCAAGGAGCGCTGTGACATCCTGCGCAAGGCCGATGCGATCTATCTGGAAGAGATCCGCAATGCCGGGCTTTACGATGCGATCTGGCAGGCCTTTGCCGTGCTGCTGCCTGTCAAGACCGTAGGCGTGATGGGTGACGGGCGCACATATGACAGCGTCTGCGCCCTGCGCGCGGTGACCAGCACCGATGGCATGACCGCCGACATTTATCCTTATGATGCCGCCTTCCTCAGCCGCGTTGCCACGCGCATCATCAATGAAGTGCGCGGCATCAACCGCGTGGTTTACGACTATACGTCGAAGCCGCCGGGCACGATTGAGTGGGAATGATCCGCATATGGGCGCATCGGGCCTGCTGATCCGCCCGGCCCGGCAGGCCGATGCCGCGGCGATTGCCGTGCTGATCGACCAGTTGGGCCATCCCGGAAGCAGCGCCGCCGATGTTGCCGCGCGCCTGCCGCTGATCGAAGCGGCGGGGATGGACGCGTTGGTTGCCGAACTGAACGGGCGCGTGGTGGGTTGCCTCACCACATCCGTCATGCCGGTGCTCCACCGTGCGCAACCCGTGGGGCGCATTTCCATGCTGGTGGTGGAAGATGCTCTGCGCGGGCAAGGGATCGGCGCGGCCTTGCTGCGCGCTGGTGAGGCGGCACTGGAGACGCGCGGCTGCGCTATGATCGAGGTCACCAGCAATATGAAGCGCAAGGATGCCCATCGTTTCTACGAACGGGAAGGTTATGAGGCGACCAGCCTGCGCTTCTCGCTTAATTCCGAAGCTGGCCATTGAGCGCGACCCCGCTCGCCCGGAGCATACGCTCTGCGCTGGAAGGCCTGGCCGACCCGGCCCGCGCGCCGGGAATGCAGGCCTATATGAAAAGCACCATGCCCTATCTCGGCGTGAGCACGCCGGTGCGGCGGCGTATGTGCCGCGACCTGTTCAAGGGGCTGGAATTCGCATCTGCCGCCGAATGGCAGGCCGAGGTGCTGGCGATCTGGCGCGGGGCGGAATTCCGGGAGGAGCGCTATTGCGCCGTGGAGCTTGCCGGTATCCGGCAGGCCCGCTCGTTCCAGCGCATGGACGCGCTGGCGATGTATGAGGAACTGATCGTTACCGGCGGCTGGTGGGATTACGTGGACTGGATCGCCAGCCAGCACCTGTTCGCCATCCTCAAGACGGAACCGGAACCGATGAAGCGCGCGATGCTCGACTGGTCAGTAGGCGAGGATATGTGGAAGCGGCGCAGTGCGATATTGTGCCAGTTGTTGGCGAAGCAGCAGACCGATCTCGATTTGCTTTACGCCGCAATCGCCCCGTCGATCGGTTCGAAGGAGTTCTTCCTGCGCAAGGCCATCGGCTGGGCGCTGCGGCAATATGCGCGCACTGACCCCGCCGAAGTCGCCCGCTATGTCGCCGCGCATGAGGCCGAGCTTAGCCCGCTCTCGAAGCGGGAGGCGCTCAAGCATATTGCCTGAGCGCCCCGCTGCTGGCGATCACTTGGCGGCAGGCAGCCCCAGCGCATCGCGCATGATGTAGAAGATGTCCGTCTGGTCGAGCAGGCCGGTCACGTTGAAGGAACGCGGGCCATAGGCGGCAACCCGCAATTGCGTGCCGGTGTGGCCCATCGACTTATCTTCGCTGTTGCCATAGCTCACCGCCATTACCGCGCCGTCCTTGGTCATCAGAGCCTGGGTCAGGCCGGGGGCCTTTTCGTCTGCATAGATGATCTGCCCGGCATGGGCATGGTCGGCAGTGACGATCACCAGCGTGTTGCCGTCCTTGCGGGCGAACTCCAGCGCCACCTGCACCGCTTCGTCCAGGTCCACTGTCTCGCCGATCTGGCCGCAGGGATTGGCACCATGCGATTCCTTGTCGATCGAGGCGCCTTCCACCTGCAGGAAGAAGCCCTTGGGCGCGGGCGAGAGCAGGTCGATCGCCTTGCGCGTCATGGCGGCCAGCGTGGGCTGGTTTGCCGGACGGTCCGCATTGGCGGCGCAGGTCACGGGCGGCAAGTCGATGTTGCCGTGATAAGTGGCACGTGGCCCCTTCCAGCGCACCGGCATATTGCCATCCGCGAACAGGCCGAGCAGCGGCTTCTTCTGATCGGCGGACGTAACGGCCGCAAGCTGCGCCGCATCGGTGACGAGCACGAAGCCGCGGTCTGCTGCCTGATCCAGCAGCGTCTTGCCCTTCCACTTGCCGGCATTGGCCGTCTGGCGGAAATATTTCGCGCCGCCGCCCAGAGTCACGTCGGGGCGGGTGTCCAGCAATTGTTCGGCAATGGAGCCGCGTCCGCCATTTTCCAGCGCATCGGCGGGGCAGGCCTTGAGCGTTTCCTGCGGGCCCTTGCAATCGCGGTCAGCCACATGGGCGATCTGTGCACCGGGAGTGGCGTCCTGAATTTCGGCAGTGGAGACGTCGCCCGTGGCAAGGCCGGCGGCGCGTGCCAGAGTGATCAGGCTGGGATGGGCCTGCCCGCGAATATCCACGCCGATGGCGCCATTATAGCTCTTCACTCCGGTGGAGAAGGCCGTGGCGGATGCGGCGGAATCGGTGACGTAGACGGGCTTCCCGGTTTCCCGGTCGAGCGAATAATGCGTGTACTGGCCGCTGACGGGCAGCGCGTCGATGCCCTTGAAATAGCCGCCGGCACCCTCGGCATAATTGCGCGCCAGAGTGATTTCGGAATCGCCCATTCCGTCGCCGATCAGCAGGATCACGTTCCGAACCGGCTTTGCCGCATCGGCCGCCGCCATCGCGGCATAGTCAGCACCCAGATCGCGGTCGAGCCGGCGGGCGCCGTCGGGCAGGCTGGGATCGGCCGAGGCATCGCGCGGCATGGCCGAAAGATCGGGAGCCGGGGAGCCTTCCTGTGCGAGCAGAGCCTGCGGCATGGCCGCGCCGAACAGCAGCGCGATCGCGAAAACGGGATATTTCATGGGGAGCCTCGAGCGCCTGATTGCATTGGGAAATCCCCGTCACGCAGGAGGGAAATCTGCAATCGCCTTGGCCCGGCTCTATGACACCTTGGTGTCACAAGTCAGGAATTGGGCCCCTACCAGTGATTACCTGCCGCAATGGCCGCGATCTCGGCCGGCGTGCTCTTGCGGCCCAGCACTTCATTGCGATGCGGGAAGCGGCCAAAGCGGGCGACCATCCGATAATGGGCGCGGGCGAAGGCCAGAATGAAGGCGCTGTCCAGCGCGGTGTAGTAGGAAAGCGAGGCGAGCTGCATCGCCTTTTCCTCGCTATGCATCAGCGGCAGGCCGAGGAACTGGCGTTCCGGCCGGGTCAGGCCCCGGTTCCATCCGCGTTCGATGGCACCCACGCAAATCGCATGGGCCAGCGGATCGAAGGCGAAGGCATCGGCGGTGCCGCGATAGAGATTGCGGGGAACCTGATCGAACAGCAGCACCGCCGCGCGGGCGGTAAGCGGGTCGGTCAGGAAACGGTCCGCGCTCTGCGTGTAGAGCGCCAGCAAGTCAGGCTCGAACCGGCGGCGCAAGGCCTCATCCACGTCCGGCCCGCCGCCGAACCAGTCACGCGGGCCGAGTGTGTGGAACCAGAAATGCAGCAATTCTGCCGCCCAGCGGCGCGGAGCGGCAGCCATGCGTCAGATCAACTCTGCGCCTTGGTGTAGGGGACGAATTCCCGCAGCAGGACTTGCGTCCGGGCCCGGCTATCGAGGTTCACCGCCACGATCGTATCCGTAGCGCAAAGACTGGCGCCGCTCTGCCGCGAGAGCGTCAGCGTATTGTCCCTGCGCAGATGATCCGGATTGAGCGGCCGCCCGACATAGATCGTATCGCCCACTTCAAAGACGACGGCAGTCCGGTCAATGACCTTGAGATTGTCTTTGCCAGTGACGGTGAGGCAGTGTGTCGGTTCGCCAGCGACACGTCCGGCGATCATTTCCTGGAGTTGGGCTTCGCCTTCTCCGGCAGCCGAGGGCTTGGCCATCGCCAAGCCACCCGGCAAGGAAAGAGCAGTAGCCGCGAGCACGATTACGAGCCTGCGCATGGTCTTCTCCCTATTCTGAATGCGTCATTATGCCTCTGGTTCAAAAACATTGGCAATAACGCATTCCTCCGGGATGGAGCCTATACGCCCCCGCAGGTTCAGCCCTTCGGCTTGGTATAGGGGACGAATTCCTTGAGGAAGACGGCGCCCGTATACATGCCGGAGGTCTGGTCGATCGTGTACAGCGTGTCGTTGGTGCACAGCTGGCTGCCATTCACCCGGTCGATCACCAGAATATCCGTGCGGCGCAACTGGCGCGTGTCTGTCGGCCGCGCGACCCACACCGTATCGCCAGCTTCATAGACGATGGCGGTCCGGTCAATGATCCGCATGCCGTCGCGGCGCATGGTATTGATGCAGTTCTTCGGCTCGCCCGCAGTGCGGCCTTCGATCAGCTTCTGGAGCTGGGCTTCACCCTTTTCCGCAGCAGTCTGCTTTGCGCTGACGGCGCCGCCGCTGAGGGCGAGGGCAGAGATGGCGAGAGCAGTCATGATCTTGCGCATATGAATCTCCGTATGTTGGTGGACCCATTATCACCAGCAGGCTTAATGCATCCTGACAGCGGGTTCCTGCCTGAAAGACGGAATCGCGGGGCGCAAACCCCAGCAGCAACCCCAGTGCCTAGCGGCCGTTGCAGCGGACCAGATAGGAAATGTCGTCCGGTTCGGAATCGGCCCTCGGGCTGATCAGTGCGATCCGGTCATCCGCCACGATGGCGATCATCCCGGCGAAGAATTCCCGATCCTTGAACAGGCCGCGTCGTTCGAACAGGATCGGCAGGACATAGGATGCATCCTCGAAGCCCGGAACCGTCGCCGGATCGATTTGGCCGCCCAGCGAGACGGAAGAAACCACCGGCTCGCGCCGTGTGGCCACATCCTGCGATCCGTTGGATTGCACTTCCAGATGGGCCAGATCGCCGGAAAAGACATAGGCGGAATCGGCGCGCGGATGGCCCAGCCGGCAGGGCGCGTAGATGAAATCTTCCGGCAAATCCTTCCAGTCCGATCCGGCATCGCCCCAGCGGCCGGAAAGGAATGCAGCCAGATCCTGATCCTGCGCGTGGCCCGGCGCGGGCAGGGCCAGCGCGGCGACGAGCAGGCAGGCGCCCTTCGCGAAAATCTTCATTCGATTGCCCCCTGTTGGCCGTTCAGGCCGTGCCGCCCACCGTCAGCCTGTCCACCAGCAGGGTCGGCTGGCCCACGCCCGCGGGCACGCCCTGTCCGGCCTTGCCGCACATGCCGATGCCGGGATCGAGTTCCAGATCGCTGCCGATGCCGGTTACGCGGGTCAGCACGGTCGGCCCGTCGCCGATCAGCGTGGCGCCCTTGATCGGCGCGCCCAGCTTGCCGTTCTCCACCAGATAGGCCTCGGTGCAGCTGAACACGAATTTGCCCGAAACGATGTCCACCTGCCCGCCGCCGAAGCTCTTGGCGAAGATGCCGCTCTTCATGCGAGAAAGCAGCTCTTCCGGATTGTCGTTGCCGGCCTTCATGAAAGTGTTGGTCATGCGCGGCAGGGGCGCGTGCTGATAGCTTTCGCGGCGGCCATTGCCGGTGGGCTCCATGCCCATCAGCCGGGCATTCAGCCGGTCCTGCATATAGCCTTTCAGGATGCCGTCCTCGATCAGCACCGTTTCCCCGGTGGGCGTGCCCTCATCGTCGATGGAGAGCGAACCGCGCCGGTCATGGATCGAACCATCGTCCACCACGGTCACGCCGGGGGCAGCCACACGTTCGCCGATGCGGCCGGTGAAGGCGCTGGTGCCCTTGCGGTTGAAATCGCCTTCCAGCCCATGGCCGATGGCCTCGTGCAGCAACACGCCGGGCCAGCCGGGGCCGAGCAGCACGGTCATTTCGCCAGCAGGCGCGGCCACGCTGTCGAGATTGACCAGGGCCTGACCCAGCGCATGGTCGATCGCCTCGTTCCAGGCGCTTTCCACGAACAGCCGGTCATACAAATGCCGCCCGCCGATGCCGTAGCTGCCGGTTTCGCGCCTGCCGTTAACTTCCGCGACGATGGAGACGTTGAGCCGCACCAGCGGGCGCACATCGGTGGCCACGAAGCCATCGGCGCGCACGATTTCCACCACCGACCAGCTGCCCGAAAGGCTGGCCGTAACCTGCGCCACGCGCGGATCGCGGGCGCGGGCGGCGGCGTCGATCTTTTCCAGCAGGGCCACCTTTTCGGCAAAGGGCACAAGATCGAGCGGGCTGACATCGGTATAGAGGTGGCGATTGTTGAGGCGCGGCGGCGCGGCGGGCGTGCCGGTCGTCGGGTCGAGCAGCTTCAGCGTCTCGCCCGCCCGCGCGATGGCACTGGCGGAAATGTCGTTCGCATGGGCAAAGCCGGTCATCTCGCCCGAAACGCCGCGCAGGCCGAAGCCCGAATCGCGCGAATAATCGGCGGTCTTCAACCGCCCATCGTCAAAGGCGAAGCTCTCCGATGCCACGAACTGGAGATACAGTTCCCCATCGTCGCATTGCGCCAGCGTCTTGCGGGCGAGGGCCTGGGCTTCTTCGGGCGAAAGCTTGCCGTCTGCATAGAGATGGCCGCGCGGATCGGTGAAAGTCATGCCGGGGATATAAGCCCGCCCGGCCAAGCGCGAAAGGGCGGGTTCGGGCGTCTGGTGCATATTCTCGCCTCAGCGCAAAGGTGACACAGAACGCGGGGCGAAACCTTGTGACCTTCCGGGCGGCGATCCGCTTTGCCGCCCCGCCCGGTCAAGCTGGGCCAGATAGGCAAGAAGCGCGGAATTGTCCGCCTTTCGCATGGTGCCGACGTGCTGGCCGCCATAGGTGACGGGCTTGAGCAGGCCGAACAGAGCGCGCTGCCCGCGTTCCTGCGGTGTGACCTTTCGTTTCTGCGCGGCGTCGGCCTGTGCCGGTGCGCGCCCCAGCACTGCATCCCATGCCGCCGCGAAGCTTTCCGCGCCCGGCTTCGCCCGCAGGCGATAGGCGGTTTCCCGCGCCATGCCGACCCGGCGCGCGGCTTCGCGGACGGAGCGGGTGATGGCCAGATGGGCGAGGAAGGCAGCCTGCCGCCGGGGCGTCCACCCATCGGCGCGAGCGCGCAGGGGAACGGGCGAAAAGGCGGGAACACGCGCATGGCGCGCCGGGCGGCGGGGCGGGTAGCTTTTCATCCGCGAGTTTAAGGCAGATTTCGGCGATGTAGGAAAATGGTTTTGGGCGAGAGTCAGCGTCTCTCGCCGTTTCGTCATTGCGAGGGACCTGGCCAAACCGCAATGTGAGCTCCTGCGAAAGCAGGAGCCTGCTCGCGGGGGAGAATCTGTCAGGCAAGGTTCCTGCTTTCGCAGGAACTCACAGCGATCTCAGATGCTGGCGCCCGAGGAAATATCCGGCAGTTGCGACTGGTCCGCGCCGTCGGCCGGGCCGCCCTTCAGGATGAAGCGGTGGTCGCAATAGCCGCAATCGACATAGCCATGCTCGTCGATTTCAAGGAACACGCGCGGGTGGCCAAGGGCAGCGGCGCGATAGCTGGCGCCGCCGCGAATACCGCCCGAGCCGTCACACGACACGCGGGTGGTTTCGACGATGGTGGTTTCTGGCGGCGGAAGCATGGATTCGCCACTAACCCCAGCCCGCACGATCCGCAAGACGGTAGCGCATCTGTCACAGCTTGCCCTTTACGCGCGGGCGCGGCTGGCCCAAGGAACGGGCCATGAGTGACAGCAGCGTTGCAATCGCAATTCGGGACCTCGTCAAACGCTATGCCCCGGTGAAGGGCAAGGGCGGCAGAGCAGGGCAAGGCGGGGCCGGTCAGGGTGCGGAAGGCAAGCTCGCCCTGGGCGGGGTCAGCTTCGATGTGCCGCAGGGCCAGATCTTCGGCCTGCTCGGCCCCAATGGCGCGGGCAAGTCCACCCTGATCAACATCATGGCTGGGCTGGTGATGAAAACCAGCGGCACGGTGGAGATCTGGGGCCACGACATCGATCGCGATTCCCGCAATGCCAAGGCTTCCATCGGCATCGTGCCGCAGGAAATCGTGTTCGATCCCTTCTTCACTCCGTTTGAGGTGCTGGAGAATCAGGGCGGGCTGTGGGGCGTGCCCAAGGCGCTGCGCCGTTCGGAAGAATTGCTGAAGGCCGTCCATCTGGCGGACAAGCGCAATGCCTATTCCCGCTCGCTCTCGGGCGGGATGAAGCGGCGCCTGCTGATCGCCAAGGCCATGGTCCATTCGCCGCCGATCCTCGTGCTGGACGAGCCGACCGCGGGCGTGGACGTGGAACTGCGCCGCCAGCTGTGGGAACTGGTCAGCGAGCTGAACCATCAGGGCGTGACCGTGGTGCTGACCACGCATTACCTCGAGGAAGCCGAGGAACTGTGCGACCGGATCGCGATCATCAATCACGGCCAGCTGATCACTAACCGTCCCACGCGCGAACTGGTGGAAATGACGCGGGAGAAGATCCTGCTGCTGACACTGGATCGCGACATTGGCGACCTGCCCAGCCACCCCGCCTTCGTCAAATGCCGCAAGGCCGGGGAACGGGTGCTGGAAATCACTTATGACAAGGATCGCGTCACCGCAGGCGAAGTGCTGGGCCAGGTACAGGCGCAGGGCTTCGTGATCGTGGACGTCTCCACGCAGGAGCCGGACCTTGAGGATGTGTTCGTCCAGCTGACGAGCGACAGGGAGGCTGCGTGAGAAATAGCATGTGGCGAAACATCGCGATCACCGCACTGATCGGTTTGTCCGGTATGCAGCCGGTTTCCGCTCATGCAGCCGAGACCTATCGGGTCCAAGGCGGACTTCTGGCTCAGTTTCATATCTTCTTTGACCCGCAGAAATACCGGGACTGGAGGGAAGGCAAAGGCGGATTTGACGAAGCTACGGCCGTCCCGGCGAAACTCGCGGACGTTCCTTTCCTCGTCATGGTTGCGGTTGGCGACTGCAAGGCAGGAGCGAACGGCAATTGCAACGTGACTGCTGACTACACCGTATTCGATCCCAGCGGAAAGAAGGTCGTCGATAATCCGGGCCGCAAGATCTGGACTAAGGCAGCCCAGCGCGAGGGTATTGTGGCGTTCAGCGAAGATCCGGTGCCGGCAATGCTGCAGTCGAGCGATCCACCCGGTTCCTACCGGCTCCATGTCGTCCTGCACGATAACAATGCGGACACGACTTTAGAGATGGAGCGAGTGCTGGTGCTGGAAGCACGGCCGTGATTTTCCGCGAGAAGCCCGGACGGGACGGAGTTCTCTTACAAATCGCTTTTGAGCGGAGTTCAATGTGAGCGGCAACGGCACCTACGACGTCCTTATCATCGGGTCCGGCGCGGCGGGGCTGACTGCGGCGCTGACACTGGCCGAGCGCTGCAAGGTGCTGGTGCTGGCCAAGGGCGCGCTCAATTCGGGCTCCACTGCCTGGGCGCAGGGCGGGATCGCCGCCGTGCTCGATGCCGGGGACACGTTCGAGGAGCATATTCGCGACACGATGATCGCGGGCGCGGGCCTCAACCGGCGCGAGACGGTGGAATTCGTCATCGAAGGCGCCCCCCATGCGATCGACCGGCTGATCGAGCTGGGCGTGCCCTTCAACACCGAAGGCGCCAACCTGCACCTCACGCGCGAAGGCGGCCATTCGCACCGCCGCATCGTGCATGTGGCCGATGCCACCGGCTGGGCAGTGCAGATGGCGCTGCTCAAGGCGGCGGAGGAACATCCCAATATCACTCTGCTGCCCAATCGCAGCTGTATCGAACTGATCACCGGCAAGAACGAGCTGCGCTATTCCGGGTCGGGCCGGGTGTGGGGCGTCTATGCCCTGAATACCGAGACGGACCGGGTGGAAGTCTACACCGCGCGCGCCACTATCATGGCCTCGGGCGGGGCGGGGCGCGTCTATCAGTTCTCCACCGCGCCGCGCGGCGCCACGGGTGACGGGATCGCCATGGCCTGGCGCGCGGGTGCCCGCGTCTCCAACATGGAGATGATGCAGTTCCACCCCACCTGCCTCTATAATCTGGACGTGAAGAACTTCCTCATTACCGAGGCAGTGCGGGGCGAAGGCGGGCGGCTGATCAATCCGCGCACCGGCAAGCGCTTCATGGAATATTACGATCCCGAGCGGCTGGAACTGGCCCCGCGCGACGTGGTGGCTCGCGCGATCGATTCCGAGATCAAGCGCTTCGGGCTGGATTACGTCCATCTCGACATCAGCCACCAGCCGCCCGAATTCGTGCGGGAGCATTTCCCCAACATCCACGAAAAGCTGCTAGGCCTCGGCATCGACATGACGAAGGAGCCGATCCCGGTGGTGCCCGCGCAGCATTATACCTGCGGCGGCATCCTGACGGACCTCAACGGCCGCACGGACCTGCCCGGCCTCTATGCCGCGGGCGAATGCAGCGAAAGCGGGCTGCACGGGGCCAATCGCCTCGCCTCCAACAGCCTGCTGGAATGCTTCGTGTTCGGCGAGGCAGCGGCCAAGGACATCCTGGCCCGCTGGGACAGTTTCGATGCCCCGCCCCAGATAAAGGCATGGGACGAAAGCCGCGTGACGGATTCGGACGAGGCCGTGATCATCAAGCAGAACTGGACCGAGATCCGGCGCTTCATGTGGAACTATGTCGGCATCGTGCGCACCACCAAGAGGCTGGAACGCGCGCAGCACCGCATCAAGCTGCTCTATGAGGAAATCGAGGATTATTACGGCCACTTCCGCGTGACCACGGACCTCATCGAATTGCGCAACCTGCTGCAATGCGCCGATCTGATCGTGCGCAGCGCCTTGAAGCGCCACGAGAGCCGGGGTCTGCACTACACGCTGGATTATCCGGGGATGCTGCCGGAGGCGCTGGATACGGTGCTGGTGCCTTAGGGGGAAACCTCCACATCCGCTCAGCCTGAGCTTGTCGAAGGCCACGCGCCGCCGTTAGCCCCAGTGGATGGCGTTCTACGCATATCTCCTGCGCTGCAACGACGGCAGCTATTATGCGGGCCACACGGATGACCTCGACCTGCGTATGGCCCAGCACCAGACTGGTGCGCTGGGCGGCTATACGGCGAAGAGATTGCCCGTCGAACTCGTCTGGTCAGACAGTTTCCCAAGCCGGGACGATGCCTTTGCCGCTGAACACAGGATCAAGGGCTGGAGCAGGGCGAAGAAGGAAGCGCTGATCGCGGGGGATTGGGAGTTGGTTTCCCGGCTTTCGGTGAACCGGCAGGGTTAGCGGACTGTGGGGTGATGTGGGCGCGTGGCCTTCGACAGGCTCAGGCTGAGCGGCCCTTGTAGATAGTCGGCTTATCCCGCCATATCTAATCACATCCGCCCAGCCTGAGCCTGTCGAAGGCCACGCGCTGCCGCCCCCCCTACTTCCCATATTGCCCCGCCAGTGCCTCGGCCACGCGGCCGATCAGCTCCAGCGGCAGCGGGTCTTTCAGCGGAAAGGCCAGATTGCCCTTGGGCCCGCGCCATGGGGCCAGTTCCTCCACCAGGGCGGCAGGTTCCTGCACCGGGGGATAGATGCCGATGTGTTTCCTGAAGGCCGCGAAATAGAAGAACACGCGCCCCTTGCGCAGGGCGGGCATCTGGTAGGCCATGCAGCGCGTGGCATCGGGCACGCGCCCTTCGGCTTCGCTGCGGATCGCTTCCAGCAGGGCGCGAATCTCTTCCGGCTGGCGGGCGAGGTAATCGGCATGCGGATCGGGTGCGGTCATGGCTGCGGTTTCCTCTCCCCCATGCTTCGAAACTGGCCCCGGCTTCGAAACGGGGCATTTCCGCGCTTTCTCGCGCAGCAAAATTTCCGGCCCCGATTCGATTGAATCAAAGCCCTGAAAGAGAAAACTTCACAGCAAAATTTTTGCCCGGATTCATTTTGACTCTTGCGCCCCACGCCAGCCGAGCTTTGACCGCGCGTCGCGCTGTATTGCCATCATAGAACACCGAGTCTTGACGGCGTAATATATGGTGAATCCGGAATTTAAGGCCTTGCGCCTGATTCCCGGTAAAAGCACTATGCCTAGGTCGAACAGCGGGGGGCACCCACAAGACCTAGTTGCCGTAGCGGGAGCCGAATCGCTCCTGCGAAATGCGGTTCGGGTCTGCCTGGGAAGCCCGCCGGCCATTCGGCTGGGGACAGGCGGGGGAAAAGTATTTCCCTGTCCGGGGCCTCGAATTGGTAGTCTGGACGCTTGGCTGCCGATTCGAACGAATGTAGAACACGGGCATTGAAACCGATGCCCGGGATGATCAGATCGGGGGCTCGTACATGGATTTCAGGACTGGGGACGGAGCTGCGATGGGGCTCGACGACGTGGACGCGCTGGTGGGCAAGGATTCCGATGGCGCGCAGCAGGAAACCAAGGCTGGAAAGAACCAAGGCAAGACAGATGGCCCGGCAATGACGATGGACAGCAAGGATACAGCCACCGAAACTCTGGTGGAAACGGCCGCCGCCGATGCGCTTGCGCAGGCGATGACGGCTGCCGCCCAGAGTGCTGCGGCGCCCAAGGACGATTCCAAGTCCGTGCGACCGCGCCGCTTCAATGTGGTGACCGATAACAGCCGCGATGCGCTGCTGACCGATTTCGGCAAGGAAACCCTGACCGACCGCTATCTGCTGCCCGGTGAGGATTTCCAGGATCTGTTCGCCCGCGTGGCCGATGCCTATGCGGACGATGCCGATCACGCCCAGCGCCTGTACGATTACATTTCGAAGCTGTGGTTCATGCCGGCAACGCCCGTGCTGTCCAACGGCGGCACCAATCGCGGCTTGCCGATCAGCTGCTATCTCAATTCCGTGTCCGACAGCCTCGAAGGCATTGTCGGCACCTGGAACGAAAACGTCTGGCTCGCCTCGCGCGGCGGCGGCATCGGCACCTATTGGGGCGCGGTGCGCGGCATTGGCGAGCCGGTGGGCCTCAACGGCAAGACCAGCGGCATCATCCCCTTCGTGCGCGTGATGGACAGCCTGACGCTGGCCATTTCGCAGGGTTCGCTGCGTCGCGGTTCGGCGGCCTGCTATCTCGATGTGTCGCACCCGGAAATCGAGGAATTCCTCGAAATCCGTAAGCCTTCGGGGGATTTCAACCGCAAGGCGCTGAACCTCCACCACGGCGTGCTGCTGACCGACGACTTCATGGAAGCCGTGCGGGACGGCAAGGAATTCGAGCTGAAGAGCCCGAAGGACGGTTCCGTGCGCGGCAAGGTCGATGCGCGCAGCCTGTTCCAGAAGCTGGTCGAAACCCGCCTCGCCACGGGCGAGCCTTATATCGTGTTCTCCGATACGGTGAACCGGATGATGCCCAAGCATCACCGCGACCTGGGGCTGAAGGTTTCCACCTCCAACCTCTGTTCGGAAATCACCCTGCCCACCGGCAAGGACCACTTGGGCAACGATCGCACGGCTGTGTGCTGCCTCTCCTCGCTCAATCTCGAGACCTGGGACCAGTGGAACAGCGACAAGCGCTTCGTGGAAGACGTGATGCGCTTCCTCGACAATGTGCTGCAGGATTATATCGACCGCGCGCCCAGCGAGATGGCCCGCGCCAAATATTCCGCCGAGCGTGAACGGTCTGTCGGCTTGGGCGTGATGGGCTTCCACTCCTTCCTTCAGATGAAGGGCATCGCGATGGAAAGCGCGATGGCGAAGGCGTGGAACCTCAAGATGTTCAAGCACATCAACGCCAAGGCCAATGAAGCCTCCATGCTGCTGGCCGAAGAACGCGGCGCCTGCCCGGATGCGGCCGATCAGGGCGTGATGGAACGTTTCAGCTGCAAGATGGCAATCGCGCCTACCGCGTCGATCAGCATCATCTGCGGCGGCACCAGCGCCTGCATCGAACCGATCCCGGCGAATATCTACACCCACAAGACCCTGTCGGGCAGCTTCGTGGTGAAGAACCCCTATCTGGAAAAGCTGCTGCAGGCGAAGTCCAAGGATTCCACCAATGTGTGGAACACGATCCTGGAACGCGGCGGCTCGGTCCAGCATCTCGATTTCCTCTCGCCGGAGGAAAAGGCGGTCTACAAGACCAGCTTCGAGATCGACCAGCGCTGGCTGCTGGAATTCGCGGCCGACCGTGCGCCCTTCATCGATCAGGCGCAGAGCCTCAATCTGTTCATCCCGGCCGATGTCGACAAGTGGGATCTGCTGATGCTGCACTTCCAGGCATGGGAAAAGGGCATCAAGTCGCTCTATTACCTGCGGTCCAAGAGCGTGCAGCGCGCGGGCTTTGCCGGCGGGGTGGAGGCCGACAACACCAAGGATGCGGCCAAGTTCGAACTCAGCGCCGGCGAACAGACCGATTACGAGGAATGTCTCGCCTGCCAGTAAGCGGCCTGAGGCCTGCCGCTGAACGCGGCGAAGTGAATAGAGGGCGGGCGGCGCTGCGGAACCATCCGCGCCGTCCGCCCGTTTCATATCCATCGGGCATCGGGGGAACCGAAGGGGGGAACCGGGGGCAGTTCAACCTTCGAGGAGAGCCCGAATGCCCCTTTACGTTCCCCAGATCGCACTGGCCCTCGCCATCCTGCTCACCGCGGCCACCGGCATCTGGCTGCTGATCAACGCGCGCGCCGTCGCGCGCCTGTTCCGCCGCAGCGACATTATCCAGCCCGGCCCAGCGCTCGGCCGCCAGACCCCGCCGCCGCGCCGTCTTGTGCTGGCGATGCTGGCAGGCTTCACACTGGGCTGGGTGGGCAGCGTGGCGATCTGGAGCTGGGCCATGACGGAGGAAGCGGTGGAAGTGGTGGATGCGCGGGCCTCTGGCGCTTGAGCAAGATCGTTTGGCTGCATCGTCATTGCGAGGGCCAGCGGCCCGAAGCAATCAAGAGCGCAATGCGCTACGCCCTAGATTGCTTCGTTGCGCTCGCAATGACGAGCTATAACGCGCAAACAGGGTGGCGTTCCGGCAAGTTCTGGAAGCAGGAGCATTACGATGACGAAACAGCTTGTTCGGCCCGCCGCACTGGCGCTTGCTATCCTCCTCCTCACCGCCTGCGCGCGGCAGGTGCCCGAGGCCGTGAGCCATGGCGCCGATGTGCCCGGCTTCTGGTGGGGGCTGTGGCATGGCTTCATCTTTCCCTGGGCCTGGATCGGATCGCTCTTTTCGCCCGACATCGCCGTCTATGCCGTGCCCAACAGCGGCGGCTGGTACGATTTCGGCTTCTTCGTGGGGATCACCGTGCTGGGCGGGGGTTCGTTCTTCGGATCGCGCCGCCGCGACCGCGACTGACCGCGCCCGCCGCAATTCCCGCCGCTCTTGCGCAGGAAAAGGCCCCGGCCCCCTACCGAGGAACCGGGGCCTCCCCCCGGCCATTCCGCACGGCAAGGGCGGAACGGCCATCGCCTGACCTATGCAGACGGTGAAATGCGCGCCTCCGGCTTCAGATAGACGCGATTGTCGTCGATCCGGGCGACGTCATCCAGCAGCAGGAAGTGGTGGCGGGCATCGCCGCTGTCGCTGCGGGTCAGCTTGATCCGCTCGTCCTCCACCGCATCCACGGTGCCCACATGCTGGCCGCTGGCATTGGCCACTTCCATGTGTTCCTTGATCCTGAGCTTTTCGAACATGGCATGCTCCTTTTCGGTTGCAGCCCCCGGTTCGGCCCTGTTGCCCGATCAACGGACGGGCAGGCGCGGGCGTTCCCCCGTCTGTCGCAGCCCATGCACCGAACCGGGGCGAGCCGTTACCAGCCGCGACATTTCGCGGCTTGGCCGGCAGAGGCTCAGGGCTTATATTAGCAATATGGAATGCGGTTCGGGCTAGGTCCGCGTTTCCGGAACGAAACGCACATAAAGGCTTATCCCATGCGCAAATGGCATCGCTGGATCTCGATCTTCTTCGGGGTCTTCATGGCCTGGATCGCCGTCACCGGCATTCTCAGCCAGGTCTTCGTCCTCTGGCCCACGGGCGCGGAAGGCCCGGCGGCGCTGCCTGCCACGCCGGAAGGCTTCACCTGCCCCGAAGGCTGGCGCTGCATGCCCGCGGCCGAACCTTCGGGCATGCGCAGCCTTGTCGGCCTGATGCACCACCTCCATTCGGGCGAGAGCTTCGGCGCGGTGGGCACGGCGATCTCGGTACTCTCGGGCTTCGCGCTGCTGTTCTTCGCCGTCTCGGGCCTGTGGCTCTACATCCAGATGTGGCGCAACCGGGCGAGCCGGGGCCTGAAGGGCGGCATGTTCTGGAAGTGATTTTCCCTGACTTGCCGATTTGTTGAACCGTGTTAGCCCTCATTCGGCAATGGGGGCTGACATGGTGGATGGCATGATCGGGGTACTTGGGCCGTTGCCGGTGATGGCGGACCTTACCGCTGCCCTCACTCTGCCCGTCATCGCCATGTTCGGGGCCGGGGCAGTTATTGCGCTATGCGCGCAGACATTCCCGCGCTTGCACTATCTCTTCACCAAGCTCAGGCCGCGCCAGGAAATGGCCGAATATCGCTCCGGCCAGGAGGAAGGCGCACCCCCGGAAATCGAGTTGAATCGCCTTGTTCCGTCCATGCTGATGGGCGCTGTTCTTGTTGGTGGACCCTACCTGCTCGACGAACTGGAGATAAACGGTTGGATCGTGGCGGGCTGCGGGATAATTTTCGCCGGCTGGCTGCTCGTGTGGATATGGCGCAGGCTCAACAACCCACCGGAACTGCACCAGCCGCTGCTGCCGGATGCGACTATCCCGCAGGAAGCGGTGCTTGGCGCCCTCTCCGCAGGGGCCATTGTCATCTTCGCGCTGGCGATGCTCGTGTGGGTCATTTTCTGAGCGCAGATAATTCGCTTTATCCCCGCCGAATCATTCCCTCTTGCCTTCGAATCACAGGCATGATTCCCTATGTTGGCTGTTCGCACTGACGCCCATGGAGACACAACATGTCGCTGCTCGAAGCACGCAAGACCTACAAGCCCTTTGAATATCCCTGGGCTTACGAGTTCTGGAAGCGTCAGCAGCAGGTCCATTGGCTGCCGGAAGAAGTTCCCCTGGGCGAAGACTGCCGCGACTGGGCACAGAAGCTGTCCGATCACGAGCGGAACCTGCTCACCCAGATCTTCCGCTTCTTCACTCAGGCCGACGTGGAAGTGCAGGATTGCTACCACGAAAAATACGGCCGCGTGTTCAAGCCGACCGAGGTGAAGATGATGCTCACCGCCTTCTCCAATATGGAGACGGTGCACATCGCCGCCTATTCCCACCTGCTCGACACGATCGGCATGCCCGAAAGCGAATATGGCATGTTCCTCGAATATGAGGAGATGAAGGCCAAGCACGATTACCTGCAGGAATTCGGCGTCGAAACGGACGAGGATATCGCCCGCACGCTGGCCATGTTCGGCGGCTTCACCGAAGGGCTGCAGCTCTTCGCCAGCTTCGCCATGCTGATGAACTTCCCGCGCTTCAACAAGATGAAGGGCATGGGCCAGATCGTCACCTGGTCGATCCGCGATGAAAGCCTGCACTGCGAAGGCATCACCCAGCTGTTCCACGCCTTCTGCGCGGAACGCGGCTGCCTGACCAAGGCAGTGAAGGACGACATCATGGACATGTGCCAGAAGACGGTGCGCCTGGAAGACGCCTTCATCGATCTGGCCTTCGAAGCAGGCCCGGTGCCGGGCATGACGGCGAAGGAAATCAAGCGCTACATCCGCTATATCGCCGACTGGCGCCTCAGCCAGCTGGGCCTCCCGGCGATCTACATGGTGGACGATCACCCGCTGCCCTGGCTCACCCCGCTGCTCAACGGCGTGGAACACGCCAACTTCTTCGAAACCCGCGCCACCGAATATTCGAAGGGCGCCACCAAGGGTAACTGGAACGACGTCTGGGCCAGCTTCGACCAGCGCCGCAAGGCCAAGACCGGCGACAGCGCGAACGATCTGGCCACCGACGATGGCGAGCCGGATATGTTCGGCGATGCCTCGGGTGGGGTGCAGGCGGCGGAGTGAGGAGGTGGCGCTGATTTATGCGGCGCCGCCGGGACTGAAGCTTCCGCAGGAGACTTACAGCCGGTGGCTTCGTCGTAAAGCAGCGTCTCATTTGAAGCGCGATCGTCTGCGCTGTGATCATCCGATCAAAGGTGAGGAATATCGCCGGAAAATTCATGCGGCGGTCTGCGACCACGGAACGCATGATTTTTACACCGGCGAGGAACTGAACTGGCAGCTTGTTTGCACCTATTCGAATGAAGAATCTCGGGTGGGCCGGTCGCATTACAAGGCGAGCTTTGCCATGCTGCCGACGGTCGATCACGTGTTGGGTGAAGATGGGCGTTATGACTTCGTCATATGCTCCTGGCGTACAAATGACGCGAAAAATGATCTTGCTCATGCAGAGTTCGTCGAACTGTGTCGCAAGGTCGTGGCCAAGGCTGGCGCTGGTTAGTTCAGTTTTCTTGTAGGGTGTTGTGCGGAGGCGGGCTCCCCGTTTTAGACATCGTCATCCCGGACTTGATCCGGGATCCCGCTATTTCTCGCTTGGGAAGCTGGACCCCGGCACGAGGCCGGGGTGACGGGCCACAACAATCCCGCGTCAATTTTGCGGCGGCAGAAGGGCGGAATACCCTTACGTGACAATTCCCCGCCCCTTCCGTTAAACCGGCGCGGTTCTGCAAAGCGGAGGGAAGCGATGCGCTCGATTGTCCGGTCTGTTGCCGCGCTTGGCCGTGTGGCCTTTTGCCTGCCCTTCTGCGCGGGCGCGCTGGCCCTGCTGCCTGCCCCGGCGCTCGCCTGCTCGGTGGGGAACGATTACCGCGTGCCGACCAATCTCGAACTGGCGGGCGATGCCGATCTGATCCTGCTGGGCAAGGTCACGGGCGGGTCGCTGGGCATGTCCGAAGGGCCGGAGAATACAGACATTACGGTGGAGCCGATCCGGGCGATCAAGGGCGATTTACCGGGGGAGGCGATCACCCTACGCGGGCTCAGCCTTTCGGAGCCGCGCTTTCTGGCACTGAGTAATCCCTATGAACTCGTCGATGCCCATCCGCTCAGCTATATCGGCGGCTGCATCCGCTATATGTTCCCGCTGGGCACCAGGGCACTGTTCTTCCTGAAGCGCGGCGAGGATGGCGACTGGCAGGCCACGGGGCGCCCGTTCAGCCGCTGGGCCGAAGACGTGCCGGACGAAGATGCGCCCTGGGTGCGGCTGAGCACGCTCTATGCCCAAGCCGCCGCGCTGCCGGACGCGGAACGCACCGCCATGCTGGAACGGGCGCGCGATGAATGGGCAGCCATGGCCGACGATCCCGTGGCGCAATTGCTGGCCGCCAATGTCACACGCCAGTTGGCCGGGCAGAACGAGCCATGGAACCTGCTGATGCAGCGCGAACTGGGCCTGCTCGGCTATCCCGACGAACAGGAAGAAGCCCCGGCCAGCGTGGATGCCGCGTTGGAAAAGATGCGCGGCACCGAAGACTGAGCCTTGCTACGGCGCCCGCTTAAGCCAGCCCCGTTTGAGCCAGCCCCGCTTAAGCCAGCCACGTGCCCGGATTGGGCATGGGGGCCTGCTTCTGCGCGTTCACCAGGCTCAGCACGCTGCGCACCACCACCAGCACCGCCACGGCGGGCAGCACGATCAGGCCGATCAGCACGAAGACCAGGATGAAGCCGACCACCCCGCCGATCAGGCCGATCCAGAAGGTGCGGATCAAATATTCGTAATGGGAAACTTCCCAGGCCGCCTTGGGCTCGCTCTTCCACACATAGGCCAGAACCACGCCCACCAGCGCGGTGATGCCGGTGATGAAGGATGCGAGATAAAGCAGGCTGACGATCGTGGGCTGGTTGAGATCGAACCCGCCCGATGCCGGGGTTTGGGGATTGTCCATCGCGTTCCTCCTGTTGCGGCGCTCAGGCTATCCCAATTCCGGGACAGGAGGAAGTCGGCGCCCACCGGTTGTATCGGGAGGGGAGGGCGATTGTTCCGATTGCGATGAAGCATGGAACCCGCGCCGCCTCGCCCCGTTGGTCTGGCAGGATAACAGGCAGAAGGAGGATGCAGCATGGAAGTCGTGACCATGGAAGATCGCCGCAAGGAACTGGCCAGCCTGCTCCGGCAGATGGAGGCCCATCCCGAACGGGACTGGAGCGCGGAGAAGGCGCGGGCCAATGTGCTGCGCGAAATGCTCGGTCGGCCCGAAGGCGCGAACGACTGACGCACTGACGCGATAGCGGCCGGAGGTAACGGCCGGTGCGGATCATATTTCCAGTGCTTGCGTGGTGGCGCGGGCGCGGGCTGTGGGGTATCGTGCCCGGCGGATCAATGAAGAGGGAGACCTTGTAATGACCGAACCCGCACCCAAGCAAACAAGCAAGCTGCTTCTGGCAGTCGCCGCCATCGTGCTGGTGCTTGCCGTCGTCTGGTATTTCGTCGGCAGGCAGGAACCCGCCCCCACTGAAGTGAAGGTGGATGCCACCGATGTCAGCGGCGGCGAACTGATCGTTACCGAGCCGACTCCGGGCGAAGTTCCGGTGGACGTGCCCGATACGCCGATGACCAATGTGCCGCCCAGCGAGGGTGCCTCGGCCAGCCCGGCCGCGGAATAGGATTTCCGGCCGGTTGCGCGCCTGCACGGGGAGGGTTCGTTAACCACCCCCGTGCTAGGCGGGCGCCATGTTCGGCCCGCGCATCACCACTGTTTTCGCCAGCCGCTGGAAGGCCCTGTGGTGGGCCGCCGGCATCATGCTGACTGCCTATTGCAGCATCCCCGCCCCGGAAGACACGAAGCATCCGGCTGCCCAGCAGGAACAGCCGGAGCATATCAATCCATGGGCCATCAAGAAGACGGACGCGCCCAAGGATTGAGCGCGCTCGCCAGACCGCGAGCGGTGCTGCTTACAGCTTCTCGGCCAACAGGAATTCCGGCGCATCGGCAAAGCCGGTGAATTCGCCCATCACCTGCTGCACGGTGGCGCCTGCCATATCCTCGCTGCTGAAGCCGGCCAGATCGGGAATGTCGAACAGTTCGACATAGGCCACGCTCGGCTCGCCTTCGCCCACCAGCAGGCCCTCCACGCGATAGGTATCGAACGCCTTGACCCGTTCCAGCCCGCGCATGGTCGGCTGGTCCACCTGCTTTACCCAGGCTTCGAAATCCTCGCGCGTGACGCCCGGCTTCAGGCGGTATTTGATGATGATCGCTGCCATTGTCTGCCCCCTTGGAAATGGCGATTCGCCATGCTGTCTCCAGATGGCGGACACTATCGCGCGGCGCGGGGCTGGCAATGGGCGCTGCGCGCACTTCCCTCGCAGGCGGGGAGGCGCTAAGGCGCCGCGAACTCTCAGGAGAGGCAAGGTTGTGGAGGCACGCGCGATGAGCGTCAGCGAAGATAAGTCGATGCTCGCCAAGGCGGAAACGCTGATCGAGGCGCTGCCCTTCTTCCAGCGCTATGCCGGGCGCACTTTCGTGGTGAAATATGGCGGCCACGCCATGGGCGATCCCGAAGCCGCGCGTGACTTTGCCGAAGATATCGTGCTGCTCAAGGCCGTGGGCATCAACCCGGTGGTGGTGCATGGGGGCGGCCCGCAGATCGGCGCCATGTTGAAGAAGCTGGGCGTGGAAAGCACCTTCGTCGACGGGCTGCGCGTGACCGACAAGGCAACCGCCGAAGTAGCCGAAATGGTCCTGTCGGGCGCGATCAACAAGGAACTGGTCGGCTGGATCGCCAATGCGGGCGGCAAGGCCATCGGCATTTCCGGCAAGGATGGCGGGCTGGTGAAGGCCACCAAGGTGACCCGCACCACCAAGGATCCGGAAAGCAATATCGAACAGGCGATCGACCTGGGCTTCGTGGGCGAGCCGAGCAAGGTGGATACCACTCTGCTGGAAACCGTCAGCAAGGCCGGGATGATCCCGGTGATCGCCCCCATCGGCGCGGGCGAGGACGGGCACACCTATAATATCAACGCCGATACCATGGCGGGCGCCATCGCGGCGGCACTGGGCGCGGCGCGCCTGTTCCTGCTGACCGATGTGCCCGGCGTGCTCGACAAGCAGAAGAACCTGCTTACCGACCTGACCCCGGCGGACATCGCCAAGCTGCAGGCCGACGGGACGATTTCCGGCGGGATGATCCCCAAGCTGGAAACCTGTGTCCACGCGGTGGAAGCCGGGTGCGAGGCGGCGGTGGTGCTGGACGGCCGCGTGCCGCATGCCATGCTGCTGGAATTCTTCACCTCGCGCGGCGCGGGCACGCTGATCCGGGCCGATTGATGCGCGCGGCGCCGGCTCTTGCCGCGCTGCTGGCGCTGGCTGCCTGCCAGCAGGCGCAGGAAACGCCGTCTGCCGGGGCGAGCGAAGCACCGGAAGCAGCGGCATCTTCGGCAGCGCCTGCTGCCGCCCCGGCCACGCCTGACCCCCTGCAGGAGCGCGAAAATCCCGACCGGGTGCTGGCGTGGTTCTCGCAGCAGATCACCGATGGCCAGTGGGACCAGGCCGCGCTCGCCTGGCGCAAGGGCGAAATGGACGGGGCCACGCTCAAGGCCCTGATGGGCGATGCGCCCAGCCCGATCTTTGCCTTCGGCCATGGCGAGATCGAGGGTGCGGCAGGCTCTCTCTATTACGAACTGCCCGTCACGCTGGTGGCCGATGGCGGGCGGCTGACCCGGCAGGGCACGCTGACCATGAAGCGCGTGAACGACGTGCCCGGTGCGGAAGACTGGCAGCTGGCGTGGCATATTGAAGAGCTGGAATGGACGCAGTGATGGCCTGCCGTTCAAGCCGGGGTTCATCTCGCGATGCGTATTATGCTGTTGATACACTCGGCGACGCTCGGCTAGGTTCGCCGCCTCGCATGCCCCCCTGGAGGAATTCTTGATGGTAGCCCTGACGCTGCTGGAAATCGTGCTTTACCTGATGTCGATCGTCTCGGTCGTCGTCATCGTGCAGTTCGTGCTCAGCCTGCTCATCTCGTTCAACGTGGTGAACATGCACAACAACCTCGTCGCCTCTTTGTGGCGCGCGGTGAATGCCATTCTGGATCCAATGCTCAATCCGATCCGCCGCATCATGCCCGATACCGGCATGATCGACTTTTCACCGATGGTGCTGCTGATCCTGCTGCGCATCCTCACAATCATTCTGTCCAATCTCGGGAGTTATGCATGAGTGCCGCATTGATCGACGGAAAGGCCTTCGCAGAAGGGCTGCGTCAGAAGATCGCCAAGTTCGCCGGCGAATTCGAAGCCAAGGCTGGCCGCAAGGCTGGCCTCGCCGTGGTTCTGGTGGGTGAAGACCCGGCCAGCCAGGTCTATGTCCGTTCCAAGGGCAAGGCCACCGTGGCCGCCGGCATGAACAGCCTTGAATACAAGATGCCTGCCGATTCCACCGAAGAGGCGCTGATCGCCAAGGTGACGGAACTGAACGCCGATCCCGCCGTGGACGGCATTCTGGTGCAGCTGCCGCTTCCCAAGGGTCTGGACGAGCAGGCCGTGATTTCCACCATCGATCCCGACAAGGATGTCGATGGTTTCCACATCATCAATGCGGGCCGTCTCTCGGTCGGCCAGAAGGGCTTTGTGCCCTGCACGCCGCTGGGCTGCCTGATGCTGCTGAAGGATCGCCTGGGCGATCTGTCGGGCAAGGATGCCGTGGTGATCGGCCGTTCCAACATCGTCGGCAAGCCGATGGCGCAGCTCCTCACCGATGCGAATGCCACGGTCACCATCGCGCATAGCCGCACGGCGAACCTGCCCGAAGTGGTGAAGCGCGCCGACATCGTCGTGGCCGCCGTGGGCCGTCCGGAAATGGTCAAGGGTGACTGGATCAAGCCCGGCGCCACCGTGATCGACGTGGGCATCAACCGCGTTGACGGCGAAGACGGCAAGACCAGGCTGGTGGGCGACGTGGATTTCGATTCCGCCCGCGAAGTGGCCGGCGCCATCACCCCGGTGCCCGGCGGCGTCGGCCCGATGACCATCGCCGTGCTGCTGCGCAACGCGCTCGTCTCCGCCTATCGCCGCGAAGGCATCGCACTGGACGAAGACGCGCTGTGATGCGTCGCGCGCTCGCCCTCGTCTCGGTGCTGGCGCTTGTCGCCTGCTCCGGCGGGGGTGGGCCGCGTGGCCCCGGCGGGCATGGCCCCGCCTTCCGTCCCAGCGCCAATCCCGGCCAGGTCGTAGCGACCGAGCTGGGCTTTGCCCGCACCGCCCGCGAAAAGGGCCAGTGGACTGCCTTTGCCGAATATGCGGCAAAGGATGCGGTGATGTTCCAGCCCGGCCCGGTGAAAGCGCAGGACTGGCTGAAGGGGCGGGCGAACCCGGCCAAGGCACTGCGGTGGGAGCCGCATCAGGTCTGGTCGAGCTGCGATGGCTCGCTCGCAGTATCCCGAGGCGGATGGAAGGATGCAGACGGCAATGTCGGCGCTTTCACCACCGTGTGGGTACGCCAGCCCGACGGCGCCTATAAGTGGGTGCTCGACGTGGGCGAGAAACTCGATAAGCCGCTTGAGGAGCCGGAACTGGTGCAGGCCGAGGTTGCCGATTGCCAGCCGTCGCCGGTGGCAGACCCATCTGTCGTGGTCACCGTCCATGACGGGCCGCGCCGTTTTGCCAGCTATGTGTGGGAGAAGAATTCAGGCGACGGGTCCCTGACGGCCGAGGTCATCCTGGATCGCGACGGGAAGGGCAGGCTCAGCGCCTTTTTGTCAAAGAAGGCGGGTTGGGTGGAGATCCCCGGCGTTCCGATCGATACGGGCGCCTGATAGATGCTCGAACTGTTCATCTCCGCCTTCATCACCCTGTTCGTGGTGATCGACCCGCCCGGCTGTGCGCCGATCTATGCAGGGCTTTCGGCCGAAGCACCGCCGCGCCAGCAGCGCAGCATGGCCTTCAAGGCGGTGGTGGTCGCCACGCTGATCCTGCTGGGCTTCGCCCTGTTCGGTAAGCAATTGCTGGCCGCGCTGCATATCGAACTCGATTCATTCCGCATCGCGGGCGGGATCATGCTGTTCTTCATCGCGATCGACATGGTGTTCGAAAAACGCACCCAGCGGCGCGAGGAACGGGCGGAAAAGATCCGCGCGCATAATTCGCAGACGCCTGAGATCGAGGACATCTCCGTCTTCCCCATGGCCATGCCGATGCTGGCCGGGCCGGGGGCAATTGCCACGGTGATGCTGGTGGTGGGCCAGGCGCATGGCGCGGAACAGACCATCGTGGTGCTGGGCGCGCTGGCGGCTGTGATGGTGCTATCCCTGCTTGCCCTGCTGCTCGCCGCCCCGCTGATCCGGCTGGTGGGGGCAAGCGTCGAATCCGCGATTACCCGCCTGCTGGGTGTGCTGCTGGCGGCACTGGCCGCGCAATATGTGATCGACGGGCTGCGCGGTTCCTTCGGGATTTGATCGGCAGGACTGCCAGCAGTTCGTCATTGCGAGCGTAGCGAAGCAATCCAGGGCGGCTCGCGTTGGGCACTGGATTGCTTCGGAGCTTCACCCCTCGCAATGACGATCGCCTATTGCAGGGTCATCCGGTCATCCATGCCATCATGCCGGCCGAAGAACTGCATCAGCTGCACCAGCAATTCGCAGCGCGCGCGAATGCCCGGGGCTTCCAGCAGCACCTGCTTGGCCGCCGCATCGAAAGGCGCGATCTGGCTGACGCCGTTGATCAGAGCCGTATCGTCCAGCCGGGCAACCGAATCCCAATCCACTGAATAGCCTTGCCGGTCGGCAAATTCGCGCGCCTCATATTCGAAGCTTGCCCGCTCGGCAGAGCTGAGCACTTCGTCGGCATCTTCCAGCAATTCGGCCTCAATCTGGCGGAACGGGGTGGACACATCCAGCTCGCGCAGCAGGCGGAAGCGTGATTGCCCTTCCAGCACGATATTGAAGCGCCCGTCCTCCAGCGCCTCCACTTCGCCGATCTTGCCCACGCAACCGATGGCGAACAGCGGCGCCCCTTCCGACGCCGTCTGCGGCTGGATCATGCCGATCCGCCGGTCACGCGCCAGTGCATCGCTCACCAGCGCGCGATAGCGCGGCTCGAAAATATGCAGCGGCAATTGTTGGTCCGGCAGCAGGATCACGCCGGACAGGGGAAAGATCGAGAGGCGAGTTCCGGCCATTGCGCGATCGCGTCAGCCGAACAGCAGCAGCGAAAGCTTGCGGCGGGCAGCGGCCACCCACGGGTCTTCCAGACCCACGGCTTCGAAAATCTGCAGCAGCTTGGCCTTGGCGGCGCCCTCGTTCCAGTCCGGCTCGGTGCGTATCATCGCCAGCAGCGCTTCGGCCGCCTCGTCGCGGTGCCCGGCGGCAAAGGCCGCCTGCGCAAAGGCGAAGGCGGCATCCATATCGGCGGGGTTCGCCTCGGCGGCGGCGCGCAAGGCGGCCAGTTCGCCATCGTCCTGCGGGGCATCGGCGGTCAGTTCCAGCAGCTTGCCCGCCTGCGCCAGGGCGGGATCGGCCTGCATTTCTTCAGGCAGTGCACCGAATGCCGCGCGCGCAGCCTCGATCTCGCCCAGTTCCATCAGCGCGCGAAGCAGGCCGGCCTGCACCTGCACATTATCGGGTGCCATTTCGGCCAGCTGCGCAAACACGCCCAGTGCGCGTTCCGCATCGCCGCCGGCCTGTACATCCTCACCCATGGCGATCAGCTGTGCCAGCTCCTGCGCGCCGGCATCTGGCGCGCCTGCTTCCACCGGCAGCTTTTCCAGCAACTGGTCCAGCATCTGGCGCAGCTGGCTTTCGCTGCGGGCATTGGTCAGGTCTGCCACGGGCTGGCCGCGGAACAGGGCGTAGACGGTGGGGATCGACTGCACACGGAACTGGGAAGCGATAAAGCCTTCCTCGTCCACGTTCAGCTTGGCCAGAATCACGCCCTTGTCGGCATATTCTGCGGCAACCTTTTCCAGCACCGGGGCCAATGCCTTGCACGGCCCGCACCATTCGGCCCAGAAATCGAGGATGACCAGCTGTGTCATCGACGGTTCGACCACGTCCTTGCGGAATCGGTCTACCGCTTTCTGTTCTTCGATATTCAGGCCCAGGCTTGCCAAAGGGATGCTCCCGCTCATGCTTTAGGTAAGCTGCTAATGTGGACCTTCGGGCGGATTTGTGAAGGGGTTACGGCGTTTCAGGCCGGGAAGTGAAATTCCTATCACAAAACATGATTTTTCCCCTTGCAGGGTATGGGGACCGATGCTAACCGCGCGCCTCCCCACCGGGACAAACGGACCGGTCGAACGCCAGAGCGGGCGTAGCTCAGGGGTAGAGCACAACCTTGCCAAGGTTGGGGTCGAGGGTTCGAATCCCTTCGCCCGCTCCAGTTTTCCAACAGTGTCGGGAAATGAAAACGGCCCTTTATCGGGCCTTTTTTCGTTTGGGGCTGCGCGAGGTGTTAGGTCTACGGGGGATGTTCGGCGCGGGCAGATTTCCATCCTCCCGCGCCTGAAACCACTATGGCTCAGCAGCCGTTGCCGCCGCCTCCACCGCCCAGCACAGCGCCGGCGAGGCCGCCGAACAGGCCACCGCTTTTCTTGGGCTTGCATTCCTTCTTGCCCTGCGATGCGGTGTTGGCGGGCGCTTCGTCATCGTCGGCCGCGCTGGCGCCCATCATGCCCATGTTCATGCCCTGCGCTTCCATCCAGCTTGTGGTGGAGCGGTGGCGGATGCGGGCGGTCCATTGCAGATCCCAGCGGGCCTTGGCGTCGGCCGGGCGCGGGGGATAGGAGAAGTTTTCTTCCGGCCCGAAAGCGGTGAGCGTGCCCATCCGGAAATCGGATGCGGCGGCGATCACTTCGGCGGGGACGAGGCAATTGGTGGTCTGCGGGCTCATCACCGTCTTGTCTTTCACCAGCGGAGAGACCTGACCGGGCGAGAGCCAGTCCGACAAGCCGCCACCGAACTGGCGGTTCGAACTGCTGGACCACATCACAATGTCACCCGTCTTGCCGCCCGGCCCTTGCTTCGATCCGAAGAGCGAGGCGAAATAGCCGGTCGAATCCGGCACCGCGCCCCAACTGAGCAGCGAAGCACCGCTGGGCTGGCTGGCGGTTTTCACCGAAAGCGCCTTCATGAAATCCTTGGTGAGAGTGAACGACATTTCAGGCGAGTAATTGCCCGCCACGCGGTGGGCGCCCAGCAGCGAGCTGTCACCCTTCACGGTCTTCCCGTCTTCGGCCGGCCAGCGGCCGAAGGTCTTGCTGTTTTCCAGATTCGGGCCCCAGTCGGCCGGGACGGAACTGGTCCACACGCCCGGGGGCACCTGGCCCTTGGCCAGCTTGGAAAAGTCGATGATCACCGGCTGGCCCTTGGGCGCGTGTTCGCCGCAGCCCCAGAAGATCAGCATGCGGCCGGAAGGTTCCTGCCGTTCATCGAAGCGGGGGATTTCATCCACCGGGCCGCGTTCCTCGCGCGGGGTGACAAGGGCCACGGATTTGCCCAGCTTCGCGCCGTCGGGCATGAAATGGTCCGCCTTGGGCTTGCCGTTGGCGGCCGCAGTGGAAGAACCGAGGCGCAGCCACAATTCATGCTGGGCCTGCGATTTGCCGCCGCCGCCCATCATCATGGACATCATGCCGCCCATGCCCCCACCCATGCCGAAGCCAGAGGTGGTTCCGGCGCGCATGTCGTAGCGGGCGACAGGGCCGCTATCGGGCGCGCGCTGGGCAAGGGTAGGTATGGCAATTGCGGTGGCGGAGCCCAGCAGGGCCACGGCGATCAGGCGTTTCGAATTCATGAGTCGAGTCCTCACTCCCGGGAAGAAACAGATGATACCAGTATTGACTGGCCAATGCTTGTCTGTTTGCGTCGCGGCGACGCCTCTCGACAGCGCTTCGGCAGAACATTAGCCCTGCGGGAAAACGGAGACATCGGCCGTGAACATTGGCCGGGCCCGAAAAATAAAAGAGAGAGGATGATGCCGATGGGAATACTTGGCGGTCAGGTTGCGCTTGTCAGCGGGGCAGGGCGGGGTTTCGGCCGCGCGATTGCCGAAAGGCTGGCGGGAGAAGGTGCGCGCGTAGCGTTGCTTGCACGCTCGCTGGAACAACTTGAAGAGGTTGCCGGTACTATCCGGGCAAGCGGAGGCGAAGCCCTGCCGCTGGCCTGTGACGTGACTGACCGTGCTTCGATCGAGGCGGCAGTGGAGGCGGCGCAGGAAGGGCTCGGCCGGATTGACCTGCTGGTCAACAATGCCGGGGTGCCCGGCCCCTTCGGCCCGATCTGGGAAGTGGACCCGGACGAATGGTGGCGTGCGCAGGAAATCCACATTCGCGCGCCGATGCTGTTCATGCACGCCTTGCTGCCAGGCATGGTGGCACGCGGGCGCGGGCGGGTGGTGTGCGTTTCGGCCATTGCCAGCCGCATGGTGGCGCCCAACCTCTCGGCCTATTGCACTGGAAAGATCGCGCAGAACCGTGTCGTGGCGGAAGCGGCGGCGGAACTGGCGGGCACGGGCGTTTCGGTGTTCGCGATCGATCCGGGCTTTGTCTTCACCCAGCTTGCGCGCGAGACGATGGAAAGCCCCGAGGCGCAGAAATATCTGGGCGGCATGGTGGACCGGCTGCGCGCCGCATCGGGCGATCCGGCGGCACAGACCGACCTTGCCCGCTGCGCGCAGCGCGTGCTCGATCTCGCATCCGGCCGTTATGACGCGCTGTCCGGCAATTATTACGAACTGCCGGACGATCTGGATGCCGAACTTGAAAAGAAGAACAGCACGGAGGATGCCCGATGACCCTGGAAGACCGGCTTGCCGCCGCAGAAGATGCCATTGGCCAGTTGCAGCACGATCTGGCTGTGCAGCAGGATATCGAAGCGATCCGCAAGCTGCAGATCAGCTATTGCTATTACATGGACAAGGGCCTGTATGACGAGGCGGTGGACTGCTTTGCCCCGGATGGCGAATTGCAGTTCATGGGCGGCATCTGGCGCGGCACGGACAGCATCCGGCGGCTCTATTGCGGGCGGCTGCGCAACAGCTTCACCAACGGGATCAACGGCCCGGCCTATGGCATGATGTGCGAACACTGGCCCACGCAGGACGTGATTTCCGTCGCAATGGACCGGCAGAGCGCAAAGGGGCGCTGGCGCTGCACGCTGATGGGCGCACAGCATGACAGCAAGAAGGACACCAACCCACGCCTGCCGCGCCAGTGGTGGGAACATGGCATGTATGAAAACCGCTATGTCCGGCAGGATGGCGTGTGGAAGATCGCCTGCCATGCCTATCACCTGTTCACGCAGGTGGATTATGAAATGGGCTGGGCAGCGGCCAAACCGATCCCTTCGCCTTTCCTCACCGCAACCTTCCCGGAAGATCCGAACGGGCCGGACGAGATCAACGGCAATGCACATCCGGCCTGGCCGAACACCGATCTGGTGCCGTTCCACTATGTCCACCCGGTAACGGGAAAGCCGGTGGTGCCCGAAAACGCTTGCTGATCTCAGCGCGAGTTAAACGGTTCGTCGCCAGAATGATGCGTTCTGGCGACAAATCGCCGTGCCGGGAAACAAAGCGATTGCAATTCTGCCGCAGGTGCGAAGAGACGTTATAACATCATAGACTCGCAGCTTGCAGGATTTCCCCTACCCATGAAAACCCGTTCCGCATCGCTTTTGGCGGCCGCAACCATGCTCATCCCCTATCAGCCCGCATTCGCTGCAGACATGGCGCAAACCACCCCGCAGGCCGCAGTGCAGGACAGTGCCGGCGATGGCGCGGCGGCGAACGATCCGCAGGCTGCGACCGCCCGCGCGGGCGATGATTATCACGGCGAAATCCTAGTCACTGCACCCGGCCTTGGCCGGCTGGACATGCTGGCCGGCACTTCGGTGATGGATGGCACGGATCTGCAGCGTAATCTGGGCGCGGGCACGCTGGGCGATGTGCTGGAAAAGCTGCCCGGGGTTTCATCCACCAGCTTTGCCCCCGGCGTGTCGCGCCCGGTGCTGCGCGGCTTCACGGGCGAGCGCGTGCGCGTGCTGACCGACGGGATCGGTTCCATCGACGCGGCCAGCACCTCGGCCGACCATGCAGTGACGATCGACCCACTGCTGACCGACCGGATCGAAGTGCTGCGCGGGCCGGCCGTGCTTCTTTATGGCAGCCAGGCGATCGGCGGCGCGGTGAACGTGATCGGCAAGCGCATCCCCCCGCGGGTGCCGGACGAGGCTGTGCATGTCGATGCGCTGGCAGCCGTGGATACGGCTGCGGACCGGCGCGAGATCGGCAGTTCGGTGGACGTCCCGCTGGGCAGTAATGTCGCCTTCCATGTGGATGGATCGTGGCGGAAGTCGGGCGATGTCCAGGTGCCGGGCTATGTCGCATCGGATACCTTGCGTTCCGAACTGCTCTCCGGGGCGGACCAGCTTGAGGATGACGGCTTCACCGAAGAAGCGGACGAAGTACGGGCCACTGCGAATCTGAAGGGCAAGCTGCCCAACAGCCAGACCGAAACGACCAGCCTGGGCACCGGCATTGCCTTCTTCTCGGGCGAGAGCAACCTGGGCGTCTCCTTCGGCTATTTCGACACCAGTTACGGCGTGCCCGAAATGCCCGGCGTGCCCGATCCGCTGGATAGCGAGGCAGAAGAAGAAGCCCCCGTAACGATCGGCATGAAGCAGTATCGCGTCGATCTGCGCGGTGTGCTCGATCTGGGTGACGGGTTCTTTGACAAGCTGCAGACCCGCTGGGGCTGGTCGGACTATACTCACACCGAATTTGAAGGCGAGGAAACGGGCACCCGTTTCGACGTGACCGGGATCGAAGGCCGGCTGGAACTTGTCCAGTCGCAGCGCGGGGGCTGGGGCGGTTCGCTGGGCGCGCAATATTCGCACCAGAACTTCGAGGCGAATGGCGAGGAAGCCTTCGTCCCGCCCAGCAAGACCGATTCCTTCGCCCTGTTCGCAGTGCAGGAATTCGACCTGGCCCCCTTCGAAGTGGAAGCGGGCGGCCGTTACGAGCGGACCGACATCGACGTCTCCTCCCTTAACGAAGCGCGCGGCTTCGATACATTCTCCGGCGCCCTGGGCCTGTCTTTCGGGCTGAGCGAAGGGCTGCGCATCGGCATCAACGGTTCCCGCGCGGAACGCGCGCCTTCGGTGCAGGAATTGTTCGCCGACGGGCCGCATGTGGCCACCCAGCAATATGAGCTGGGCAGTCCGGAGCTGACGAAGGAAGGCGCCTGGGGCCTGGAAGGCTATCTGCGCGGCACCGTGGCCGGCGCGACGGTGAGCTTCAGCGTCTACCAGAACTGGTTCGACGGGTTCATCTTCCTGTCGGAAGCCGGCACGGAGGAAGACGGGCTGCCCGTCTATGAATTCCTCCAGCAGGATGCGAAGCACTTCGGGATCGAGGGCGAGATCAGCGCTCCGATCTACAAGAGTTCGGGCTTTGCCCTGCTGGCCGACCTGCGCGGCGATTATGTGCGCGCCACTCTGGCCGACGGCACGCCGGTGCCGCGCATTCCGCCGCTCAGCCTGACAGGTGCGCTTGAAGCGCAGATCGGCGATTTCGATGCGCGGGCCGAAGTGGAATGGTATGACAAGCAGGACCGACTGGCCCCGCTCGAAACGCCGACCGACAGTTTCGCCCTCACCAATCTCTCGCTCGCCTGGCATCCGCTCAGCGGGGCGGACAACGTCACGCTGATGCTGCAGGCGGACAATATCTTTAATGTGGAAGGCCGGCGCCATGCCAGCTTCACCAAGGACTTCGTGCCTTTGACGGGTCGCAATTTCCGTCTGAGCATGAAGGCGAGTTTCTAGGTTCTCGTCATTGCGAGGAGGCAAAGCCGACGCGGCAATCCAGAGCCCAACGTGACGCCCTGGATTGCCGCGCGACCTGCGGTCGCTCGCAATGACGAAGGGCGACGAATCGCGGAAAAGGCTAACTACCAACACCCGCTCAGGATGAGCGGACATTGTTGAGTGGAGAGAGGGGTCGAGTGGGGAGAGGGTTCGGGCGAAGCCTCAAAGCTTGGGCAGCGTAACTCCGCGCTGGCCCATATATTTGCCTGACCGGTCGGCATAGCTCTGCTCGCAGGATTCATTGCCCTGCAGGAACAGGAACTGGCAGGCGCCTTCGTTGGCGTAAATCTTTGCAGGCAGCGGCGTGGTGTTGGAAAATTCCAGCGTCACATGGCCTTCCCATTCCGGTTCCAGCGGAGTGACGTTCACGATGATGCCGCAGCGGGCATAAGTGCTCTTGCCCAGGCAGATCACCAGCACGTCGCGCGGGATGCGGAAATATTCCACCGTGCGCGCCAGCACGAAGCTGTTGGGCGGGATCACGCAGACATCGGTCTTCACATCCACGAAGCTGTTGGACGAGAAATCCTTCGGATCGACGATGGCGTTGTGGACATTGGTGAAGATCTTGAACTCATCCGCCACGCGCGCGTCATAGCCATAGGATGACAGGCCGTAGCTGATGCAGCCATCGTTCTGCTGGCGCTCCACGAAGGGCTCGATCATGCCGCTGTGGCGGGCTTCTTTCCGGATCCACCGGTCGCTGAGAATCGACATGGTGGAGTGATTCACCACCCGTGGCGCGGGGGCAAGGGGGCAGGTGACATGTCTGCCGGAATTATGGGGTGTGGGCGCCTGATTCCGTAACTCCTTCCGTAACCCCGCGCCCCATTTCCAACCTCCGTTCACCCTGAGCCTGTCGAAGGGCACGCGCGACATTCGCCCATGTAGCTGGCCGTATCGCGTGGCCTTCGACAGGCTCAGGCTGAGCGTGTGTTGTTATTGGCTGTGATATTCCCGGAACCATTCCACGAAGCGGGGCACGCCCACTTCAATCGGGGTGGTGGGTTCATAGCCCAGATCGGCGCGGATCGCCTCGATGTCGGCGAAGGTCTTGTGCACGTCGCCCGGCTGCATCGGCAGCATTTCCAGTTCCGCCTTGCGGCCGCAGGCATCTTCCAGCAGCCCGATGACCTTCATCAGCGGCTCGCTGCGGTGATTGCCGATATTGTAGAGCGCATGGGGCTTTGTGCTGCCGCCGGCTTTTTCCGCATCGTCATCGGCAGGCGGGTGGTCCAGCGCGGCGACCACGCCGGTCACGATATCGTCGATATAGGTGAAGTCGCGATACATGTCCCCGTGGTTGAACACGGGGATCGGCTGCCCCTTCAGGATCGCGGAAGTGAACTTCCACATGGCCATGTCGGGCCTGCCCCACGGGCCATAGACCGTGAAGAAGCGCAGGCCGGTCAGCGCAATGCGATAGAGATGGGCATAGCTTTCGCTCATCAGCTCGTCCGCCCGCTTGGTCGCGGCATAGAGCGAGACGGGATGGTCCGCCCGGTCCTCCACCGAAAAGGGCAGCTTGGCATTGCCGCCATAGACGGAGCTGGAGCTGGCATAGACCATATGCTCCGTCCCCCGGTGCCGGGCCAGTTCCAGCAGGTTGAGATGCCCCACCAGATTGGCGCTGGCATATTCATGCGGATGTTCGATCGAATAACGCACTCCTGCCTGCGCGCCCAGATGGACGATCCGGTCGAACTCCAGCCCGGCCAGCGCGGTGGCAAGCCCCGCCATGTCGGAGAAATCGAGCGCCAGCGAGTGGAAGCGGTTGCCGCCCATACCTTCCAGCCGGGCAATGCGCGCCTGTTTCAGCGAGACGGGGTAATAGGAATTGAAATTATCGATCCCGATCACGCCGTCGCCGCGCGCCAGCAGCCGTTCGGACACAGCCGCGCCGATGAAACCCGCCGCCCCGGTTACCAATACACGCATGAGAAACCCCTCTACAGGCGGCCCTGCTAGCGCCGAACCCCTAGGACGTGGTTAAGGCGTGGCTCAGTCGCTGAGGAACTCATAGCGGAAAACATCGCCGTCGCGCTTCACCTTTCCGGCGGAGGAGCGGCGGAAATGGGCCGGGAAGCAGATCGTATCCGTATCGGCCACGCGCTGCATTACCGCCTTGCGGGTGCGGCTGGCGGCTGGTGCATCCATGTCGAAGGCGAAAGGCAGGTCAGGCCGGATCAGTTGCACCGGATGGTGGATCACGTCGCCCCAGAAGATGCCGGGCGCCCCGCCATGCTGGGCATTGATGGTGCAGCAGCCGGGCGAATGGCCGAAGGCCGGCTCCAGCCAGATGCCCTTGCCGATCTCGCGGTGGATGACGCGGTCCTCGTCCACGATCTCGCCCATGCCGGCTTCCATTACGGGCACGATGGAATCGAGGAAGGCCTCATTATGCAATTCCTCGCCTTGCGGGTTCTGCTGGAAATATTCGAAGTCGCGGCGGCTGAAGAGATAACGGGCATTCTGGAATGTGGGCACCCACTTGCCGTTCTCCAGCCGCGTGTTCCAGCCGACATGATCGAAGTGCAGGTGTGTGCACATCACCAGATCGATGTCGCCCGGCTCGAACCCGGCGGCGCGCAGGTTTTCCAGATAGCGCGTGTCGAGCTGGTGGACTTCAGGCAGGCCACGGTTCTTGTGATTGCCGCAGCAGGTGTCGACCAGGATGGTCAGCCCATCCACTTCGATCACCCAGCTATGGACGGAAAAGGTCATCAGCGCGGCTTCGGGATCGGCGCAGATCTCGTCGGGCTGATCGTACCAACGCATCAGGCGCGTCAGGTCTTCCGCGGTGGTTCCGGGAAGCTGGCTCAGCAGCGGAACCGGGCTGTCCATCTCGTGGACCTTGTGCACGGTGATGTTGCCCAGCCTGATTGGCGCCATCGTCTCTCTCCCCAATTCCCACTGTCTGTTTTCTTTGCGCATAGACCATTCGCAGCGAGCGGCGAAGCGGAATAGGACAATGCTGCACGCGCAAAAATCCGTGCTGCACGATGATGCGCGCCATTATTCGGACGGACACTTGTATGCTGCGGTGCCCTGGGGCGCGAAGCCGCGAGATGTGTCCGATTGTGTCAAAGCTAGGTTTGACCGGGATTTGTTCGATCAAGTCCGAATTCAACAAAATGACATTAAAGTCATGCAGTTGCAGTCTGCGGGGCGGCAGAGGCGCGCGATGGGCGCAACTCCATTCGTCCCGTAAAAGAGGGTAAACATCTAATTTGCGTTCTTGCGTAACCCTCTCGAATGATAACGGGTGCATCACGCATCAGCCGATGGTGCAACGCAGCGAAGAGCCGAAAGACCATGGATGGGTATGACAGAACTGCCCTGGAAAGGGAGTTCGGCCAGATAGTACATTGTCCGGCCGCCCCGGCGCTCGGCCCTCCGATGGCGGAGGGTGGGGCGCACCCTATCGCAGGCGAAATTGAACTGCGTCTCGAGAAATTGCGCGGGACCAGGATCAAGCGCCGGCTGCTGGCGGTCGCGCTCGTCGTATCCGATATGATCGCTTGCCTTGTCGCTGTGCTGCTCAGCCAGCTGGCCTATGGCGCTCCTCTGAATCTGGCGGTTGCGGGCACTGTGCTGGGCGTCACTTTCCCGGTCTATTTCCTCGCCGGTCTGCAGACCGGGGCGCATAATCCGTCGGTTGCGCATCGGGCCGGAGCCAGCATCCGCAGTGCTGGCATTGCCTTTGCCGTGACTGCGGCGATCTTCTTCTTCGCCCTTTTCGCTACGAAGCTGGGCGCGCAGGTTTCGCGCCTGCAGGTGGGGCAGACCCTGCTGATCTGCCTCGTGCTGGGCACGGCGGCCCGCTATGCCATCGCACAGCGAGCGCAGCGGATGCTGGGGCCGAAGCCCTTTGCCGATCTGTGCATCTATGACGACGTGCCCATGCGCGGCGCGCGCGGCCCCGGCGCGATCCGCGCGGTGGAAGCAGGGCTGGTTCCCAATCTGGCGCGGCCGGAAATGGTCAGCCGTCTGGGCGCCCTGGCGCGCGGAATGGACCGGGTGGTGGTGCATTGTTCCACCGAACGGCGTGAGGCATGGAGTCGCGCGCTCAAATGCGTGGACATCCGGTCGGAAATCGTGATGCCGGAACTGACCGGGCTGATGCCGCTGGATATCCGCCATCGCAATGGCGAGGTCAGCCTCGTGCTCGCCAATGGCCCGCTGCGCTGGCACCAGCGGCTGATGAAGAACCTGTTCGATCGCGCGGTGGCCGCTGTCGCGCTGGTGCTGTGCCTGCCGCTGATGGGGCTGATCGCGCTGGCGGTGAAGCTGGACAGCCCCGGCCCGGTGCTGTTCGGGCAGGAACGGATCGGGCTGGGCAACCGCCATTTCAAGATCTGGAAGTTCCGCACCATGCGCGCAGAACATACCGATCATCGCGGTGATGTTTCCACCGAGCGGGGCGATTACCGGATCACCCGGCTGGGCGCCTTTCTGCGCAACACCAGCCTCGATGAACTGCCACAGCTGTATAACGTGCTGATCGGGCAGATGAGCATTGTCGGCCCGCGGCCCCATGCCGCCGGATCGCGGGCGGAACAGCTGCTGTTCTGGGACATCGACGAGCGCTACTGGTATCGCCACTCGATCAAGCCGGGGCTGACCGGTCTCGCACAGGTGCGCGGCCTGCGCGGGGCGACGCTCAAGCGTTGCGATTTTGAGCAGCGCCTGTTTGCCGATCTCGAATATGTGGCGAATTGGTCCCTGCTCAGTGACCTGCTGATCATCTTCAAGACCTTTCAGGTGCTGGTCCACCGCAACGCCTTCTGAGCGCGAAGTTCGGCAGCCCTTATCGCGGCAGGCCCTGCTTCGCCGTGCCCCAGCCTTTCAGCGCCTTGTCCTCTGCCCGTTCCAGCAGCTTGGCGGCATCAGCCAACCCATAGCGTTTCGCTTCCTTCATACCCGCAAGTTCCTCCCAACTGACCGGCGCGGCGACCGGCGCCCCCTTGCGGGCGCGAGGGGAATAGGGGGCAATTGCTGTGGAGCCGCGCGTGTTGCGCAGCCAGTCGATGAAGATCTTCCCCTTGCGCTTTTCCTTGCTCATCGTGGCCGTGAAGCGATCGGGCTGTTCTTCGGCCAGCGCCCTGGCGAAACCTTCGGCAAATCCGCGATGTTCGTCCCATGTGGCGCCGGGGGTGAGTGGCACCACGACATGCACGCCCTTGCCGCCGGTCAGCATGGCAAAACTGGCTAGGCCCAGCCGTTCCAGCCGGGCGCGGATTTCCGCGGCAGTGGCCGCGACCTCGGCAAAGCCCAGCCCTTCGGCGGGATCGAGATCGAACACCATCCGGTCGGGCTTCTCCACGTCCTCTGCATGACTGGCCCAGAGGTGAAACTCCACGGTGCCCATCTGCACGCATTCCAGAATGCCCTCGGCGTTCTCGAGATAGAGGTAAGGCTCCACATCGCCCTCTTTCTCCGCAATCGTCTCGCTCAGCACATGCGGGCCGAAGCTGCCCGTATGGTGTTTCTGGAAGAAGCAGTGCTGTGCGATGCCTTGCGGACAGCGCACAAGGCTCACCGGCCGCCCGGCAAGAAAAGGCAGCATGGCCGGGGCAATCGCGCGGAAGTAATCGGCCAGATCGCCCTTGGTGAATGCGTCTTCGGGGAACACCACCCGGTCCCGGCTGGTGATCTCCACCTCATCGCCTGTGGGGCGCGTCATGCCTGGCCTCCCTTCCGGCGCAGTTTAGCCCCTCAATCCCCAGCCGCAAACGGCTTGCCGGTGGACGCACGTTAGCAGTTGCGGCAAGGATGGGCGCATGTGGCAACTCTATCAATTCCCCCTTTGCCCCTTCTCCCGCAAGGTCCGGTTGCTGCTGAGCGAAAAGGGCGTCGCCTATGAGCTGGAGCGCGAAAATCCGTGGGAAGGGCGTGACGAGTTCTATGCGCTGAACCCCGCCGGGCGCACCCCGGTGCTGCGCAATGCGGAACGCAACATCACCCTGGTGGATAGCCGGGCGATCTGCGAATATTTCGAAGAGACGGTGGACAAGACGCCGATGATCGTGGGTACGGCCCAGAACCGCGCGGAAATCCGCCGGTTGGTGGCCCTGTTCGACGAGAATTTCTATAACGACGTCACTCTGCCGTTCCTCAACGAGCGGATGAAGAAGCGCCTGTTCATGCGCGCGCCGCCGGATTCGCAATTGCTGCGTTCCGCGATGAAGCTGGCGAACGACCATCTCGATTACATGGACTGGCTGATCGACAATCGCCCCTGGCTGGCGGGTTCGCAGATGAGCCTGGCCGATCTGGCCGCCGCCGCGCAGATTTCCGTCGCGGATTATCTGGGCGGGATCGACTGGTCCGGCCATGAACAGACGCGCGGCTGGTATTCCGTGTTCAAGAGCCGCCCGAGCTTCCGCCCGCTGCTTTCCGAGCGGATGGACGTGATCAAGCCGCCCAGCCACTACGCGGATGTGAATGCGTGAGTGACTTCCCTTAAAGGGAGAGTTGCCGAGCGCGTTCTGAATTGAACTGACTGCTCAGCTTCACTACAATTCCGGATGCAGATGGCATTTGTCACCGGGTTCATCGCTCGGGTTGTTGCGGACGTCCAGGCAAGGGTCATCTGCTTCCAATCAGGCGCTCGACAAATGTGCTCTTGAGGTAAGTTCAGCGCCTGTCGCCGGGGTTTTGCACAGTTTCCCCTCCCCTTGCAGGGGGGGACCTGCATCCCCCATATTCGGGCGAAAGGAGATTCCCATGCCCGAGAAGATGAACCTCACCGAAGAGGAATGGCGCGAGCGCCTTAGCCCGGAAGCCTACACAATCCTGCGGCGGGCGGGGACGGAGCGGGCTTTCACCGGCAAGTATGAGAAGAACAAGGCTGCCGGCATCTATCACTGCGCGGGCTGCGGCTTGCCGCTGTTCGCCAGCGAAACCAAATATGACAGCGGATCGGGCTGGCCCAGCTTCATGGCCCCGGTCGAAGGTGAAGCGGTGGAGGAACTGCGCGATGTGTCGCATGGCATGGTTCGCACCGAAGTGCGCTGCGCCCGCTGCGAAGGGCATCTGGGCCATGTCTTCCCCGATGGTCCGGGACCGGACGGCCTGCGCTATTGCATCAATTCCGCCAGTCTGGACTTCGAGCCGAAGGACTGACGGTGCCGCCGGGAAGGTGGGTGGCTAAATTCGCCGTTAACGCCCCGTTACTATTCCCCTATGCATCGAAAAACTCGGAAGCGGGCTGCGCGGCGTGCGCAGGCGTCAGGGCAAGGATAGAATAGCCGCATGGCACGCAATCGCAGCGTGGGTTCGAAAGCGAAGCCGCGCGACAGGGTGAGGGACAGCGGTTCTGGCGGTGGCGGTCGGAAGTCCTCCGGCCGGTTCCGCCTGTGGATGAAGCGCCTGTTCCTGTGGGGTGGCTTTCTTGCGCTGCTGGGCGCGATCGCTCTGGGCACGGCCGTCTATTTCGCCGCCAGCAACCTGCCGAGCTTTTCCGAACTGAAGGACATCAAGGCCGGGCAGACCATTGTGCTGCGCGCGCGCGATGGTTCCGAGATCGTCGCCATGGGCCCCAGCTATGGCGAATGGCTGAGGTCGGACGAAATCCCGCAGGTGATGAAGGACGCAATGGTCTCCGTCGAAGACCGGCGGTATTATTCGCATTTCGGGATCGACCCGCTGGGCCTTGCCCGCGCCATGTGGGTTTCCTGGCGAGATGACGAGCGTGCCCGCGCCACGTCCACCATCACGCAGCAGCTGGCCCGCAACATCTTCCTCAATTCCAACCGCACCTTCGACCGCAAGGCACGCGAGGCCGTGCTGGCCATGGCGCTGGAATGGAAATTCTCGAAGGAACAGATCCTCGAGCTGTATCTGAACAAGGTCTATTTCGGGGGCGGGGCCTATGGCATCGATTCCGCCAGCCGCAATTTCTTCAGCCATTCCGCCCGCGATCTGTCGCTGGGCGAGGCGGCGATCATTGCCGGGCTGGTGAAGGCGCCCAGCCGCTATTCCCCCACCGCCGATGTGCAGGCCGCCGTGACCCGCGCCAATGTGGTGATCGCCCAGATGAAGAAATACGGCGCGATCTCCCCGGACGAGGCGGATGTGGACGTTTCCGCGGTGAAGCTGGCGCCGCAGCAGGCGCAGAATTCGGTGCGTTACTTCACTGACTGGGTGCTGCCGCAGCTCGACCTGCTGCTGCCTGAAACGGACGAGCCGCTGGAAGTGTGGACCACGCTGGACGTGGGCATGCAGAAGGCGGCGACCGATGCGATCCGGGCCAATACGCCCAAGGGCGCACAGGGCGCGCTGGTCAGCCTGGACCGCGACGGGGCCGTGCTCGCCCTGATCGGCGGCACGGATTACGTGGCCACCAATTACAACCGCGCCACCAATGCGGTGCGCCAGCCCGGCTCTGCCTGGAAGCTGTTCGTCTATCTCTCGGCGCTGGAAGCCGGATATACGCCCGACGACAAGGTGGTGGACGAGCCGGTGACGATCGACGGGTGGAGCCCGCGCAATTCGGGCGGCAGCTATGCCGGCGAGATCGACGTGCGCAGTGCCTTTGCCTATTCGAAGAACACCGTGGCCGCGCAGCTGGGCAATGAAGTGGGCTTCGGCACCGTGGCTGCCATGGCCCGCCGCTTCGGCATTTCCACCCCGATCAACACCAACCCGTCCATGGTGCTGGGCACGTCAGACGTGCGCCTGATCGACATGACGAGGGCCTTCGGCGAAGTCTCCGCGCGGGGCCGCTCCATCGAACCCTATGGCATTGCCAAGGTGACCACGGTTGACGGCGATGTGCTGTACAGCCGCGAGGCGCCGCGCAGCCAGCAACTGGTGCCTGATTATGTTGCCGCCGGGATCACCGACCTGCTGCAATCGGCGGTCAGCGTCGGCACAGGCCGCGCCGCGCAGATCGGGCGGCCTGTCGCGGGCAAGACCGGCACGACCAGTTCCAACAAGGATGGCTGGTTCCTGGGCTTTTCCAGTGGGATCACCACCGGCGTATGGATGGGCCGCGACGATGCCAAGGCCGTGGGCGGCCTTTCAGGCGGCACAGCGCCCGCACGGGCCTTTGCCTCTTACATGAAGGTTGCGGTGAAGGATCGCCCGGTCGAGAAGTTCGAAACCGATCTCAAGCTGCCGGACTGGCAGTTGGAACCCGATGACGAGTTCCTGTTCGGTGATCCCGGCGATTATTACTACGTGGATGAAGACGGCAATCTGATCGAGCCTTCCGGCCCGCAGGAATCGCGCACCCAGCCCTTCCCGCCCGAGGATGGCAGCCCGCAGGTGCCGCGCGGCGCGGGGCTGGTTCCGGCCAGCCCGGCACCGCCTGCCGCCAGCCAGGACTTCCTCGAGCGTGCGACCGGCAGCCGGGCGCAGCCATCCGGCTCGCCGCGACCGGCAGGGCAGGGCGGAGCGCAGACTTCGCCCTGAGGGCAAGCGCGGCTAATTCCTCCGTTGCAGGCGGCAGCCCACGGGGAGGAATGGCAGCTGAAACGAGTTAGGCATGACGGGATTCGCCAAGGCGATCTCGTCCCCGAAAAGAAAGAGCGCGCCGCCCGGCTTCGGGAGGCGCGCTCTTTTCTGTAGCGCTGCGGATTTACCGGATCAGCGCAGGCGGATCGCGATGTAATCCTGCGGGCGACGCAGCGGCTTCACCTGAAGCAGCACGGCATCGCGGCCCGAATCCTTGGCTGCCTGCACGGCCGCTTCGAATTCCTGGATCGTTGCGACCGGCTTGGTATTCACGCCCAGCACCACGTCGCCGCGCTGCAGCTTGCGGCCGGCATCGGCGCTGGAATCCACCGCATCGACCAGCACGCCCTTGGTGTCGCGCGGCAGGCCAAGCTGGCCCGCGATCTGCGGGGTCAGTTCGGCGGCACGGATACCCAGCGCCTTTTCGAGTACGCCTTCCACCTGTTCCGGCGCGGGCTTGTTCGCCTGCGGCTGGGCTTCGGGATCGAAGACCCGTCCGGCGAGTTCTTCCTCGCTCGGGCGCTTGCCCACCGTTGCGGTCAGGGTCATCTTCTGGCCGTTGCGCAGCACTTCCAGCGGAACCTTGGTGCCGGGTGCGATATTGGCCACGAGGTAGGACAGGGTCTGGTCAGGCGTTACATCCTGCCCGTTGACCTTCAGCACGATGTCGCCGGACTGCAGCCCGGCCTTGTCTGCCGGTTCGCCAGTCTCGACCGAGCGGACGAATTCGCCATGCTTGGCGGGCACGCCCAGCGATGCGGCAATATCCTCGTCCACCGGGCTGATGCGCACGCCCAGATAGCCGCGTTCGATCGGCTGGCCCTTGATCAGCTTTTCCACGATCGGCTCGGCGGTTTCGGCCGGAATGGCGAAGCCGATGCCCACGCTGCCGCCCGAAGGCGAGAAGATCGCATTGTTGATGCCGATCACCCGGCCCTGCATGTCGAACAGCGGGCCGCCCGAATTGCCCCGGTTGATCGAGGTATCGGTCTGAATGTAGCGGTCATAGGCGGAGCCGGAACCGGTGTTGCGATAGACGGCGGAGATGATCCCGGCCGTAACCGTGCCGCCAAGGCCGAAGGGCTGGCCGATGGCGATCACCCAGTCACCCACGCGCGACTGGCGGGAATCGCCGAATTCCACGAAGGGGAAAGGCTTGCTGCGCTCGATCTTCAGCACGGCAAGGTCCGACGCGGCATCGGTGCCCACCAGAGTGGCGGGATATTCGGTGCCGTCGGTCAGGGTGACGGTGATTTCTTCCACCTTGCCCTGCCCATCGGCAGTGATGACGTGATTATTGGTCACCAGATAGCCATCGGCGGAAATCAGGAAGCCGGAACCGAGCGACTGTGCCTCACGCGTCTGGGGCACGCCGCCGCCGCGCGGGGTAAGGCCGCCGAACAGGTCGCCGAAAGGCGTCCCGGCAAAGGGGCTGGTGTTTACGGTGATGCGCTGGCGGGTGGAGATATTCACCACGGCCGGCTGCAATTGTTCGGTCAGATCGGCAAAGCTGGCCGGGGCACCCGCCCGCGGCACCACGTGCTGCATCTGGCTCTCATTATTCTGGGCGACCTGGGCGCCGGCGGGATGGCCGGTGATCAGCGAGACGGCCGCGCCGCCGATCAGCAGCGCGGATGAAAATCCATAAGCGTAACGCACGGGCTTCACGTCCTCTATTCCTCTCGTCTTCGCGCATTGCTGCGCTGGCTCGGGCAGCCGCACTTTCTGCGCGTACGGCCTGAACCCAAATTGAATGACATCCGTAGTCGACCCGGAACGCCCGTCAGCCCGCGGCTTTAGCGGTTGCCGCGGAACTGGCGGAGATACTCGTTATCCGGTGACAGGATGATCGAACTTTCCGACTCGGTGGAGCCGAAGGTCGTGTCGTAGCTCTGCATGGCGCGGTAGAAGTCGTAGAACTGCGGATCCTTGCCGAAGCTGTCGGCATAGATTTTCGCAGCCTGTGCATCGGCTTCGGCGCGGATGATCTGCGCGTCCCTCAGGCCGGTGGCCTTGGTGGTCGCCGCTTCCTGTTCGCGCGCGGACTGCATCCGGGCAAAGGCCGATTGCAGCGGAGAGCCCTGCGGCAGGTCAGCCCGCTTGATCCGCACGTCCAGCACCTGCGCGCCATATTCGCGGGCTTCGGCGTCCAGCTTGTCGCGGATATTGTGCATTGTGTTGCCGCGCTCTGCCGTGAGCAGCGAGGCGAAGCTGCGGCGGCCCAGTTCCTGGCGCACGACCGAACTGAAGATTGGCGAAAGCTGCGCTTCGACATTCTCGGTGGAGCCCACGGTGCGCACCATCCTCTTGGGGTCGATAATACGGTAGCGAGCAAAGGCATCCACTTCGAGGCGGAGCTGGTCGGTGGAAAGCACCTGCTGCGGCTGCATATCCAGATCGCGTACGCGCTTGTCGATGCGCTGCACGGTTTCCACGAAGGGAATGCGGAAATGCACGCCTGCATCGGTCTGCCCATAGGGCACCTTGGGGCGGAACTGGTTGTAGACGCGCACCGGATTACCGGTCTGCACGATCACGACCTGTTCGGATTCAGGCACGACGATCACGCTCGACAGCAAGGCGCCCAGCGCGACGAGCATAGCGATGATGGCTACCTTGTAGCTCTGCCAGATCTGGTTCATCGCTTATTGCCCTCCCGCAGGCTTGGCCACCGGAGCGGCGCGCTTCTTGATTTCGGGCAGCGGCAGGTAAGGCGTCACGCCATTGGCTTCCACGATGGTCTTGTCGGTGCGGCTCAGCACACGCTCCATGGTTTCATAATACATGCGGCGCCGGGTCACTTCCGGGGCCAGCCTGTATTGTTCATAGACCTTGTCGAACGCGGCGGCATCGCCCTGCGCGCGGGCAAGCACCTGCTGCGCGGCGGCTTCCGCCTGGTTCTTGTAGGTTTCCGCTTCCTGCTGTGCGGCGGACACGGCCTTGAAGGCTTCTTCAACCTCGCTTGGCGGATCGGTCTTGCGGATTTCCACGCCGTGAATCTGCACGCCCGAGCGATAGGCATCGAGCACTTCCTGCATGCGTCGGCGCACGTTGGTTTCGATGTTGGAGCGGCCTTCGCCGGAGAACACGCTGTCCAGCGGCTCTTCCGCCACGGAGGCGCGCATGGCCGCTTCGGCCACTTCGCGAACGGTGTTTTCCGGTTCGGCCAGCTGGAAGCGGTACTGCTTCAGATCCTTGATGCTCCAGCGTACGAGATAGGACAGGTTCACCAGATTCTGGTCACCCGTCAGCATCAGTTTTTCCGCGTCGCCTTCAGGAATCTGGAAGATGCGGATTTCGGAAACCTGTTCCACATGCACGTCCTGAATCGGCCAGGGCAGCGTCAGCGAGATGCCCGAACCGATGGTGCTGGAATATTTGCCGAAGGTAGTGACGACGCCCTGTTCCTTGGGGCCGAGCTGGTGGACCATCGAGAATGCCAGCCACAGGCCGACCACGCCGGTAACCGCCAGCGGCATCCAGCTGCGCCCGCCGGGGGCGGGGGGCAGGCGGAAATTCGGGCCGCCCGGACCGCCAGGGCGACGGCGCGGGCCTTCGGGGCCGCGCGTCTTGAAGATGTCTTCGATGCTGGCGGAACGGCGCGGTTCTTCGCCATTGCCACCGCCGGGAAGCCAGGGATTGCGCGGCCCGCGCGAACGGTCGCCCGGCTGGTCTGGCTGCTTGCCGCCATCGCCTGCGGGGGTGTCCCCGCCTTCGCCGTCATTGCCGTTGCCGCCATCCGCGCCGCCGCTGCCACCCCAGGGGTTCTTGCCTGCCATGGCGAGCGCGATGCGATCGAAAAGTCCGCCCATTCGTTCCATGGGGCCACTTATAGGCACGAAATGCGTGAAAAACAGGGTGCGCGTTGCAGATTTTCCCTGCAACCCCGGCAGAGCTTCGCTAACGGGGCAGGGATGAGTAGCGAAGACATTCTGAAAAGCCGCCTTCCCGCCATGGCGCTGGAGCGGTTGCAAACGCTGCGCCTGTCCGACGGCGTGGCCACATTGATCCTCGATGCCAGCGGGCTGGATGCCCTTGCACGCGATCGTCTGGAGATCGCCGTGCGCGATACTTTGCGCGATGCCGAAGGCGTGAGCGAAGTTCGCGTGGCCCTGATGGCCGACAAGGCGCCGCCCGCCGCGCGGCGCATCGTGGCCATCGGATCGGGCAAGGGCGGGGTGGGCAAATCCACCCTCACCGCCAATCTCGCCGTCGCGCTGAAGAAGGCGGGGCGCAAGGTGGGCGTGGTGGATGCCGACATCTACGGCCCGTCCCAGCCGACCCTGCTGGCGAGCGAGGGCGAAAGGCCCCGTGCGGAAGGCAACAAGCTGATCCCGGTGCCCAGCGCCGCGGGAATTCCGGTTCTGTCGATGGGCCATCTGGTGGAACCGGGCAAGGCGATCGCCTGGCGCGGGCCGATGGCGGGCAATGCGCTGGGCCAGCTGATCGATGCCGAATGGGGCGATGTGGACGTGCTGCTGATCGACCTGCCGCCGGGCACGGGCGATGTGCAGCTGACCATGCTGCAGCGCTTCAAGCCTGCGGGCGCAGTGATCGTTTCCACGCCGCAGGATCTGGCCCTGATCGACGCGACCCGCGCGATGCAACTGTTCGAAGCCGGGCAGGTGCCGATCATCGGGATCGTGGAGAACATGGCAGGCTATATCTGCCCCCATTGCGGTGAAGTGTCCGATCCCTTCGGCCATGGCGGTGCGGAAATCGCCGCGCGGGAAAAGGGCGTGGACTTCCTTGGCCGCGTGCCGCTGGCGATGGAAATCCGCATGGCCAGCGATGCGGGCACGCCGCCTGCCGCGGGCGACGGAGCGGAGGCGCAGGCCTTTGCCGCCATAGCGGCCCGCATTTCGGACTGGCTCGGGGCCTGACGCAACCGGGGGGAGGCACGCCATGCAGATTTCGCGCAGAGGGGTGCTGGCAGGGGCGGCGGCAGGCGGCGGCTTGCTGGTCGCCTGGATGCTGCGCCCCCGCCGTTTCGCCGCGCCGCTGAGCGCGGGCCGTGACGAGGCGGTTTTCGATGCATGGCTGAAGATCGCGGGCGACGGGGTAATCACCGTGGCCGTGCCGCAGCTGGAAATGGGGCAGGGCGTTACCACCATCCTGCCGCAGGTCGTGGCGATGGAACTGGGCGCGGACTGGCGGCAGATCGCGGTAGAGCCGACCCCGGTCAGCGGCGCCTATGCCAATCTGCCGCTCGCCGCGAAATGGGCGCCGCTGTGGAAGCCGGCGCTGCCCTTCATGGCGGACGATGCGGATGACTGGCTGGTGCGCCGTTTTGCGGAAGATCGCCGCTTCATGGCCACGGCGGATGGCATGTCTCTGGCTGCTTATGAGGCACCCTGCCGCCATGCAGCTGCCGCTGCCCGCGCGATGCTGGCGATGGAGGCCGCGAGCCGCTGGGGCGCGTCATGGGAAGAATGCGAGGCCGAAGGCGGCTTCATCATCCATGGCAAGAAACGGCTGAGCTTTGCCGAACTGGCCCTGGATGCCGCACGGCAGACGCCGCCCGATCCGCCGCCGCTGCGATCTTTGCCGCCGCTGGAAAAGCCCAATGAACTGGGGGCGGAAGCACCGATCTTCTATCCCCGGCTGGACCTGCCCGCCAAGGTGGACGGATCGCTGCTGTTCGCGGGCGACGTGCGCCTGCCCGACATGGTCTATGCCGCGATCAGCCATGGGCCGATTGACCGTTCCACCCTGAAGCATTTCGATGTGGAGGCGGCCGCCGGTTCTCCTGGGCTGGTGGGCATCGTGCGTGGCAAGCGCTGGATCGCCGCCGTGGGCAACACATGGTTCGCGGCCGACAAGGCGCTGCGCAGGCTGGACCCCACCTTCATGGTTTCCGGCGCGGTCGATAGCGGGCGGATCGAGGAGGCGCTCGACACCGGCGTAATGAAGCGCAAGGGCAAGCGCATCGTCACGCGCGGCAATGGCGACAGCGATATGGGCAAAGCCACTTATCGCGCGCGCTATGACGTTTCCCCCGCGCTCCACGCCGGGATCGAGACGGCCAGCGCGACTGCGCGGCTTTCCAACGGGCGGCTGGAATTGTGGATCGCCACGCAGGCGCCAGAACATGCGCGCGAAGCGGCGGCCAAGGCGCTGGGCCTCTCCGTTGCGGACGTGGTGCTTTATCCCATGCCGGCAGGCGGCAGCTTCGACCGGCGGCTGGAAGTGGACCATGCCGTCGAAGTGGCGCTGATCGCACGAGAAACGGGTCGCCCGGTCCAGCTCGTCTGGTCGCGCGGGCAGGAGGCGCTGGCAGGGCGCCCCCGCACACCGGTGGCAGCGCTGCTTTCGGCCAAGACCAGCGAGAACGGCCATATCGCCATCTGGCGCGCCAAGCTGGCCCTGCCGCCCTCGGCGCAGGAATTCGGCGAGCGGATGTTCAACAATCTGGCCAGCTGGTCCGCCATCGAAGCGAGCGAGGGGCGCGCCGATCCCATGGCCGTGGAAGGGGCGGAACCGCCCTATGGCTTCGACCATGTGGCAGTGGAACATGTGCCCACCAATATCGGCCTGCCCACCGGGCGGATGCGCGGCAATGCCCATGGCTATACCTGCTTCTTTACCGAGAGCTTCATGGATGAACTGGCCGCGCTGCACGACCGCGAGCCTTTGTCATACCGCATGGAAATGCTTGGCAACGATCCGCGCCTTGCCGAATGCCTGCAGCGCGCAGCGCGGCTGGCGGAATGGGGCGGCGGCGGGGATCAGAGCGGGCAGGGCCTTGCCTGCCACCGCATGGGGCCGATGGAAGCGGGCGGGCGCATCGCGCTGATCGCCACGGCCAGCCAGGGCGAAGGCGGGGTGAAGGTGGAGAAATTGTCTGCCGCCGTGGACATCGGGCGCATCGTGAATATCGACATTGCCCGCCAGCAGATCGAAGGCGGGCTGATCTTCGGCATGGGCCTCGCGCTGGGGGCGGCCACGGATTATGAGCGGGGCCAGCCCACGAATATCCGGCTGGCGGCCATGGCCCTGCCTGCGCTGGCCGATTGCCCGCAGATCGACGTGGAATTCGTGGATAGCGATGCCGAACCCTTCGATCCGGGCGAGTTGGGCGTGGCCGTGGCGGCGCCTGCCATCGCCAATGCGCTCTATTCGGCAACCGGGCTGCGCCTGCGGCGCCTGCCCTTGTTGTCAGGTGGCTTGTAGGGCAAGGCGGCTTATGGGGCCTTCGCTATGACTTACGCCGAACAGAAACTTCCGGCCGATCACCCGCCCGTCCTCACGGGCGGACTGGGTGTGCTGCTCGTCAATCTCGGCACGCCCGATGCGCCTACTCCGGCGGCGGTGAAACGCTATCTGGCGGAATTCCTGTCCGATCCGCGCGTGGTGGAGATTCCCGCGCTGATCTGGCAGCCGATCCTGCGCGGCATCATCCTCAATACCCGCCCGAAGAAATCCGCCCATGCCTATCAGCAGGTGTGGACCGAAAAAGGCTCTCCGCTGGCTGCCATCACCGAGCAGCAGGCCGAGGCACTGCAGGCGCGGCTGGGCACTGCCGCCACGGTCCGCTGGGCCATGCGTTATGGCAATCCCGCCATCCCGCAGGAACTGAAGGCGCTGATGGATGCGGGGTGCGACCGCATTCTGATCGCCCCGCTCTACCCGCAATATTCGGCCGCCACCAATGCCACGGTGGTGGACAAGGCGGGCGAGGCCCTGCGCGCCATGCGCTGGCAACCGGCCCTGCGCACGCTGCCGCCCTATTATGACGATCCGGCCCATATCGCCGCGCTGGCGAAGGATCTGGGCGCGCAGCTCGATGCGCTGGACTTCGAACCGGAAGTGCTGCTGCTGAGCTTCCACGGCATGCCGGAGCGCACGCTGCATCTGGGCGATCCCTATCATTGCCAGTGCCAGAAAACCGCACGCCTGCTGGGCGAGGCGCTGGGGCGGCCCGGCCTGCGGATCGACACGACCTTCCAGTCCCGCTTCGGCCGGGCCAAATGGCTGGAACCGGCAACCGATGTCGTGCTGGAAGCAGAGGCGAAGGCTGGCACGAGGCGCATCGCGGTCGCCGCGCCAGGCTTCTCCGCCGATTGCCTCGAAACACTGGAAGAACTGGCGATCCGCGGGCGGGAACAGTTCCTTGGCGCTGGCGGCGAACATTATGCCACGCTGGCCTGCCTCAATGCGGGCGAAACGGGGATGGATATGCTGGAAGCACTGGTCCGCCGCGAACTGGCGGGGTGGGTTTAGGGAGCCGTTCCGACTTCGTCATTGCGAGCGTAGCGACGCAATCCAGAGCACAATGCGTTTCGCCTTGGATTGCTTCGGTCCTTTGGACCTCGCAATGACGCATCAAGTAGCCGCAGCCCAGTCCCGCGCCTCCAGCGCCATGTCCACACTGTCCAGCCATTCACCGCCAATATACCAGCTCTTCTCGCGATAGCCCGCCTCGGCAAAGCCCAGCCGGCGGAGCAGCTTGAGGCTCCCCTCGTTACGGGGATCGACATCGGCGACGATGCGCGCGAGCAGGTGCCTGGTGAAGCCGCGTTCGATCACCGGGCGCAGTGCCTCCTGCGCGAAGCCTTGGCCCCAGCAAGCGGGGTGGAGGACATATCCGATGGCGGGGAAGCGGTGGAAGCCCGCCTTGCCGATGGCGCGGCCATCATGTTCGATGATGAAATCCTCGCCCTCTTCCGGGCGGGTGGCGATCATCGCGGCGAGCCACTTGCGCGTGGTCTCGACAGAGGAATGCGGCAGGCTGGACCAATAGGCCATCGCGCGCGGATCGCTCAGGATTGCATGCATCCCATCCACATCGCTTTCGGCGGCGGGGCGCAGGATCAGGCGTTCGGTGCGGATCACGGTCATGGCCGGACCTATCGCTCGCCGCGCATCGGGGCGCAAGCGGGCCACAGGCCCGGCCGGGATGGCCTTACTTGAGGACCACGATCACCACGCGGCGATTGGCCGCGCGGCCGGCGGCCGTGTTGTTGGGGGCGACGGGGGCTTCCTCGCCATAGGAAATAGTGGCCATGCGGCTGAGCGGCACGCCCGACTTGTAGAGCGCCAGGCGGACGGCTTCGGCGCGTTCCATGCCCAGCTTCTGGTTATAGGCGTCCGAACCGGTGGAATCGGTGTGGCCCTGAATTTCGAGATAGGCGTTCGCGTTTTCGGCCTTCAGCTGGTTTGCCAGATCGGCAAGGCGCTGCTGCCCGGTGGGCGAAACCACCGCGCGGTTGCTGTCGAACTTCACGGCATCGTCTGAAAGGACGACATCATAGGCGAACTTGCCTTCGGCCAGCTTGCCTGCGGCAATGGCTCGTTCCAGCGCTTCACGGCTGGTCTTGTCGATCTGGTCCATCCGCTGATCGGCCTGATCCATCCGGGCGTTCTGGCGCGTTTCCAGTTCACCGACCCGATCCTTGACGTAACCCTTGGTGGCGCAGCCAGACAGGGCAATCGCTGCCGCTGCCAGAAGCGCGGTGTGGGTAAGACGCATTGAATTCTCCAATTGTGCAACCTGTTCTTCTTGGGCTGCGCGCGCGTGTGCCCCCACAGGCAGGCGCGGCCAAGCGAGGCCCTCGTGCCGTCCAACTGCGGGACGAAGTAGCGCTAAGGGTTAATGCGGTGCGTATTTGCGGTGGATTGGTTGGATCGTGGTCAGAAATCGACCGCGATGCCGTCTTTCACCCAATCGCCATAGCGCGTGGGGCTGAGTCCCTGCGGGTCTTCGGTCGGCTTCGCATCCTGCGGCGCGGGCACGGGGGCATTGTCCCAATGGGTGGGTTTCTTGAAGGGCTGGGGCCGCTGGGTGGCGCGCTTCGTCATTGCATAAACATGGGCGCGCTGGCGCCGCGATGCAATGGCGGATAGGGGGGAGCCATGGCTGACATACCCGGACTTCCCGCGCGCCGCGCCGCGCTCAAACTCACCGATGCCGTGCTGCGCCGGGGCGAAACGCTCGACGTGGCGGCCCATGCCGCGCTGCAGGGGCTGCAAAGCGGTGCGGACAAGGCATTGGCCCGCGCACTCGCTTCGGAAGTGCTGCGCTGGCTGGTCGATCTGGATGCGCTGATCGATTCGGCCACGCGGCAGGTGCTGCCCGAAGATGCGAAGCCGCGCGCCGTGCTGCGGTTGATGCTGGCGGGATGGCTGCGGCTGGATACGCCGCCCCATGCCATTATCGCCACGGCCCTGCCGCTGCTGGCAGGCGGCCCGCGCCGTCTGGCCCATGGCGTGTTCGGCGCGCTGGTGCGCAAGGGCGTGAAACTGCCCGATGCGCCCACTCTGCCGGAAAGCGTCGCGGCGCGCTGGGGCGAACGGTCGGCAGCGATTGCGGCGGCCCTTGCCGAACCGCCCCCGCTTGATCTGTCGCTGCGCGATGCGGCGGAAACGGCGAAATGGGCAGAGATATTGGGTGGCACCTCGTTGCTGCCCGGCCATCTGCGCCTGCCGCGCGGAACGGCAGTAGAGGAACTGGCCGGTTTTGCCGAAGGTGCATGGTGGGTGCAGGATCTGGCCGCCAGCCTTCCCGCCCGCGTGCTGGGCGAAGGGAAAGGCCGCCGCGTGCTGGACCTGTGCGCCGCGCCGGGCGGCAAGACGCTGCAGCTCGCCGCCGCCGGATGGGATGTGACCGCGCTCGACCTCGGGCCCAAGCGCATGGCGCGGCTGAAGGAAAACCTCGCCCGCACCGGCCTTTCCGCCACGCTGGTGGTGGCCGATGCCCTGAAGTGGGAGCCGGAGGGGCCGTTCGATGCCGTGCTGCTGGATGCGCCCTGCACCGCAACCGGCACCAGCCGCCGCCATCCCGATGTGATCCACCGCATCGGCCCACGCCAGATCGAGGAAATGGCCGAGCTGCAGGCACACCTGCTCGAACGGGCGGCGCGCTGGGTCGTGCCGGGGGGCGAACTGGTCTACGCGGTCTGCTCGCTTGAACGCGAGGAGGGGGAGGGTCAGGCCAGCCGTGTGGCGCTTTCAGCCGACCCTGTGCCTGCTTCAGTCCTCCCTGAGGGTGTTTCTGTCACGCCCGAGGGCTGGGTGCGAACCGATCCGGGAATGCTGGCGCAGCAGGGCGGAATGGACGGCTTTTTCATCGCCCGCTTCCGCGCCTGAAATCAGCCTTCCTTCACCCGCTGAGCAAAGCCCTTGCGCAATTTGGCCAGCTTGGGCGGGATCACGGCCAGGCAATAGGGGTTACGCTGGCCTTCGCCCTGCCAGTATTCCTGATGGTAATTCTCGGCCGGGTACCATTCCGCCGGGCCTTCGATAGTGGTCACAACCTTGCCGCCGTGCTCTGCATTGGCGCGGTCGATCGCTGCCTTGGCCTCGGCTCGCTGGGCATCGCTCAGCGGGAAGATCGCGGAACGGTATTGCGTGCCGATGTCATTGCCCTGCCGGTTCAGCTGCGTCGGATCATGCGTGGCCATGAACACGTCCAGCAGATCGGCATAGGAAATCACCGAAGGATCGAACACGATGCGGATCGCTTCGGCATGGCCGGTATTGCCGGTGCAGACTTCCTTGTAGCTGGGATGGGGCACGCTGCCGCCGATATAGCCGCTTTCCACGTGTTCTACCCCGGCGCACATGCGGAACACCGCTTCGGTGCACCAGAAGCATCCGCCGGCGACGATGGCCGTTTCCTGTCCGCTCATTGTGGGATCTCCTTTGCAGGGAAGATAGGAAGCCGATGGCCGCTTGTCATCCGGCCCCCTTCGCCTAGAGTTCCGCCGCGAGAATTGCTGACTCCACGGGGAGAGGATCGATGAGGAAATTTGTGGGCATTGCCGCGCTTGCTGCGGCATCGGTGATGGGCGTGGCGGCCGCCCCTGCGCTGGCCGAAACGAAGGGCGCCGCCGTGCCCGCCAATCCCGCGCTCGACGCGGCGCTCGCTTCGAAAATCCGGGGTGAGGACGGCAAGCGCGACAAGTTCCGCCATCCGGCCGAAACGCTGGCCTTCTTCGGCGTGGAGCCGGGGATGACCGTTGTGGACTATATGCCCAATGGCTGGTGGTACACGCGCGTGCTGGTGCCCTATCTGGGCAAGGACGGTTCCTATATCGGGATGAACCCCGATGTCTCGACCCAGACCGGCTATATGAAGAACACCTATGACGATGTTGCCGGCAAGCTGGCAGAGGAACATGGGAAATGGGCCGGGCCGAACGACGCGAAGGTTTCGGGCTTCAACGTCAATGCCGTGCCTGAAGGGCTGGACGGCACGGTGGACCGGGTGCTGATCTTCCGCGAAGTCCACAACATGTTCCGTTTCGACTGGCTGAGGCGCGATCTGGCGATCATGCGCAAGATGCTGAAGCCGGGCGGGTTGATCGGCATTACTGACCATCGCGTGGCCGAAAACGTCCCCTTTGAACGCAGCGACGGTAACAAGGGCTATATGCGCGAAAGCGACGTGATCGCCCTGTTCGCCGCCAGCGGCTTCGATCTCGTCGCCAAGAGCGAGATCAACGCCAATCCGAAAGACCCGACCGACTGGCAGATCGGCGTATGGGAATTGCCGCCCTCCTATGCCGGGGCGGACGATGCCAAGCGGGCAAAGGTGGATGCGATCGGCGAGAGCGACCGCATGACCATGGTGTTCCGCAAGCGCCCCTGATCCGGGCGTGATGCGTGATGCAGGGATGGTGCGGGGTGTCCAGGGTGGACAGCCCCGCGCCGCCCGATAGGATCGCACGCACAGTTCAATCCGGGGGGGATTGCAATGATTCGAGCCGCTGTGATCCTGTGCGCTGCCCTGTCGCTCGCTTCCTGTCAGGTGGCGAAAGAGCCGGAGGCGGCGGAGATCGAGAAACAGGCTGTCGTGGCCGCGCTGGCGGAAAGCACGGCGGGCTGGAACAGCGGCAATCTGGATCGCTTCATCGGCGTCTATTCCGAAGATCCGCAGGCCAGTTACGTCACCGCCGAAGGGCTGGTGCGCGGGCGCAAGGCCCTGGCGGATCGCTATTCGACCAAATATGATTTTTCCAATCCGGCAACGCGCGGGGCACTGAGCCTTGAAACGCTGGATTTCCGGCTGCTGGACCCGCAGCATGCGCTCTATATCGGGCGCTACACGCTGGCCTATCCGGATGGGAAAACGGCGTCCGGCCCTACCAGCCTCGTCCTCCAGAAAGAGGCGGGCGGGTGGAAGATCATCGCCGACCATTCGAGCTAGGGGCCTAGACTTGGCCACCGTGGAGCAATAGGTCCGCCTGCCATGAGACAGATCACCGTCGCCGCCCTGCAGCTTGCCCTCAATGCCGAGGACGAACGCGATAATATCGCCGCCGTCGGCGCGCTGGTGGAAGAAGCATCGGCCAGCGGGGCGCAGATCGTTCTGCCGCCGGAACTGTTTTCCGGCCCCTATTTCTGCAAGGTGGAGGACGAGGCACTGTTCGCGCTGGCCCGCCCGACGCTGGAACATCCCGCCGTCATCGCCATGCGCAACATGGCCCGCGCGCTGAAAGTGGCGATCCCCACCAGCTTCTTCGAGCGGGACGGGCACCATTATTACAACACTATCGCCATGATCGGCCCGGATGGCGAAGTGATGGGCACTTATCGCAAGAGCCACATCCCCGATGGCCCGGGTTACGAGGAAAAATACTATTTCCGCCCCGGCAATGACGGGTTCAAGGCATGGGACGTGTTCGGCGCGCGCATCGGTGTCGGTATCTGCTGGGACCAGTGGTATCCCGAATGCGCTCGCGCCATGGCACTGCTGGGCGCCGAAGTGCTGTTCTACCCCACGGCCATCGGCTCAGAACCCTATGACGCCGATCTCGACACCAGCCGCATGTGGCGCCGGGCGATGATCGGCCATGCCGTGTCCAACTGCATGCCGGTGGTCGCGGCCAATCGCATCGGCATGGAAGACGGGCAGCGTTTCTACGGCCACAGCTTCATTGCCGACGAATGGGGCGATTTCATCAGCGACGTCGGGGCAGAGGAAACCGGCGTGCTGCTCGCCACGCTCGATCTGGACCGGGCCGCCACGCATCGCGCGGGCATGGGCTTCTTCCGCGACCGGCGGCCGGAGCTTTACGCCCGCCTTGCGCGCGACGAGTGAGGGAAGGGATGCGGGGGAAGCATCATTATCTTATCGCCCTCGGCTCCAACCGCCGCCATCATCGTTTCGGCCGCCCGCGCGACGTGGTGGAGGCCGCACTGATCGCGCTGGTGGAAAAGGGCATTCATGTCTCCCGCGTTTCCCCCATCGTCCTCACGGCGCCCATCGGCCCCTCGCTGCGGCGCTATGCCAATGCGGCGGCGCTGATCGAGACTGACCTTGGCCCGCACAAGCTGCTGCGCCTGTTCAAGAAACTGGAACGCAAATTCGGCCGCCGCCCCGGCGGGCAGCGCTGGACTTCACGCGTGATCGATCTCGACATCGTGTTGTGGAGCGGCGGCAGTTATGCGGCGGCGGACCTGACAATCCCCCACCGGCTGTTTCGTGAACGCGATTTCGTTCTGACCCCGGCACTGGCCGTGGCGCCCGATTGGCGCGATCCGATTAGCGGTTTGACGGTGCGACAGCTAACAGCGCGCTTGACCGCACCCCGCCCCCTTTCTAGGTGAGCCCCTCGCGGCCACCCGCGCATCCCTTGGTAAGGGCCCTTAGCTCAGTCGGTAGAGCAACTGACTTTTAATCAGTAGGTCGCTGGTTCGAATCCAGCAGGGCTCACCATTTCCCCGCGCGCCAGGCGCATCAGGGGAATTGCGCAAGTACTGGTTAACTGCCGGACAAGACGCGTTCTCCATTATCATGCCCCTATTCTTCAGTTGTTCGAATGCAGGGGCACGGCATGGACAATATCGAACGGCGCAGTTCTCCGCGCGCCGGTACGCGTAAGCAGATTCGGCTGCGCGATGCATTTCAACTGGTCCCCGGGGCCGTGTTGATGGACCTTTCTGTTACGGGCTGTCAGGTTTCGTTGCGCGGTGTGCAGCTGGCGATTGGCCAGATCGTGGTCGTCCGGCCGGATGGGCTTGAGGGCCTTTCGGGTGTGGTCCGCTGGATCGAGGGCGGGCGCGTGGGGATCGAATTCGACCGGCCGCTGCATCCCGGCGTCGCCGCGCATATTGTCGCCGCTCCCGCTCCGGCGCCCGGTGGCGCACTGGCGGACTATTCCGCGCCGTCCCGCCGCTATGTCGCGATGCAACTGCTGAAAAGCGTCGCTTGACCAACGCCGGGCCGCACAAATCCTATCTGTGGATGCACAGGAAGATTTGGGTTAAAAGGCGCTGGATTGGTCAAAGGCAATTCGAACGATCAGGGGTGGGGATAGACCTCAGGTGCGTTGTCCAAGTAAAACGGCTGATGAAGCGGACCGCCTGCGCGCGCTGGCTCAGTACGGGCTGGATTCGGACACCGGATTGCCAGGCCTGGATCCTATCGTGGACATGGCTGCCCAGATGTTCGATTGCCCTGCAGCAGCGGTCAATCTGGTGGGGGACGATCACGTCTTTATCGTCTCGGCCTATGGCATAGACGAATATGATCCGGGGCGGGATGTCTCGTTCTGCGCCCATGCCATCAATCAGGGCAAGGTGCTGGTGGTGCCGGATGCGACGTTGGACCCGCGCTTTCACGATAATCCGCTGGTGGAAGGCGGCTTCATCCGTTTCTATGCCGGTGTTCCGATCATGAGCCGGGAAGGCCACGCGCTGGGCGCCTTATGCGTGCTGGACACCGCGCCCCATCTGCAATTCCCGCCTGAGGACCAGCAGCGGCTGATGGAGCTGGCGAAGCTGGCGGCGGACCGGCTCGAATTGCGGCGCCTGCATGTCGCTGCCGAGACGAGCGCCAGCCATCTGGAAGCCAGCGCGGCGACATCGCCCAATGCCATCGTCTGCTTCGATGCCGATGCGCGGATCACCGCGTGGAACGAGGCGGCGGCGCAGATGTTCGGCCATGACGAGCAACAGGCGCTGGGCCAGCCGCTGGACCTGATCGTGGCGGAAGAGGATCGCGCCATGGTCCATGCCGGGATCGCCCGCGTACTGGGCGGCGGCAGCCCCCGGCAGGAAGGCACGGCATTGACCGCGCGGCGGCGCGATGGCGGGCGCTTCCCGGTAGAACTGAACTGGTCGCGCTGGATGGAAGGCGGGGCGATGCATTTCGGCGCGATCATCCGCGACATGACCCAGAAGCGCAGCGAGGAAGAGGCGCTGATCTACCTCGCCAATTACGATCCGCTCACCGGCCTGCCCAACCGCAACCGTCTGTATGGCGAGATTACCCGTGCCCTGTCCGAAGGGGTGCCGCTGTCGCTGATCGTCACCGATCTCGAAGGCTTTCGCGATACGAACAACACGATGGGACACGAAACGGGCGATCTGGTGCTGCGCATCGTCGCGGGGCGGATTCGCGAAGTGGTACCTTCAGGCGCTCTGTTCGCGCGCATCGGGGGCGATGAATTCGGCACTCTGCTGAGCGGGGCGAACGATCCGGTGATGCTGGGCGATGTCGCCCGGCGGATCAATGCCGCGCTGGCCGAACCGATCGTGGTGGACGGGCAGGAAGTGCGCCTTGCCGGCAATTGCGGCATGGCAATTGCCCCGCAGCATGGCGAGACGGTGGAGGAACTGCTCGGCAGTGCCAATCTGGCCCTGTTCCAGGCGCGCAGCGAAGCAGGGCGCGGGGGAACCTGCCTGTTCCATCCGGCCTTGCGCGCAGAAGCCGTGGCCCGGCGGATGTACGATGCCGAACTGCACCGCGCCTTCGAGCGGGACGAGTTCATGCTGTTCTATCAGCCGCAAATGCTGCTGGCCGACAATTCGCTGGCCGGGGCGGAGGCGCTGATCCGCTGGCGCCATCCCGTGCGCGGCCTGCTGGCGCCGGGGGCCTTCCTTCCGGCGCTGGAGGCTGGCGTGCTTGCCGACAGGGTGGGGCGCTGGATTCTGGACGAAGCCTGCGCGCAGACGGCGGCCTGGCGTAAATATGTGCCCGGCTTCACCATGGGTGTGAACCTGTTCGCGGCGCAGTTTCGCGATGGCAACCTGCCGCAAACCGTGATCGAGGCGCTGGAACGGCATAAGCTGCCGCCCGATGCCATCGATCTGGAAATCACCGAGAACATCATTCTGGACCGGCAGGAGGAAGTGCTGGCCCAGTTGCAGGCGCTGCGCGATGCGGGCTTTGGCCTTTCCTTCGATGATTTCGGCACCGGCTTTGCCTCGCTCAACCTGCTGCGCAATTTCCCGGTCAGCCAGATCAAGATCGACAAGGGCTTCACGCAGGTGATGCATGATTCGCCCAGGGACAAGGCCATCGTCTTCTCGCTGATCGACCTTGCCGGGCAGCTGGGGCTGAAGGTGGTGGCCGAAGGGGTGGAAAGCCGGGAAGACCGCGATCTGCTGCGCGATCATGGTTGCGACAAGGGGCAGGGCTACTTCTTCGGCATGCCCGTACCTGCCGCCTTGTTCGAGGAACAGTTCATGGGCGGATCGCCCGAAGCGCGCCGCGCCTGACCCAGCCTGCCCTCCGGGGCGCTTGCGGCACGGGGCGGGCGCGCCGATAAGGCGGCGATGGAGCAGATGCCCGGCAAATCGCCTCGCCGCAGGCCCAAATGGGGCACGTTGGCGCTTGTCGTGCTGTTCCACTTGCTGGTGATCGCGGGGCTGGCGCGGGCTTTTGCCCCCAGTTTCACGGCGCAGGTGGTGGAACAGGCGGCATCCGTCCTCACGGTGACGATCACCGCGCCCAGCGAAGAACCGCCCGCCCCCACTGCCTCGCCGGAGCCGGATGAAGGCGCCGCCGCGCCGCAGGGCAAGCAGGCAAAGCCGCGCGAGGTTTCAGCGCCGCCCGCCCAGATCCCGGTGAAGCCAACCGCGGCCCCGCCGGTCAGCTCTACCGGCAGCGAAAACCAGTCCGGCGCGCGAGACGAAGGGGAAGGCACCGGCGCCGGGGGCGAAGGTAGCGGGACGGGCAGCGGCGCTTCCGGCAGCGGCCAAGGCAATGGCGGTGCGCGCAAGCTGGAAAAGCTTGCGGGAGACATCAATTCGGCAAAGGATTATCCGAAGAAGACCCGCGACCTGCGGATCGGCCACAGCGTTACGATCCAACTGACCGTGGGCACGGACGGGCTGGTGAAGGATTGCAAGGTGGTCGAGCCAAGCCCAGACACTCAGGCCGATGCCATCACCTGCAGCCTTGCGCGCGAACGGTTCCGTTTCAATCCCGCCACCAATGCGCGGGGCGAGCCGGTCGTGGGGCAATATCGCTGGCGGCAGCGCTGGTTTTATTGATTTGGCCACTCGGCATTGGCGCTTTCGTAATCATATTTGGCGATGCATAGGCAGGCGCGAGGGAGGCAGTGCGCTGGCAACGGCGCGAATCTATCCATGAATTCCATCACACCCGTCATCCTGTGCGGAGGCAGCGGCACGCGCCTTTGGCCCCGCAGCCGCAAGGCCGCGCCCAAACCGTTCCTGCCGCTGGTGGGCGACGTAAGCCTGTTTCAGGCAGCGCTGGCCCGCACGTCGGACCCGGCGCATTTCGCCGCGCCGCTGATCGTGGCCGGCTCCATGCATCTCGATTTGATCGAAGCGCAATTGCCGCAGGGCGGCGGCGCGCGGCTGGTGGTGGAACCGGCGGCGAAGAACACTGCCCCTGCCATTGCCCTTGCCGCGCAATTGCTGCCGGAAGATGCAATTATGCTGGTGTGCCCCAGCGATCACCATATCGCTGATGAAGCGGCCTTTGTCGCCGCTGCCCTGCAGGCGGCCAGCCTTGCGGCGGAAGGCTGGCTGGTGGCCTTCGGCATTGCGCCCACCCGGCCTGAAACCGGCTATGGCTATATCCGGCAGGGCGAGGCGCTTGCGGGCGGCTATCGTATCGAACGTTTCGTGGAAAAGCCGGATCTGGAACGCGCACAGGCCTATCTGGCCGAAGGCACCTATTGCTGGAACGGCGGCATCTTCGCCTTCCGCGCGGGCACTTATCTGGAAGAACTGGCCCGCCACCGGCCTGACATGGCCGCCGCCGTGCGCGAAGCGGTGAAGCAGGGCAGCAGTGACGGCGCCCGCTTCCACCCGGCCGAAGTGCCATTTGCGGCGATTGCCGGGGATTCGGTGGATTACGCAGTGATGGAACTGACCGACCGTGCCGCCATGGTGGGTGCGGATATGGGCTGGTCCGACATCGGCAACTGGCAGAGCCTGCGCGAAGCCCGCGCCGACGAGGCGGACGAGGCGGGCAATATCGCTCGCGGCCCCGCCGAATTGCTCGATTGCCGGGATGTGATGGTGGACAGCGATGGTCCGCGCGTTTCGGTAGTGGGCCTGGACGATGTGATCGTGGTGATCGACAGGGGCGAGGTGCTGGTGACGAGCAGCCGCGGCGCCGCCAATGTCGGCAAGCTGAAGGGGCCATCCGCCCAGTGAAAGCCCCCGCAGCGACCAGCCTGCTGCCCACGCTCCGGGTTGAAAAGCCCTGGGGGCGCGAGACTTTGCCGGCCGCTTTCGGGGCAGAGCCGGGCGAGCGCGTGGGCGAAATCTGGTTCGAGCCTCCGCCGCAGCTGGACAGCCTGCTGGCGAAATACATCTTCACCAGCGACAAGCTGTCGGTGCAGGTCCATCCAACAGGCGATGTCGGCAAGGACGAATGCTGGCTGGTGCTGGAGGCAGAGCCGGGCGCCGTGCTGGGGATCGGCTTTACCGGCCCCGTTACCCCCGAACAGATGCGCGCCGCCGCGCTGGACGGTTCCATCGAGGATATGCTCGCCTGGTATCCGGTGAAGCCGGGCGATTTCGTCTATATTCCCGCCGGCACGGTCCACGCCATCGGTGCGGGGATCAGCCTGGTGGAAGTGCAGCAGAACCGCGACTGCACCTATCGTTTCTACGATTATGGCCGCCCGCGCGAGCTGCATCTGGAAGATGCGCTGAAAGTAGCGCGGGGGCAGCCGCACGATCCGGCCCTGCGTACCCAATTGCCCGAACGGGGCCAGATTTCGCTGGTGCGCGGGCCATTCTTCCGGCTGGACCGGGCGGACGGTGCGCCCGATGCCGGGCTTGCCGCGCGATATGGCGATGCGCCGCTGCTGGTGTTGCCGCTGGGCGAAGGCACCCGCGTGAACGGGGAAGCGGTGGATTGCGGCCAGTGCGCGCTTGCCCGCTCGCTTGCCGATGTGGAGATCGTGGAAGGCGCCCGCTGCCTGCTTGCGCAGCCCTGCTAGCCCGGCGCATAAAGCGGGCATGATCGCCCATACGATCCAGCTCGCCCTTGCGCCCGTTTTCGTCCTGGTGGCGATCGGCAATATCCTGAACATTCTTGCCCAGCGGCTGAGCCGCGTGGTGGACCGTTCCCGCGTGCTGCAGGACCGGCACAAGCAGACCACCGGGGAAGAACACGATATGGTGGTTCTGGAAATCCGCACGATTGACCGGCGCATCCAGCTTATCAGCCGGGCGATCCTGCTGCTGGTGATCAGCGGCATCACCATCGGCTTCACCGTGGCGCTGTTGTTCCTCGAAGAATTCCTCGGCCTCAGCGTTCAGCCCGTGGCGGGCGGCTGCTTCATCTTCGCCATCTCGCTGCTGATGGGCGCGCTGATCCTGTTCATGCAGGAAACCCGCACCGCCACGGCCCTGCTGCGCATCCCGGAAGAATTTCTGGAGAGCCACCGCAAGCTGTGAGGGGCGTTCCTCTCACCTCGTCATTCCCGCGAAAGCGGGAACCTAGCAGCGAGTGTTGCACTGGGTTCCCGCTTTCGCGGGAATGACGAAGGGATGGGTTTTCGCGTATCTCCTTGCGTTTGCGCAGGCGAGAAAACCCAAAACCAAGGGCCTCTACCCTTTCGGCGGCGCCAGCAATTTCTCGCCCATCTGGCGCATTGCGGCTTCCGCCATCGGTTTGGCGAAGGACAGGGCCAGCGGCAGTTCCAGTTCGAACGCCACGTCTTCTTCCCCGATCTCGACTGCGCCAGCCAGGTTCTGGCCCATGGCCGAAATCACCATGGTCATGCGGTCTTCGCCTGCCCAGTCGGTGGTGACGTCGGCCATGCCTCCGGGCAGGTGCCCGGCGATCTTGTGGCTGTTGTCGTGCAGGCGGCGGCGCACTTCCTCTTTGCCGAGGCTGTGTGGAAGGACGATGCGCATCAGTTCTGCTCCGGCGCGGCGTGATCGGCCTCGCCATATTTGTAATCGAGATAGCGGGTACGGATCGCCAGGTCGTCCAGCGCGCCGGCGGCGAGCTGGCGGGTGACGCTGTCGATCTCGGTGCTGATAAGGCCCAGCCCTTCCATCAATTGCTTGTTGGGGTTCGACCCGGCGTGTTCCTCATAGCGCAGATGCTCGGGAATGCGGCGGTAGCCTTCGATCATCTCAGGAAGATCCTCGCCCACCAGCTTGCGGATCTGCGCGGCCATCGGATGTGCCTGATCGACTTCCTCCAACTGGAGCTGGAGCCCGTCGAGCTGAAGGCCGATCTGGCTGATCGCCTTGGCGGCCGGCGGGGGCAGTGCACGGCGCTGCGCCTCCAGCCACAATTCCGTTTGCCCGACCAGTCGGCGGACATCGTCGGTTTTCAGGTCGGCGCGTTCGGGCACTTTGAGCGATGGATAGGACGAAAGCACGCCGACCGCGATGGCCGCGAGGACAATCGCACCCATCAGCCCGGCAAAGCCGATCCCGCCCAGCACAACTCCCAGGGCGCTGAAGCCAATGAGAATTACCGCCAGCGCCAGAGCGATATTGCGGAGTTTCCGCAAGGCGTGCCCCGCCTTCATCTTGGCGGAAGCCCGCCCGATGGAGCGTGTGCCAGCCAGCCGGTGCCGCCCGCCCGAGCGGTTATCGCGCAGCAGGGCGCGGCTTTCGTCCAGTGCCCGGTCCGTATCGCGGGAAAGATCGACCATCGGGTTTGCTTCAGCCTTCCAGCGAGAGGATTGAAGGGCCGCTTACTTCCTTCTTGGCCTGGGCGGCGCCTTCGGCCCGCGCGATATAGCCGCGCGATTTTTCGAGTTCGGAAGAAAGCGTATCGACCGTCTGCTTCATGGAATCGAGCGCCTTGACCTTGAAGGTGTCGATATTGTCCATCGTGTCATAGATATTCTGGAAGGCGCGCTGCAGCGTTTCGATCGGAATGGTCGAGCTGGCGGCCTGTTCGTGGATCTTGCTGGTCTGGTCGGCCAGCAGGGTGCTGGTGGAATCGATGATATTGGCGGTGGTCTCGTTCAGCGCGGTGATCTGTTGCAGCACCAGCCGCTGGTTGGTCATCGCCTCGGCCACGGTCACGGCCGTGCGCAGCGCGGCCACGGTGGTGGTGCTGGCGCGGTCCACGCCCTTCACCAGTTCCACATTGTTCTTCTTGACCAGATCGAGCGCGAGATAGCCCTGCACGCTTACCGCCATCTGCGTCAGCAGATCCTGCGTGCGCTGGCGGACATAGAACAGGGCCGATTCACGCACCGCCTTGGCCTTGGCCGGATCGGTCGCGTCCAGTTCATTCGCCTTGTCTTCAAGCCGCGCGTCGAGCGTCTTGGAGATGTGGATCATCTGTTCCAGATTGCCCATGGCATCCCACAGCTTCTGGCGTTCCACATCGATGGCGGCATTGTCCATCAGCAGCTCGTCCTTGCCGGAAGCCAGCTTGGACAGGATCGCCTGAATGTGGCTCTGCGCGCTCTGATAGCTCTGGAAATAGTTCTTCAGGCTGTTGCCGAAGGGGATGATGCCCAGGAACTTGCGCCCCGGGCTGAGCTTGCCGCGCTTGGCGGGATCGAGATCTTCCACCACGCGGCGCAGTTCGGTGAGGTTCGCCCCCACACCTTCATCCTGCCCCATGGCGCGCACCGGCCGGTCGAGGAAACGGTTGGACATGCCGGAAGCCGCCATGATTTCCTTGCGGCCCATATTGGTGAGCTGGTCCACCTTCTGGCCGAATTCGGGCGAATTGGCGTCGGCGGAGACAAGGTCTTCCACGAAGGCGTCCACCTTCTCGTCCAGCTTGCTGCGCTTCTCGTCCGAAACGGGCACCAACCCGGCCGCCTTTTGCGGGGCCACGGTGGGCACGGGATCGGGCGGCGTCAGCGTGAAATCGGTTGCGGTCGCCGTCTTGGTTTCGTTGCTCGCCATGGTTCCTCCAAACCTTCCGGAGGCAGCGCCCTGCAGGGCACAAGCCTCAGCATAGTGTATTAATGGGATAAGACGCTTATTTCAAGGATCGCCGCCCCAGTCCCCCGCGCCCGTTGCCTGCACCGCCTGCCCTGCCGGGCGGGCGATTGCCTTTTGCGCCATGTGGTAAGAGGATAGCGGCAAGGCACGGCCGGAGGAAGAGCGGCCGGCCACAGGCAGGAGAAATGCATGGCCACCAGCCCGGATAAAGCCGGCAACCCGGATAATGCGGGGCACAGTTCCTTCGCGCAGGTCGTGGATACGTGGAGCCACTGGTGGCGCAACGCCGTGGTCAACACGGTCGATCAGGTGGAAGTGATCGCCAACCGGCGCGAGGAATGCCAGCTTTCCGCGCGCTATCTGTTCATGCTCGCCATGTCGGCGGGCATTGCGATCCTTGGCCTGCTGCTCTCGTCCCCGGCGGTGGTGATCGGCGCCATGCTGCTTTCGCCGCTGATGGGGCCGATCATCGGGCTGGGCTTTGCGCTGGCTACGGGCGATTATGTGTGGATGCGGCAGGCGGCCAAGGCGCTGGCGCTGGGCACGGCCATGTCAGTGGCCCTGTGCGCGCTGGTGGTGCTGCTGTCCCCCTTGCAGACGGTGACTGCGGAAATCGCCGCGCGCACCCGGCCCAATCTGTTCGATCTGGCCGTGGCGTTCTTTTCCGCATTGGCGGGCGCCTATGCGATGATCCGCGGGCGCGAAGGCACCGTGGTGGGCGTGGCCATCGCCACGGCCCTGATGCCGCCACTGGCCGTGGTGGGCTTCGGCCTTGCCACGTGGAACGGGGCGGTATTCTGGGGCGCGCTTGGCCTGTTCGTCACCAACCTGCTGACCATTGCGCTGACGGCGTGGTTCATGGCGCGGCTCTATGGTTTCCGCTCGCGCTTGTCCGAACGGCAGAACCGCTTGCAGACTGCCGCTGTCGTGGCGGTATTCGTGGCGATGTCCGTGCCGCTGGCCATTTCGCTCAACCGCATCGTGTGGGAAACCCGGTCTTCCCAGAAAATCCGCAGCGAAGTGATGGATGCGTTCGACAACCGGGCCGTGCTGTCCGAAGTCCAGATCGACTGGGATGCCGAACCGATCCGCATTTCCGCCACTGTCTTCACGCCGCAGCTTCAGCCCGATGCGGAAGGTGTTGCCGAGCGGGCCATTGCGCGGGAAATCGCGCGGGATGTGGATGTCACGATCATCCAGTCCAAGGTCGGGCCGGACAAGGACGCAGCAGAGGCGGCGCAGCTTGCCGCCGCCCGCGCCAACAAGGAAGCGGCGGACCGCCAGCGGGCGGAACAATTGGGCGAAGGGCTTTCGCTGGTGGCGGGCGTGGATGAAAGCGCCGTGGTGATCGACCGGCAGAACCGCCGCGCGTTGGTAACGGCCCGCCCGCTCGAAGGGCTGGGGCTGGCCGGCTATCGCGAACTGGAAGCGCGCGTTGCCCGCACGGAACCGGAATGGAGCATCGAACTCAAGCCGCCCGCGCGCCCGCTGCCGCGCGTCGCCTTCGACAAGGGCGAACCGACGAAGGACGGGCAGGATGCACTGGCGCTGATCGGCTGGGCCGCGCAGCGCATCGGCGTGCCGGTAATCCTTTCGGGCACCGATGCCGAAACCGCCACGGCGGCCGAAGTGCTGGGCGGGCAGGGCGTGGTCACGCGCAGGGAAACCGGCGGCGATGCGGGCACCGTAACCGCGCGCTGGGCCGCACCGGATCAATAGGGGAAACGCGATGCACACAGAATTCACGATCCTGGGCCTCGCGGCATTGCTGCTGCTGGTTCACATCATGGCCGCGATCCGGATCAAGACGCAGCAATATGGCGTGGATTGGAACATGGGCGCGCGGGACGAGGCTCTGCCGCCGCTCAATCCCGTGGCCGCCCGGCTGGAACGCGCGCGCGACAATTTCTTGGAGACGCTGCCGATCGCGATCATTGCCCTGCTGGGCGTGGCACTGACCGGCAAAAGCTCCACGCTCACCCTGGCCGCAGGCTGGGTCTGGCTGGGGGCACGGGCGGTCTATCTGCCGCTCTACTGGGCGGGCGTGCCGAAGGTGCGCACCTATGTGTGGGGCGTAGCGCTGATTGCCCTGCTGGTGCTGCTTGGCGTGTTGCTGCTGGGGTAGCGGGGGAGTGCGCCCAACCCCTTCGCCAACCCGGACCTTCGACAGGCTCTGGGCGGACCTCCCTGCGGTCGATCCGGGATCGCTGGCCTTTGCGCGCGTACCCACTTCCTGTTTCGTCATCCCGGACCTGTTCCGGGATCCAGCTTCTTCTTCTCGCCGGAAAGCTGGACCCCGGAATAAATCCGGGGTGACATGTAAAGTGCGAGCGCATTTGGCAAATCACCTTGACATTACGAACCGTTTCGGTTATATGCCCCGCACCTTGCAGCAATAGCACGCTGCAAGCCTCCAATCCGGAGGGCGGCATGTCGACTGCCTTTCCTCCCTTGTTCGCTTTGAACAACGCGGCCGGTGCGGGTGTGTGTCTGCGGGGGCGTTACCCCTTGGCAAAGCCGCCTGCGCCAGATGCGGTTACCGGATGCGCGGATTTCACCGGCCGCCCCCGATCCTGCCCCCTCTTGCGGGCAGGCCATCCGGGGCGTGCACGCAGAACCGCCAGTGGCGCGGGATCATCACCCGCGAGAAGGGGATGCCCGGCTGCGAGCCCGCGGGCGCCTTTTCCGGCCGGTCACCGATCGGGTTGAGCCAGGTGCATGGTGGATGCCCCGGCCCTTCGCTATCCTTCCGCCCGCCCCCTGCACGCGCCATTCCTGACGCCGTGCCGGCCGCGCGATTGGTTTGTTTGCATTACACTGGCGGTAAGGTCCGGGTTTGCCGCCGGATGGATTTACGTAGCTGCCCGATCTTACCCTTCGTCATCCCCGCGAAGGCGGGGATCCAGCAGCAACCGTCGAACTGGATTCCCGCCTGCGCGGGAATGACGAATTAAGCCCACACCCGCTCATCCTGAGCTTGTCGGAAGCGAAGCTGGCCGAAGGCCAACGACGCGCAGAACATGTGCCCAACCGGACCCGCACAAGGACCAAGCCCAAAGCTCAGCGCGTGTCCTTCGACAGGCTCAGGACGAACGGGGGGAAGGCGGAGGCCGGCCCGCCCTCAAGGCGGGCCTTGTCCCTGCTTACGCCGCGATCTTGTAAGGCTCGATCTCGCCCGAAAGGTAGAGCTTCTTGGCCTTGGCGCGGCTGAGCTTGCCGCTGCTGGTACGCGGCAGGGTGCGGGGGGGAACCAGTTCCACCACGCAGTTCATGCCGGTGACCGAACGGACCTTGTCGCGGATCAGTTCGCGCAGTTCCACGCGCTTGTCCTCGTCCGAAACGCGGCAGTGGACCAGCACGGCGGGCACTTCCTCGCCATTGTCCGTTTCCACGGAGAAGGCGGCGATGTCGCCATGGTTGAAGCCCGGCAGCTGTTCCACGGCCCATTCGATGTCCTGGGGCCAGTGGTTCTTGCCGTTGATGATGATCATGTCCTTCGCGCGGCCGACGATGAACAGATAGCCATCGGCCATGTAGCCCATGTCGCCCGTATCCAGCCAGCCATCCACCAGGCAGGCGGCCGTGGCCTCGGGGTCGCGGTAATAGGAATGCATCACGCTTTCGCCGCGGCACCACACTTTGCCGATATGGTGATCGGGCAGGGCGTTGTTCGCTTCGCCGCGGATTTCCAGGTCGATGCCCTTCACCGGCTTGCCGCAATTGACGATGGCGCGATAGCGGGCCGGGCGCGAGAGATCGCGCGGCGTGCCGGAAAGGCGTTCTTCCTCCACCAGTTCCACGTGGATGCCTTCGCCCGGCGGCATCAGGGTGACGGCCAGCGTCGCTTCGGCAAGGCCGTAGCTGGGCAGGAAGGCACTGGCGCGGAAGCCGGCTTCGGCAAAGACGTTGACGAAATTCTGCATCACGTCCGGGCGGATCATGTCCGCCCCGTTGCCTGCGATGCGCCAGCGCGACAGGTCGAAGCGTTCCGCCACATGGGTCTGGCTCGAAACGCGGCGGGCGCAGATGTCATAGCCGAAAGTGGGCGAGAAGCTGACCGACGTATCCGGGTTGCGGCTGATCAGGTCCAGCCAGGCGAGCGGGCGGCGGGCGAAATCCTCGGTCTTCAGGTAATCGACCGAGAACTGGTTGCCGATGGGCGAGAGGAAGCAGCCCACCAGGCCCATGTCATGATACCAGGGCAGCCAGCTGACGCAGCGGTCGAGCGGGCCGATTTCCATGCCATGGCCGTGGCCGGCCAGATTATGCAGCAGCGAACGGTGCGTTACCGCCACGCCATGCGGGAAGCGGGTGGAACCGCTGGAATATTGCAGGAAGCAGATGCCTTCCGGATCGAGCGCCGGGAGTTCGGTCTCAGGCGCGTCTTCCTGTTCGAAACTTTCCCAGCTGATGCCTTCGCAGCCCTGCCGTTCGGCAGCGGCCAGCGCCATGCCTTCGATCTCTGCGGGATAGAAGAGGAACTTCGGTTCCGCGCTTTCCATCTGCACGGCGATCTGGTCGATATAATGATCCTTGCCGCCGAAGCTGGTGGGCAGCGGCAGCGGCACGGGCCACACGCCGGCATAGACCGCACCGCAGAACAGGGCTGCGAATTGCGGACCCGTCTCGGCGATCAGGGCCATCCGGTCCCCCGGCTTCGCGCCGCGCGCGATCAGGCGGTGGGCCATCTTCAGCGCGTCCTGGCGCAGTTCGCTGAAGGGATAGGGCCGGATCAGCGTCCCGCGCGGATCGTGGAAATTGAAGCCTTTTACGCCTTGCGCGGCATAGTCCAGCGCCTCCGCAAAGGTTGCGAAGTCGGCGCGGCGGCGCGGCAGATCGCACTTGTTCGGCGTCGGCTGGAGTACGGCGTCGGTCATGGTCTAGCGAAACCCGTTATTGATCCCAAAGCACGCCCCAATTCGCCGGGGCGCTTGAACGCAAGCTGAAACGCACACCTCTCCCCAAGTGCGGTTTCGGGTGGTTTACACCTCGCGCATGCTGTCCAATCCACGGCGAGTGTGGCACGAATATGGCCGATGCAACCCGATGCCCGTCACAATCCCCGGCTAAAACGGCCGCCGCGCCCGCTCGACCGGCCCCGGATGGAGGAAATGGCGCTGGCCTATGTCGCGCGTTTCGCCACCAGTGCGGCAAAGCTGGAAGCCTATCTGAAGCGCAAATTGCGCGAACGCGGCTGGGACGGGGAAGGCCAGCCCGATGTCGCGGCGCTGGTCGGGCGCTATGTCGAACTCGGCTATATCGACGATGAAACCTATGCCCGCACCAAGGCGGGCGGCCTGCTGCGGCGCGGCTATGGCCCAAGGCGCGTGAGCCAGGCCTTGGGCGCGGCGGGAATTTCGGAAGACATTCGCGAGAATGTGCAGGCCAGCGAGGCAGAGGAACGCCGCGCCGCGCTGGCGCTGGCCCGCAAGCGCCGCTTCGGGCCGTTCGGAACCGCGACGACGGATCGTGCCATGCGCGAGAAACAGATCGCCGCCATGCTGCGTGCAGGCCACGCTCTCGACAGCGCGCGCGAATTGGTGGATGCCCCCAGCACCGAGGCGGCCGAGCAATGGGCCGCTGCCGGGGAAGAAGAGGATGGGTCGTGACGATTTCTAGGCTTTTCGCATTGGCGGCTGGGGCTGCACTGGCATCGCTCGCCGCCTGTTCGCCGCAGGACAGGGCATCTGCCGCCGGCACGGCGCCGATGGCCCAGCCCTCACGCCACCCGGAATCCGGGTTGCCGGTGATCCCCCTCACCGTCACGCAGAACGGCAAGACCCATCGGTTCATGGTGGAAGTGGCCGCCAGCGAGGAAGAACAGGCCAAGGGCCTGATGTTCCGCAAGCAGATGGGCGCGGATGAAGGCATGATCTTCCCCCGCCGTCCGCCTGACGTGCCCAGCTTCTGGATGCGCAACACGGTGATCCCGCTCGACATCATCTTCATCGGCACGGACGGGAAGGTGTTGAACATCGCGGCTAACGCCGTGCCCTATTCGCTCGATTCGCGTCCCTCTGTCGGGGTTGCCAAGGCTGTGCTGGAACTGAATGGCGGCCGCGCCGCCGAACTGGGGATCGGCCCCGGCGCAAAAGTGGAATGGTAAGGGCACGGTACTGATACCCGGCTCAGCCGATTTGAGAGGCGAGGGCGCAGTGTTTGGCTTGCGCGGCCCCCGGCTTTGCGGCTAACGCGCGGCCATGGGAATCCTCGGCAAGATCTTCACCTGGTGGGACGGCGCCACCATCGGCACCTCGATGTTCAGCTCGATGAATGGCGAGCATGTGGGCACCGATGCGCAGGGCAACCGCTATTTCCGCTCCACCAAGAAGAAGACCGTGGAAGGCCGCGAACGGCGCTGGGTCATCTATAACGGCGCCAACGATGCCAGCCGCGTTCCGGCCGAATGGCATGGCTGGCTGCACGGCGCGTTCGACAGCGTTCCCGAAAGCAATCTTCCCCCGCCGCGGATCTGGGAAGCGGATTACACCCCCAACGCTACCGGCACTTCCTCGGCCTATCGCCCGGCCGGCGCGCTGGAACGCGGCGGCGTGCGCGCCCCCGCCACCGGCGATTACGAAGCCTGGTCGCCGGATGGCGGCAATCTTTGACCTCGCCGGACGCCTGATCATGCGCCGGGCGACAGCCCTTTCGGCAGTGATGCTCCTTGGGCTGCTGGCAGCCTGCAAGGGCGAACCCACGGTTCCCGAAGGACAGGAAACCGAAGTCCCCAAGGAATTCGCGTCCGCCGATACGCCTTCGGGCATCGCGGATGAAGGGCTGGGCACTCCGCGTGAAGAGCGGGTGGCCACTCTGGGCCTGCTGAACAAGCGCAACAACATCACGCAGGACATTCAGCTCAAGCCGGGCGAATCGAAGCGCGTAGGCGATGTGATCGTGCGCCTCGCCACCTGTGAGCGGACGCCGCCCTGGGAAAATCCGCCCGAAACCGGCGCCTTCGTTCAGGTGCTGGTGGCGCAGCGCAGTTCGCCCGGCGCGACGCCGAAATGGCTGCGCGTTTTCTCCGGCTGGTTGTTCAAGAATTCCCCCTCGCTCAACGTGGTGGAACACCCCGTCTATGACGTGTGGGTCAAGGATTGCGCGATGAGCTTCCCGGGCGAAGAGGCGCCGCTGCCTTCGGAAGAACGCGCCGCATCGCCCGCGCCTTCGGCCAGCGCCTCGCCTGCCCCGGCGCCTGCGGCCAGCCCTTCGGCTTCGGCCAGCAACGCGGAATAGGCACTCGGCAAGTCGGCCAAGGGGCCGGGCCGGCAGGCCTGCGCCAGCAATTCCAGATAGCGCGCTTGTGTGATTTCAACCGCGCCCAGCGAGGAAAGATGCTCGGTCAGGAACTGGCAGTCGAGCAGTTCGGCCCCGGCCCGGCGCAGCAGCGCCACCAGCCAGGCCAGCGCCACCTTGGACGAATCGCGCGTGCGGCTGAACATGCTCTCGCCGCAGAACACCCGGTCGAACCCCACGCCGTAAAGCCCGCCCACCAATTCGCGTCCGCCACTGCCGTCAGGCAGCCAGCATTCGATCGAATGGGCATGGCCCGCCAGGTGCAGCGTACGATAGCTGGCGGCGATTCGCTCGCTGATCCAGCTTTCCTGCCTGCCGGCACGCGGCGCGGCGCAGGCGTCCAGCACTTCGCCAAAGGCTTCGTTGCAGGTTACCGTGAAGCGATCCTGCCGGATGACCTTGGCCAGCGAGCGCGAACAGTGGAACCCGTCCAGCGGCAGGATTGCGCGCAGGCGCGGCTCCACCCAGAAAACCTCCGGATCGTCGCGGCTGTCGGCCATCGGGAAGATCCCGCTGCGATAGGCCAGCAGCAGCGTATCGGCCGGAATGATCTTGGGCGCGGGTGCGTGCATGAATGCAGTTTACCAGCCTGTGCCGCATTGCGGAAATACGAAGTGTCCCGACACGCCGTGTGACACAGGATGTGATGACGGGGTTGCTATCGTGGGGGCTTGGCGATAGAGGCCGCATCCGCCTGGAGGAGTGTAGCTCAGTTGGTAGAGCATCGGTCTCCAAAACCGAGGGCCGCGGGTTCGAATCCTGCCACTCCTGCCAGGCGATTTCCTCTCTGACATCGCTGTAACGCGCCCGCCCCGGTTTCCCGCCGGGCCGAATCGCTCTGGCCTTTCGCCGGATGCTCGGGATATGCCTGGTGCGGGCAACTGGGGGACGGCATGATCGATATTCGCGAAGCAGGCTGGCTCACGCCCGAACGGGTGCGCGGCTATGCCGTGCTGCTGTGCCTTGCCTCGCTGGGGCTGCTGGTCGACGCCTGGCTGAAGGCGACCGGGCCGGTCGGCAGCGATTTCCTGGCCTTCTGGGGCGCGGGGCAGGTGACCGCAGGCGGGCATCCCGCGCTGGCCTATGATCTGGACGTGCAGGAACGCGTGCAGCTCGCCACTGGATCGCAGGGCTGGTTCGCCTACGTCAATCCGCCGCCCTTCCTGTTCATCGTCGCGCCGTTCGGCATGTTGCCCTTCCCGCTGGCGTGGATCGCCTGGGTGGCCGGAACCTATGCGCTATGGGCATGGGCCGCGATCCGCGCCTTTCCGCGCTACTGGCTGCCGGTGCTGGCCTTCCCCGGTGCACTGATCGCGGCAGGCCATGCGCAGAACGGATTGCTGACCGGCGCGCTGCTGGTGGGCGGGGTTGCCCTGCTGGACCGCAGGCCGCTGCTGGCGGGCGCCCTGCTTGGCGCGCTGATTATCAAGCCGCATCTGGCGCTGCTGATCCCCTTCTGGCTGGCGGCAGGCGGGCGGTGGAAGGCCTTCGCGGCAGCCGGTTGCAGTGCGGTGGGGCTGCTGGCCCTGTCATGGGCGGCGTTCGGCACAGCCACGATGCAGGCCTATATGACCAGCTGGGAAGTCAGCAGCGTCATCATGCAGGTGGCCGATGCGGATTTCTATCTGCGGCTGTCCACCTTCTATGGCCAGCTAAGCCTGTTCATGCCCAGCTCCGTTGCGCTGGCAGTGCAGGTCGCGCTGGCGGCGGCGATGCTGGGGTTGACCGTGATCTCATGGCGCAGGTTCGGGCAGGATGGCATGGCCACCGGCGCGCTGATGCTGGCCTGCACGGCCATCGCCTCGCCCTATCTGTTCAATTACGATCTGCCCTTCCTGATCCTGCCGGTGATGTGGCTGGTGCTGCGCGGGCAGGCAGAAGGCTGGCGGCATTGGGAAAAGCTTGCCGTGATCGCACTCTATTTCGCGCCCTATGCCACGCGCGCGGCGGCGCTGCCGCTGGGCATCAACCTGATGCCGCTGGCGGCCGCGCTGCTCGTCTGGCTGATCTGGACGCGCGGCGGAAAGCCGCGGCAGGATCAGTATTCCTGAGGTTCCTCGTCCGTCTCGGTGCCGTAATCGGTGCCGGCAAAACGGTCACCCTTTGCCAGCTTGAACACCACGCCGGAAAGCAGCGCCAGCGCAACCAGGTTAGGCAGGGCCATGGCGGCATTGGCGATGTCGCCAAGGCGCCAGACCAGTTCCAGCGGCTGGGTCGAAGCCAGGAAGATGGCCATGCACCACAGCACGCGCCAGGTGATGTGCAGCGCCTTTTCGCCCTTGCGGTTCGATCCGGGCACACGGTCATAGAAGAAGGTGATCGCCCGTTCCCCGTAATAGGACCAGGTGAGCAGCGTGGTGTAGACGAACAGGATCAGCGCAATCCCCGCCACCAGCGTGCCGATGGGCACGCCGCCCACCATCGCGGGGAAGGCCGCGGCAAAGGCGCCGGACGTCATGGCAAAGCCGTTGAGGTCCGATTGCCAGGCATGCAGAACCGGCTGGCCGCCGGTGGTGAAATTGCCTTCTACGGTCAGGATCACCAGCGCGGTCAGGGTGCAGATCACGATGGTGTCGATGAAAGTGCCCATCATCGCCATGCGGCCCTGCTGCACCGGGTCTTCCGTCTGCGCCACGGCATGGGCGATGGGGGTGGAGCCTTGCCCGGCCTCGTTGGAGAACAGGCCGCGCGCCACGCCTGCGCGGATCGCCACGATCACCGCCGCCCCGGCAAAACCGCCCGCCGCGCTTTGCGGATTGAACGCACCGCCGAAGATCAGGGCGAAGGTTTCAGGCACGTCGCGGATGTTCAGCGCAATGGCCAGCACCGCCATCACGATATAGGCCAGGGCCATCACCGGCACGATCTTCTCGGCAAAGCTGCCGATCGACTTGATGCCGCCGATAATCACCACGAAGACGGCGATGGCCACGATCAGCCCGCCCAGCCATTCCTCGATACCGAACAGTTCGTTGAGGCCATCGGCCACGGCATTGGCCTGCACCGAATTGCCGGTGACGAGGGCGGAAACCATGGTGCCCACGCAGAAGACCAGCGCCAGCCAGCGCCATTTGGGGCCAAGGCCGCGCATGATGTAGGTCATCGGGCCGCCGCGATGCACCCCGTCGGACGTGGTCTCGCGGAAACGAATCGCCAGCGCCCCTTCGGCAAAGGCCAGCGCCATGCCGATCAGCGCGGTGATCCACATCCAGAAGATCGCGCCCGGTCCGCCCAGCGCGATGGCCGTGGCGACGCCGGTAAGGTTGCCGGTGCCGACCTGCCCGGACAATGCGGTTGAGAGCGCGGCGAAGGGCGAGATCTCGCCCGCGCCATGCGCCTTGCGGCCCTTGAACAGACCGGCAAAGGCCGTGCCCAGCGACAGGATGGGGGAGAAACGCAGGCCGACCATCATATAAAGGCCGATGCCGAACAGGATGATCACCATCGGCGGAAAAGGCAGGGCCTGCGCGCCGTCCCACGTTCCGCCCCAGATGAAGTCGGACACATTCGTGATGTGATCGATCAGCCCCGCCGGTTGCCCTGCCGCCATACTGTCATACCCCCCGATACATTACCAAGCCGGGGAGGCTATCGGCACATCCCGCCGGGCGCCAGTGCCCGATGCAATATTTCCCGCAATGCGAAACCACAGGCGGGCGGCTCGGCAGGCGGGGCGAATCGCAATTCGCCGCTATCTTGCCTTCGGCGCCTCTCTTGCCATCGGGTTGCACCATCGCTACATGCGGCCGGGCTTTCCGACATCGGAGAATCCTTGCCCCTCCCGGTAAATTGCCGGGGCGGCGACGATCCTTTGCCGGAATGCATGACAAGTTTGTTTGCCGATCGCGAAAACGAAAGCGAGATAACCATGGCCAAGATCAATCCCGGCGAATTCATGCGCCAGGTGCAGGCGGAAGCCCGCAAGGTAGTGTGGCCCACGCGTCAGGAAACCGTCACCACGGCTATCTTCGTGGCGATCATGATGGTGATCCTGTCGGTGTTCTTCCTGGGTGTCGACACGCTGTTTTCCATGATCGTCCAGTGGCTGCTGTCGCTGGCCTGAGGCTGACGCAAGAGACGGAACCGTAACAATGTCCCGCTGGTACATCATCCACGCCTATTCGGGCTTCGAGAACAAGGTACGCGATTCGATCATTTCGGAAGCGGAACGCATGGGCCTCTCCGAAGGGGTTGAGCAGGTCGAAGTTCCGGCCGAGACGATCACCGAAGTGAAGCGCGGCAAGAAGGTCCAGGTCGAGCGCAAGACGATGCCCGGCTATGTCCTTGCCAAGCTGAACCTCAACGATGACGTGTATCACCTCATCAAGAACACTCCGAAGGTGACCGGTTTCCTCGGCCCCAACGGCAAGCCGCAGCCGATTTCGGAACGCGAGGCCGCCCGCTATTTCGGCGCGCGCGAAGAAGCCGCCGCGATGCCGAAGCGCGAAGTCCACGTCGATTACGAAATCGGCGATCAGGTCAAGGTGCTGGAAGGCCCCTTCAGCAGCTTCACCGGCGTGGTGGAAGAGCTGGATTTCGACAAGAACAAGGTCAAGGTTTCGGTCTCGATCTTCGGCCGCGCGACTCCGGTCGAGCTGGATTTCGAGCACGTCGAACTTTCCAAGTAAGCTGGCCCGACAGGTGCGTTTCCGCCCCTGTTTGCGCAGGGCGGGATCGCGGTTGTAATTCGGCGCTTCCTGCTGTAGGGGCGCCGCTTCCCGCGTTTGCGCGCGGGATTCCGTGCGGGAGGGGCCTTGGCAGAGGCTCCGCAAAAACCGCTTAACATGAGCCCCGGCCGGACCGGTTTGCCGCAAGGCGGGGCGACAGTGCGAAAGGAGGCCTCTCATGGCCAAGAAGATTGAGGGCTATATCAAGCTCCAGGTGCCTGCCGGCTCCGCAACTCCGTCTCCGCCGATCGGCCCGGCTCTGGGTCAGCGCGGCGTGAACATCATGGAATTCTGCAAGGCGTTCAACGCCGCCACGCAGGAAATGGAAAAGGCCATGCCGATTCCGACCGTGATCACCGTCTATGCGGACCGTTCGTTCACCTTCGTCACCAAGACGCCGCCCGCCACCTTCCTGATCAAGAAGGCCGCCAACCTGAAGTCGGGCTCGAAGGAGCCGGGCAAGGTTTCGGCCGGAACGATCAAGCGCTCGCAGCTCGCCGAGATCGCACAGGCCAAGATGGCCGATCTCAACGCGAACGATATCGAGCAGGCGACCAAGATCATCGAAGGCTCCGCGCGTTCGATGGGCCTCGAAGTGGTGGAGGGCTGAGAACATGGCCAAGCAGAGCAAGAAGCAGAAGGCGCTCGTCGCCAAGCTCGACGCCGACAAGCTGTACAGCGTTGACGAAGCGCTCGCGACCCTGCGCGAGAACGCCAGCAAGAAGTTCGACGAAACCGTCGAAATCGCGATGAACCTGGGCGTCGATCCGCGCCACGCCGACCAGATGGTCCGCGGCATGGTTTCGCTCCCGGCCGGTACCGGCAAGGACATGCGCGTCGCCGTTTTCGCCAAGGACGCCAAGGCCGCCGAAGCTCTTGAAGCCGGTGCGGACAAGGTCGGCGCCGAAGACCTGATGGAAGACATGCAGGCCGGCAACCTCGACTATGACCGCGTCATCGCCACCCCCGACATGATGGGTGTGGTCGGCCGTCTCGGTAAGGTGCTCGGCCCCAAGGGCCTGATGCCGAACCCGAAGCTGGGCACGGTGACCATGGACGTCGCCACCGCGGTGAAGACCGCCAAGGCCGGCCAGGTTGAATTCCGCGTCGAAAAGCAGGGCATCATCCACTCGGGCATCGGCAAGCTCTCCTTCTCGGACGAGCAGCTGAAGTCGAACTTCGACGCTTTCGTCGATGCGATCGTCAAGGCCAAGCCGTCGGGTTCGAAGGGCAAGTATGTCCGCAAGATCTCGGTGACCTCGACCATGGGTCCGGGCCTCAAGATCGACACCACGGAAATCGCCGGCGCGTAATTCACGCGACAAAGCGAAATCACCAAGGGGCCGGGGGAGCAATCCTCCGGCCCTTTTGCTTTGCCTGCATTCTGCCGGGCGCTACGCTGCGGGCATGACCGAGAAGAGCCCATCCGAATTGATCGACGAGCGGATCGCAGCACTCGCTGACTGGCGCGGCGAAGTGCTCGCTCGTCTGCGCGGCCTTATCCATCAGGCACTGCCGGAAGTGGCGGAGCAGGTGAAGTGGCGCAAGCCCTCCAACCCGTTGGGTGTTCCGGTGTGGGAGGATGCAGGCATCCTCTGCACGGGGGAGGTCTACAAGGACAAGGTGAAGCTCACCTTCGCCCGTGGTGCCGCGCTGGAGGATCCAGCGGGCCTGTTCAATGCCAGCCTGGACGGCAATGCCCGCCGTGCCATCGACCTGTATGAAGGTGACGAAGTGGATGCTGACGCATTCACGGCGCTGATGCACGCCGCGGCCCTGTTGAACCGGAGCAAGGCGAAAGTCTGAGGTTCTCCCAGGCCCAAAAAGAAACGGGGCGGCACCCGCATGCCGCCCCGCCTCATTTCGATCGCGAGAGGACTGCGATCAGAAGTTGCGCTTCACGCTCACTGCAAATTCGCGCGGACGGCCGGGCAGGCCATAGGCATTGCCCGACTGGCTGACGCGGTCATACTTGTTCGCGTAATAGAACTTGTCGGTCAGGTTGGTGGCCGACAGGGCAACTTCCCAATCCTTGTCCTGCGAACGGAAAGTCAGACGGGCATTGAGCAGCCCGCGCGATTCCACCCGGCCCAGCAAGAAGCCTTCGATGCTGTTGGGGATGTTGCTTTCCATGTCCGACTGCCAGGTCCAGTCCACGCGCGGCGTGAGCGAACCGAGGCCTTCCAGCGGGATTTCGTACTGGGCGCCGATGGCATATTTCCATTCCGGCACGAAGGGCGCCTTGGTCACGCCCGGCACGATGCCGGAACCTTCGATGCCGCTGACGAAATCGAACTTGGTGTAGCTGACCGAACCGTCGATCGAGAGGCCTTCCACCGGCTGTGCGTCGAATTCCACTTCGAAGCCGTCGATCTTGGCATCGCCCACATTGCGGGTGGCCGAACAGAACTGAGGCAGCGGATCGGGGGTGAGGTCGGGGCAGTAACTGACCAGGCCCTGATAGTTGTTGTAGTCCGTATGGTAATAGGCTGCGTTCAACCGAAGCCTGCGGTTGAACAGCATGGTTTTGAGGCCAGCCTCATACGAAGTCGCCGTTTCCTGTTCGAATGGCTTGACTTGGGTTTCGTAATAGGGCCGCGGGTTAATGCCACCACCCTTGAAGCCAGTAGAAATCTGACCGTAGAAGCGGATGTCGTTCACAATCTCGTAGTCAGCCGCGATGCGCCAGTCGACACGATCTCCTGAAAAGCTTGCCTTGAGCCCGTCTAGACCGGCCACACGGAAATCTGTTGGCACGCCCGGCAGTGGGCTGGTGCGGCTGAAGGTGTAGGTCTTGTTCTCGTCCGTATAACGCACGCCCGCAGTGAGGTTGAACCGATCGGTGAGATGCGCCACGCCGTGGATGAAGGCCGACTTGGAGGTCTGCTTGAACGGATCGTTCGAGACGAAGTCCAGCCCGGCTGCGCCCACGTTGACGCGGCCCCCGATGCTGCTGTCGCCCTTGTAGTAATAGCCGCCCACGGTCATTTCGAACATGTCGCTCAGGCTGGCCGAGAGGCGCAGTTCCTGAGTGAACTGGTCATGGTCGAAGATGGTCGTGTTGTTGGAGACGTTCTCGGGCGAATTGTCGCCATCCCACGAGCTTTTGCCGTCCGCGTGGCGGAAGGCAGTGATCGAGGTGAGAGTGACGGTGTCGCTCAGGCCGATCTCGAGATTGTTCGAGAAGCCCCAGGAATTGACGTAGCTGATCGCCGGGTTGGTGTACTGGTCCGCCAGCCCCGGATAGCCGGTGTAGGTGGCGTAGTTGGTGTATTCTTCCGGCCCGGTGACATAGTCATTGCCGTTGATCGGCGGCAGGAAGATCGCCTTGCCCGGCGAGGCTTCTGAACGGTCCCGCGTGACGTCGGCGATGAAGTTGTTCTCGATCCGGTCGTTCACGATCCAGCGCAGCGCCGCGCGCCCGGCAAGCACGTTCTGCCCGCCTTCGGTGCCGATCACGCAATCTTCGGCTGCCGATGCCAGCGATCCGCCGGGGGCGGGGTTGCCAGTGACGCATTCATAGTCGAGCCGCTTGAGGTAGCCGTCGGAATATTTGCCCACGCCGGTAAGGCGCAGATAGAGCTTGTCGGGCACCAGAGTGGCATTGCCCGCAGCCTTGATGCCGAGGCGGCCGAAGGAACCGACCGTGGCTTCCACATAGGCATCGGGATCGTCATTCGGCTTGCGGCTGAACAGCTTGATCGAACCGCCGATGGAGTTCTTGCCCGAAAGAGTACCCTGCGGGCCGCGCAGGATTTCCACCCGTTCAAGATCGACGAGGTCGAAAGCGCTGGCGAAGGAAATGCCGTAATAGACATCGTCGATATAGATGCCGACGCCCGGTTCGTTCGGGAACTGGAAGTCGCTCTGGCCGATGCCGCGGATATTGGCTGCGGCGGTCTGTGCGCCGCCACCCTGGCCGCCTGCGGTGAAGCTGACGCTGGGCGCGCGCTGGGCAACATCCTGCACGTTGGTCTGGCTGCGGGCTTCCATCAGTTCCGCATCGACGGCGGTGATAGCCAGCGGGGTTTCCTGGATATTCTGGCTCTGGAACTGGGCGGTCACGATGATTTCGTGAATGCCGCCTTCCTGGCTGCTGCCCTCATCCTGGGCAAAGGCGGTCCCTCCGGCAAAGAGCGACACGGCAATGGCGAGATTTGCGGCGCCGGCGCGGAATGCACGCGGCGAAAGGCCGATAGGCATCATCTGACTCCCTAGTATGTTGTACCGCTAATGTAACGGGTGTTAATTTAACGCCAGTTACAATGGACCGTTCCCGCCTTGTCAACAGGCTGCACAGTGCCACGCGCGAAATTGCGCCTTGGCCGGTGCAAGCGGGCAACAGGCCTTTGGAAGATCGCTATTTTTGATCGAGGCCCGGAATGGGCCGTCTGCTCAGCGCAGATTCTCGGCTGTGTAGCACTCGATCACGGTGCTGATCGGACGTCCGTCCGGCAGGCGCAAAACGGCGCGGTGGTGGAGGATCGTGTCGGGCGGACAGCCCTCTATCGGCCCGCGTGTTTCGAACAGTCTTTCGCGCGTGAAGCCGAGCGACTTTACGGCCTTGCCGAAGGGAATGTCGCTCGTCTCAAGCTGTTGGTTGATCTCTGGAGTGAGCCTGCCGGGAACATACCAATTATGCGCTTCGGACAGGATCTTGTCCCCGCAGCGCAGCGCGACGTGGCGATAGCCGACCGGCTCGCTCTCCGAGACTTCGAGCACGATCCGGTTGCGCGTCGTTGCAGGTCGGATCGGCCCGCCTGCCGGGGAGGCGACAATCCGGGCGGGCTGGGCAATGCCGCGCGCGGCGCACCAGCCTTCAAGCGCGGCCGTGGCACTGTCCTGCGCGGCAAGGGCGGCTTCGAAACGGGAAAGCAATTGCTCGTGCTGCCCCAGCTGCGCCTGTGGAGTGGCGCAGGCCGCCAGCGCCAGCGTGGCTGCGAGCACGCTGGCAGACAGGGCACGGGCAGGCTGGCGCGGCGTCACGCGATGTCGCCTTCCTCCAGCGGCCAGTTGGGGCGCATGCCATAGGGGCAGCCGGTCATGACCGCCTCAATGCGAGTGAACAGCCTCTTCTCGATCCGGAACGCCTCGCCGATTTCCCAGCTGAAGGGGCGGGTCAGGCCGGTGGTCACAGTGCGGCCGCTGGCCAGTTCATAGTCGCGTACAGTGCCGGAATGATCGAAGAAGGCGAAGGAAAAGACCACGCCCAGTTCCTCGTCGATCACCGGGAAGCGCCGGTCGCGGATGCGGTCCACGAAGCGGAAGAAGCCGGTTTCGAGCTGGGCCTTCGCGCTCATCGCCCGGAAGTCGGGCTGATAGGGCGTGTCCCTGTCGGCAGGCTCTTCCTCCAGCGCGATGCCGGGCACTTCCGTGGTGCGAAAGCCGTTCTCGATGCGGATGCAGCCATCGGCGAAAGGATAGGCGCCTTTGCCGTCGTTCTTCTCGATCCCGCTGAAATACATATTGGCCACCCGGCGCAGTTCTTCGCGGGGCAGCCGCTCTCCCTCGGGGATCGGGGCAAACCACTCCGGGGCGGGGCCACCAGACAGGTCGAGCTGGTTGGGCCCGTCTGCGAAAGGGGCCTGCCGGGTCATCACGTCGGGCCGCGCGGCGATGGCTTCAACTTCCGCGATGCCGCCAGCATCCAGTTTCACGCGCAGCACCAGGATGGACCGCACGGCGCCTTCGGCGATGGTGGTAATTGTCGCGGCCTGTCCGCTCACCGTGTCTAGGAAGTCGTGGCGATAGGTGCCGAGCGTATCGAGCGTGCCCCACAATCCATCACCGGGGATCAGTTCCTGCCCGTTTTCCGTATAGCGCGCGCCGGGCGCCAGCCTGGCAGCGGCAGGATCATGCGCCTTCATGGCTTCGAGCACGCGCGTGATCGCGCCCGCCAGTTCCTCGCGAGTCATGATTGTCTGTTCTCTCCCTTCGTCCGCCGGTTCCGGCCTTTGCGGCCTAGATACCTCCCGGCGTGAAATCCTTGCCCAGTTCGCCCAGCCCCTCGCACAGTGTGTCCACTGCGCTGCGCAGGGTTTCCGGATCGGTCGAACGGATTACGAAATTGGCGCCGGTCTTCCCCTCACGGAAGAAGGGATAGCTGCCGATCTGGCAACCTTCGTGTGCGGCTTCGACCTCGCGCAACAGGTTGGCGACTTCGCTTTCGGCAACCCAGCAGCCGATGGTTTCAGTGAGCAGCGGGGCGCCGCCTTCCAGCGTGCCGGTCAGCCCATCAAGCATCTGGGCGCAGATGGTGGGCACGCCCGCCATCACGAAGATGTTCTCCACATGGATGCCGGGCGCGCCCGACATGCGATTGGGAATCAGGTCAGAGCCGGCAGGCACGCGGGCCATGCGCAGGCGCCCTTCATTGAGGCCGCCGCGCGTGGCGTAGTAATCTTCCAGGATCTTGCGCGCTTCGGGGTGGACGATCACTTCCACGCCCAGCGCGGCGGCGATGGCGTCCACCGTGATGTCGTCATGCGTGGGGCCAATGCCTCCGGTGGTGAACAGGTAATCATGCTTCACGCGCAGTGCATTCACGGCCTCGACAATGGCTTCCATCACATCGGGCACCACTCGTACCTCGGTGAGGCGAATGCCCTGCACCTGCAGCCAGCTGGCCACCTGTGCGATGTTCTTGTCCTGCGTGCGGCCTGACAGGATCTCGTCGCCGATCACGACCAGCGCAGCTGTCCAGATTCGTTCACCCTTGCCCATGGCATGGGTGGTTAGGGCAATTCGATCCGGCCCGCTACTCCGCAGCTTGCGCTATTGCATTTCCAGCCTTTTCAAAGGCCAGCACGCCATCGTCCACCGGCCGTTCGCGAAAGTCCTTCGCATCGGCGAGGTAATCCATGTTCAGCCGCCAGGGCAGTTCGGCAGCGCTCTTGGGCATCATGTGCCGTGCGCGCTGGATATAGCCGGACGAGTAATTGAACACGTCATCCTCCACCAACACACTTTCATCCGGCAGGGCGGGATAGACCGTGTCTGCCCCCAGCGCCTCCATGCGGTTGAGCACGTTGCAGACGTAGCTTGCCGTATTGTCGGCCCGCAGTGTCCAGGATGCGTTGAGATAGCCGAACACCACGGCGAAGTTGGCCATGTTGGAGAACATGCAGCCGCGATAGAACCAGTGCTGCGCCCAGTCGGCGGTCTGCCCATCCACGCTCACAGCAATCTTGCCGCCCATGGTCAGGGCAAGGCCGGTGGCGGTGACGATGATATCCGCATCGAGGTGCTCGCCGCTTTCCAGCTGGATGCCGGTGGCGTCGAACCGCTCGATCCGGTCGGTGACGATGGAGGCTTTGCCGGATTTTACGGCCTCGAACAGATCGCCGTCGGGCACCAGGCACAGGCGCTGTTCCCACGGATTGTAGGGTGGCACGAAGTCCTTCGCGTTCCATGCCGGGCCAAGGGCCTTTTGCGCGTTGCGGGTAAGGAAGCCTGCGATCTTCTCCGGCTTGGCCCGCGCCCGCTTGAAGATGAAATTGTGCATGCGGATATTCTTGAACCGGGTGATCCGGTAGGCGAGCCGCTGCGGCAGCACCTTGCGCAGGAAATTGGCGACGGCATCCTTCTGCGGGCGGGCACCCATCCATGTGGGCGTGCGCTGCAGCATGGTCACATGGGCGGCATCTTTCGCCATGGCGGGCAGGATCGTCACTGCCGTGGCGCCCGACCCGACGATCACTACCTTCTTACCCTTGTAGTCCAGCCCTTCCGGCCAGAATTGCGGGTGGACGATAGTGCCCCGGAAATCCTCCCGGCCCGCAAAGCCGGCATCATAGGGATTGTCGTAATCGTAATAGCCTGAGCCGAGATAGAGGAAGGAGGCAGTGCGATGGCTGCGATGGCCACCTGCATCTTCCAGTTCGACATGCCACAGCGCTTCGGCAGAATGGAAATCGGCACTGACCACTTTCTGCCCGAATTCCATGTTCGGGCGGATGCCGTATTTGTCGACCACCCGCTCAAGATATTCGAGGATGTTCGGCCCGTCGGCGATGGATTGCTCGTGAATCCAGGGTTCGAAGCGGAAACCGAAACTGTGCATGTCGCTGTCGGACCGGATGCCGGGATAGCGGAACAAATCCCACGTGCCTCCCAGCCTCTCCCGCCGGTCGACCATTGCATAGCTGCGATGCGGGCACAGCATCTTCATATGCGCGGCCATCGAAATGCCGGAAATACCGGCGCCGACGATCAGGACATCTACGTCGCCTGCCATCGATCTCTCTCCCTTTGCTTACATTTGTGTAAGCCGTTTCCATCCGCTCGCCAATGGGGGCCGTGCGCCTGCGATTGCCAGCCGCGCGTGGCTCTGTCAGATGGTGCTGCATGACGATTGTCGCGGCAAGGCGCTATTCGGCGGGCAAGGTAACGGTGCCCGCGCTCGATCTCGAGCATTGCGACCTGCCGACTGCCGATGGCGAGTTCGACTGGATCGGCGTGGCGGACCCCAGCGAGGACGAGCTGGTCCTGCTCCAGCACCGCTATGGGCTGCATCCGCTGGCGATCGAGGATGCGCTGACGCGCGGCGCCCCAGCCAAGGCGGAAGCTTTCGGTACCATGCTGTTCGTGATGACCTGCACGGCCGCTCTCGAAGAGCAGGAAGGCATTGCCTATGGACAGACTGCGATCTTCCTCGACAAGCATTTCATCATCACCGTCCGTCAGGGCAGTGCCCGTGCGCACACCGCGCTGCGCCAGCAACTGGAAGCAATGCCGGAGCGGCTGGCTGAAGGGCCGGACGTGGTGCTGCACGGTCTGCTGGACTATCTGGTGGATGGATACGGCCCCTTGCTCGACAGTCTCGACAAGGCGGTCGAGGAAATGGAGGAAGGCGCCATTGTCGGCTTCCCGGATCAGGCGCGTATCCGTCGCATATTCCGCCTGCGCCGCAGGCTCCGCCGGTTCGAAAGCAATGTGCGCCATATGGAGGAAGTGGCAGGCAAGCTCGCCTCGGCCAGCCTGCCGGCCATCGACAAGAAGGCACGGCCTTACTTCAACGACATTCACGATCATGTGCGCCACAGCCTCAGCCGGGCGCGGGGTTTGAACGAGACTCTTGGCAGCATCGTGGAAGTGGCCAGCCTGCTCGAACAGAACCGGCAGGGCGCGATTACTCGCCAGCTTGCCGCCTGGGCTGCGATCCTGGGTGTGCCCACTGCTCTGGCCGGGGTCTATGGCATGAACTTCGACTTCATGCCTGAACTGCACTGGCACTATGGCTATTTCGCCGTGACCGGACTGATGCTGACGATCTGCCTCGGCCTTTTCTGGCGCTTCCGCCGGATCGGCTGGCTCTGACGAAAAAGGGGCCCGAAATCGGGCCCCTTGAACGTCTGGCTGCGATGCCGCTCAGTCTTCCGACTGGCCGAAGATCATCGAACGATCGGGCAGATCGTCCCAGTCGATCTGGAAGCCGTCGCTGCTCTTGCCCGAAAGCTGTTCCTTGGCGGCCTGCACAGTGTTGGCCAGCAGACAGGAAATGGTCATCGGGCCGACGCCGCCGGGCACCGGAGTGACCGCGCGAGCGTGCTGCACCTCGTCGAACGCCACGTCGCCCACCAGCTTGGTGGTGCCGTCTTCGTTCTTCTGGCGAGTGATGCCCACGTCGATGATTACGGCGCCTTCCTTCACCCAGTCGCCCTTCACCAGACGCGGAGCGCCGGCGGCAGCGATGATGATATCGGCCTTGCGGCACAGGCCCGGCAGATCCTTCGTCTCGATATGAGTGACCGTAACGGTCGCCTCCCGTTCGAGCAGGAGCATGGCGATAGGTTTGCCGACGATGTTGGACTTGCCGATCACCACCACATCGAGACCGGTCAGATCGTCGAACACCGTATCGAGCAGCTTGGTCACGCCCAGCGGAGTGCAGGGCACGATGCCGCCCGTGCCGGTGGACAGGCGGCCCACATTCACCGGGTGGAAGCCGTCGACATCCTTGGAAGGAAGGATGGCGCGCAGCACCAGGCCGGTGTCGATATGCCGGGGCAGAGGCACCTGAACCAGAATGCCGTGCACGGAAGGATCGGCGTTCAGCGTGGCGATCAGGGCCAGCAGCTCTTCCTGCGTGGTCTGTTCGGGCATGCGATGCTCGACCGACAGGATGCCCGTCTTCTCGCAGCCCTTGATCTTGCGGCCGACATAGACTTCGCTTGCCGGATCGCTGCCCACCAGCACCACGGCGAGACCGGGGCGAGGCAGACCCGCCTCGGTCATCGCGCGCACTTCGGCGGCGGTTTCCTCGTCAAGCTTGCGCGCTACGGCGCGCCCGTCGATAATGTCGGCCATTCCCAGATCTTGCCTTAGTGTTTGTCGGCGTAGCCGTTGATCCAGTCGGCAGACGCGGTTAGCGCGCCGAACGGGTAGAAGTGCAGGCGAACGCGGCCGGCTTCTTCGGTCAGGCCCTTGTCGAGCGAGTTGACCAGCTTGTCCGGGCCGGCGCTGCCGATGAGGTTGGTCAGCGAGATGCCGTACTTCTTCATAACAGAAGCCGATGCACCCACGCCGCAGCGCTTGGCGAAGCCCAGCAGGCGCTTGATGCCAGCGGGGCCGGGGATGCCGAGGCGCACAGGCACGTCGATGCCGCGACCGCGCATTTCCTTCACCCATTCGACAATGGCATCATCGTCGAACGCGAACTGGGTCACGACCAGCGGGGTCATGCCGCGGCTGCGGATCGCTTCGATCTTCTTTTCCATCCAGATCCACAGATCGGGCTTGGAGACATTCGGGTGGCCTTCAGGGTGGCCGCCGATGCCAACGATTTCGATGCCGTACTTTTCAAGCAGGCCGGTCTCGATGATCTGCAGCGAGTCCGAATAGGGGCCTTCCGGCTCCGGCGGGTCGCCCGCGATGATGAAGACGCGCTTCACGGCAGCCTGACTGGTGATGTCCGACAGATACTGCTCAAGCTCGGCTTCAGAAGTGAAGCGGCGGGCAGAAAGGTGGACGATCGGTTCGAAGCCGAGGTCACGCACCAGCTTGGCGCATTCGACGCGCTGGCTCATTTCCTCGCCGGGCAGGAAGGTCACGGCGATCTGGGTGCCGGGACGGATCTTCGATGCGGCTTCCTTGAGGCCTTCGATTTCCTTCGCCGTCATTTCGAGCGAATAACCGTCGACCATGTTGGCGCGCGATTTTTCCCAGTCGGGATGGATGGCGGCGTAGGACATGAGTGTGCTCCCAAATGTTCCAGGCGGCTGCTGGTGGCGGATTCGCCTTGTTGGTTGGATTTTGCGGCCCCTTTTTCACGCAAGGGCCGCCATTGCAAGAATGTCTCTAGCAAAGGCCCATTTATTCGTATAGGTGAAATGTTCACGTTGACGAAGAAAGTTGCGAGCGCGACTTCTGGGGAGACCGGATGCTGATCCTGCTGCCAGGCCTGATTTGCGATGCGAGCATTTATGCCGCGCAAACGGCCGCTTTTGCTGATGCGAAGGCCATCGATGGCTATGGAACCGCGGATTCCCTTGAAGAGATGGCGCGCGTCGCGCTCAGCCAGTGCCCGGAGCGATTCGACCTGTTCGGCCATTCCATGGGTGGACGCGTGGCGCTGGAAGTGTTCAGACTGGCACCGGAACGCGTTCGGCGACTCGCCCTTGTCAGCACGGGGATGCACTCCGTTAAGCCGGGCGAGCGTGAGAAGCGCCAGGTGCTGATCGATATCGGGCGGGAAAAGGGCGTGGAAGCCCTGGTCGATGCCTGGCTCCCTCCGATGGTCGCACCTGAACGTCTGGAGGAAGAGGAACTGATGGCCCCCATGCGCGACATGTGCATCCGCGCCGGCACGCAAGTGTTCGAAGCGCAGATCGCCGCGCTGCTGGGGCGCCCCGAGGTGGAAAGCCTCCTGCCCACTATTAGCTGTCCCACTCTGGTCATGACCGGTTCGAAGGACGGCTGGAGCGGCCCCGCGCAGCATGAAGAGATCGCGGCAGCCATTCCGACCTCGGAACTCGTCATCGTTCCGGGCTCCGGCCATATGATCATGGCCGAAGCGCCCGACGCGGTGAACGCAGCGATCGCCGACTGGCTCGCCCGGCCGGCAAACGATTAACCCAACCGTTCAACCCGTAGCTTCAACAGAGCCCTTTTTTCCTAGGAGAGGCATGACATGAGTGAGCAAACCCTTCAGCAGAAGCTGGATTCGGTCGACAACGTCGTCGACTTCCTGCGCAACCAGCAGGTCGGCCCGAACGTCTATCCGGGCGTGCCGGCAGAATATTCCAACTGGCGCAACGAACAGCGCGCCTGGTCGGAAAGCGCCGTTCTGTTCAACCAGTCCTACCACATGGTCGAACTCTATGTGACCGGCCCCGACGCTTTCGCGATGCTCAACTACCTGGGCATCAACAGCTTCAAGAACTTCACCGTGAACAAGGCCAAGCAGTGGGTTCCCGTGACCCCCGACGGCTATGTGATCGGTGACGTGATCCTGTTCTACCTGGATGAAGAGACCTTCAGCCTGGTCGGCCGCGCTCCGGCTATCGAATGGGCCGAATACCACGCCTCGACCGGCAAGTGGAACGTGAAGGTGGAACGCGACGAGCGCACCGCCCTGCGTACCGACGGCAAGCGCAAGAACTATCGCTTCCAGCTTCAGGGCCCGAACGCCATGAAGGTGCTGGAAAAGGCGATGGGCACCACCCCGCCCGACATCAAGTTCTTCAACATGGCCCACATCGACATCTCTGGTAAGGACGTGATCGCGCTCCGCCACGGCATGGCCGGTCAGCCGGGTTACGAACTGTTCGGCCCCTGGGACGATTACGCAGCCGTTCACGGTGCGCTGGTGGAAGCCGGCAAGGAATTCGGCCTGACCCTCGTCGGCGGCCGCGCCTATTCGTCGAACACCCTGGAATCGGGCTGGCTGCCTTCGCCGCTGCCCGCCACCTACACCGGTGACGACGAAATCTCGAAGGGCTTCCGCGAGTGGGCTTCGGCCAACTCCTATGCCGGCAAGTGCTCGATCGGCGGTTCCTACATTCCGGAAAGCATCGAAGGCTACTACCTGACCCCCTGGGATATCGGTTACGGCATCATCGTGAAGTTCGATCATGACTTCGTGGGCCGCGAAGCCCTCGAAAAGATGGCCGAACAGAAGCACAAGCAGAAGGTCACCCTCGCGCTCGATCCGGAAGACGTGAACCGCGTCATGAGCTCGATGTTCGCCAAGGGCGACCGCGCCAAGTACTTCGAATTCCCGAGCGCCGTGTACGCAATGCACCCGTTCGACGAAGTTAAGTGCGACGGCAAGGTGATCGGCGTTTCGACCTGGATTGGCTATTCGTCGAACGAAGGCGCGATGCTCTCGATCGGCATGATCGATCCGGACTTCGCCGAATTCGGCAAGGAAGTGACGCTGGTTTGGGGTGAACCCAACGGCGGCACCACCAAGCCGACCGTCGAGCCGCACGTGCAGACCGAAATCAAGGCGATCGTCTCGCCGGTGCCGTACTCGGCCGTGGCGCGTAACGCCTATGCCGACAGCTGGCGCCAGTCGGGCAAGGGCGCCAACGCCTGAGCTGACTGACAGTTTCTGTCAAATTGAAGGGGCGGTCGCGCAAGCGGCCGCCCTTTTCGTTTGGATGCGTGCTTCCTGCCGGCGCGGACTGTTCTCGAAGGTTAAAATGCGCTCGGAGCGATAAAGCTTATTGATTTCGTCAACTGCTTTCTGGCAATCCGGTTCTGCAAGCGGTGGAAGACACGCCGCACCAGACAGCTGGGAGAGTATGGATGGCGAAAGGCGCTTCACTACGCCTGGGAAGAATTGTCGGCGGACTGGCCACAGCAGCGGCTGCTGTGACGGCACTTGCCGCGCCAGCATCGGCACAGACTGATCGCAGTGCACCGATACCGGAAGAGCGTTTTCAGCAGATGATCCCGAAGCACCCCGGTTATCTGGGTGCTCTGGCGCCGGAGAACCTGAAGAAGGAGCGTCCTGCGCCTCCGTTTGACCTGACGGGGACCTGGTTCGTGGATCTGCGCGAAGGGTTCTCCAAGTTCATGTTCGGCCCGCCCTATCCCAACTTCCACGAGGAAGGGCGCCGCGCGCAGGAGGAGGCCAAGGCCGCTGCCGCGCGGGGCGAGACCTACCGGGATTCGATCGGCCAGTGTTACCCGCCGGGCATGCCGATGATCATGACGCGCGTGTGGCCTCACGCCTTCATCCAGCTACCCACCGCAATCTACATGATCAGCGGCTTCAACAATGCCGTGCGCATGATCTACCTCGACGGGCGCGATTTCTCCGATCCCGATCTGGTGGTGCCTTCCTACAATGGTGAGAGCATCGGCCATTGGGAGGGCGATACGCTGGTGGTGCACACCAAATATTTCGAGACCGACAATCACTGGATCGACAGCGGCCTGCCGATCTCTGACGATTTCGAAATGTTTGAGCGTATCCGGCTGGTGGACGGCGGAAAGACGATGGAGGTGGAATACACCCTGATCGATCCGCAGAACTGGGATGGCGAGTGGAAGAACACCAAGCGCTATGTCCGGGCGGACTACACCGACATCAACGAGAGCCACTGCATCCTGCAATATAACGAGCATTTGCCCGGCACAAACCTGGGCAAGGCGACGGCCGACGAGCGCGGCGAAAGCGAAATCGAAGAGGTGACCGGTGAATAAACGTAGCGGCATTCTCGCCGCGGCGCTGGCTTTTGCCGTGCCGCTGGCCATTGCGGCGCCCGCCATGGCGCATCACAGCTTTGCGATGTTCGACCAGAAGAAGGTGATGACCCTGGTGGGCACGGTTACCGAGTTCCAGTGGACCAACCCGCACGCCTTCATCGAGATCGATGTGCCCAGTGGCGGCAAGGTCACGCATTGGAGCATCGAGCTCAACAGCCCGAACAATCTCAAGCGGCAGGGCTGGAGCCGTACCTCGCTCAAGACGGGCGACAAGATCACCCTGCGGATGAACCCGCTGCGGGACGGCAAGAAGGGCGGCCTGTTCCTCGATCTGAAGAAGGCTGACGGCAAGGTGCTGGATTCCGGCCTGCCGAAGGACGGCACGCCGATCAACGTGCCCAAGGTTTGAGGAGAGACCCGATGAAACCCGCACTTCGTCTTGCGCTCGCGGCAGCACTCCTTGCTCCCGCCTCCGCCGCAATCGCCCACCATTCCTATGCCATGTTCGATATGAACAAGACCGTTCCGCTGGAAGGGACAGTGGTGAAGTTCAAATGGCAGAACCCGCACGCCTTCATCGAGATCGATGTGCCGGTCAAAGGCCAGAACGAACGTTGGGCTATCGAAATGACCAGCCCCAACAACCTCACCAATGAAGGCTGGAAGCGCACCACGCTGAAGACCGGCGACAAGGTGACGCTGAAGATCCACCCGCTGCGCAATGGCAGCAAGGGCGGTTCCTATGTCGCTGTCCGCAAGGCAGATGGCTTCACTCTGGGAGACTGGAAATGAGGCGCCTTGTCCTTGCCGCGCCGCTGGCCATGCTGCTGGCGTCGCCCGCCGCCGCCCAACTCGGCGCCGTCACGGCCACACCGCCGCCCGAAGGGCTGGAGGAAGGCCAGAGCGCCGGCTACCCCAAGGGGCGTTATGCCGCGCTCGATGCCCTGCCCGATTGGGGCGGCATCTGGTTCGCGCAGTTCCGCGCAGGAGATTCCGGGGCTGGCGCGCCGAAGCTTAAAGGCGACTTCAAGGCTCGCCATGACGCCTATCGCGAGGAAGTGCGCACCAATGACGGTGTCGTAAAGCGGGCCACTTCCAATTGCTCCCCTCCGGGCATGCCGGTGATCATGCAGACCTTCCAGTACCCGTTCGAGTTCATCTTCTCGCCGGGCCGGGTCACGATCAACCAGGAGGCCTGGATGCAGACCCGCACCATCTGGACCGATGGGCGCGAGCATCCGCCGCTGGAGGAAATCGATCCGACCTTCATGGGCCATTCGATCGGCCATTGGGAAGGCGATACGCTGGTCGTCGACACGGTGGGTATCAATGATACGCTCGATCTGCAGCGGGGCATGGGCCATTCGCCGGAACTGCGCGTGACCGAACGTATCCATCTCGATCCCGCCGATCCCAACGTGCTGCTCAACGAAATGGTGCTGGACGATCCCGAGGCACTGGAAGAGCCGTTCAAGGTCACCGTGCGTTACGGGCGTGACCGCAACGGCATGCTGATCGAGTTCCAGTGCAGCGAGAACGACCGCAACAAGGTCGACGAGCACGGCAACACGATCTTCGACTGATCCTGCCCGACAAAAATTGGGCGCGGCCGGAGTGACCATGGCCGCGCCCAGTGAGACCCCGCTGGGAAAAAGGGGGTCGGGAGATTTCCGTTCAGAACGTCTTCTTCACGCCCACGCGGAACTGGCGGGGCTCGACGATGCGGCTGTTGCGCCCCTCGATCCCTTCGGCAGGCTCGCCGGGGAAGCGCGTGGCATAGAAATAGTCGATGTCGTCGCTCTTGGAATTGAGGGCGTTCAGCAGTTCGCCATAGAGTTCCCAGCCCTTCAGTTTCGAGCTGGTGGGCGTCCAGGCGAGACGTAGATTGACGAGCGTAGTCGCCTTACCGCGCTGGGAATTGTCTTCGATCAGCGGGTGCGGGCCGAGATAGCGCAGGCGGGCCGCCGCATTCCATTCCGGGAACAGGGCTGAGACACCCAGTTCGCCCGAGCTTTCCAGTGCGCCCGGAACGTAATTCTCACCCTCGGGCAGACCAACATAATGGGCGGACGATCCGGTAAGCACGCCGTCGAATGCCAGCCAGCCATTGGGCTTCCAGAAGGCAGTCAGTTCATAGCCGTGGCGCACGGCCGGATCGGACGGTTCGACCGCGCCGCTGTCTCCCACATAGATCAGTTCGCTCTCGATCGAACTCCACCAATAGACGCCGGTGAAGATCAATCCGCCCTTTTCGACGCGGAACCCCAGTTCCTCGAAATCGCCTTCCACCAGACCGGGGGCCGGATCGTCGGGATTGGTCACGCCGCGCGCATCGTTGGAATGGAAGCCTTCGCCGTAATTGGCATAAAGGGCGATGCCATCCGCGATCTGGTAATTCAGGCCGATCTTGGGCGCGAAGCTGTCATCCTTGACCACGCCGCTCCAGCCGAATTCGCCGCCAAGGTCGTTGGTGCGGAAGCGATACCAGTCATTGCGAATGCCGCCGATCACCATCAATCGGTCGATCGGCTGCCAGATAGCCTCAGCATAGAGACCCGCGGAAGATTCTTTTACGTCGAAGGCGGTCTTCACGTAATCGAACTGGCCCTCGATAGTGTGGTCGAGACCGACAGGATCGATCGCATCTTCGCGCAGTTCCGCGCCGATGCGCAGCTTCAGCGTGTCCGAAACGGTGATGTTGCGTTCGATACGGCCGCCATAGGACCACATCTTCTCATACTGGCGCAACTGGTCGCCATTTACCGGATCGTCGAGGAAATAGGTGAAGTTGGACAGCAGGCTCCAGTCATAATGCTGTGCCCAGCCGGTCAGCCGCCAGTCGTCATCCTCGTAGTTCAAAGTGAAGGTTTCGCGCTCGGTCCGGCCGCGCAGCGTGTGGTCGAGCGAGCCGTAACGGTCGTCCACCAGCCAGCCGACGGTGCGTTCGGGCAGCTGTTCGGTGGGAGACCATGTGGCTTTGAAGATGCTCAGCGATGCTCTGATCTCGCCCGCACCGAGCGGGGCGGAATATTTGACGAGGCCGGAATAGCCTTCGTAATCCTCGGGCAGTTCCCATGGACCGTCGTTCAGTTTCACCTGGCCGGCGACCAGCAGGTTGCCCTTGCCGACTTCCGCCGAACCGCCCGCCACCGCGCGCCGATAGCCATATTCGCCCACTTCCACGGCTGCGAAAGGCGCCATCTTGTCACGTGTGGTGATGAAACTTGAACCGACGAAGCTGAAATCGCCTGTGTCGGCGCGATAGGGGCCTTTGCGGTAATCGACCCGCTGTACCACTTCGGGGATCAGCCCGTTGACGTCCAGATAACCCTGGCCGTGACCATGGGTGCGGAAGTTCATGGGCATGTCGTCGATATACAGGGCGAAGTCCGTGCCGTGATCGAGGTTGAAGCCGCGCAGGAAGTACTGGTTGGCCTTGCCGCCGCCGGAATGCTGTGTGGCAATCAGGCCGGGTGTCGCCTCCAGCAGTTCGCCGGGTCGCAACAGGGGGCGGATCTCGATGTCGGCGCCTGCCACCCCGCCTTCGCTGGCGGCAATGGCTTGACCGATGCGCTTCTCGCCACGGCCATAGACCACGATTTCGCCGTGCCATTCCACGGCATTGTCTGGGGCCTTCTCACCATCTGCCGGTTGCGTTGCGGTGTCCTCGGCGGCCTCGTCCTGAGCAAGCGCAGGGGCTGCCCCGCACAGCAGCGCAACACCGGCTGCACCAGCCATCAGGTTGAGCCGGCGGCGAGGGGTAAAAACAAATTTTTTGGACAAATCCATTTCCCAGCTATTAGTTGCAAATTGTTTGCAACAGCTCTGGGGAACCGTCCGGGGCTTTCCAAGTTAATTACGGTTATTGAACGTTACATCACGTTACACGGGTAAAAATCCGCAGAAATCCGGGAATTTTTGATTGAACGACACATCCGCCGATCTGACCGAATCCACCGTTGGTGAGACCGCTGCCTTCGCGGCGGAAGTCGCCCGCGTGAAGTCCAGTGGCGTGCTGGGCGAGGCCGGACGGCTGGTGGAGCTGTTCGATTTTCTCGCTCGGCGGGGCGCTTCGGCAGAGCCTGCGACGCAGATCGAAATTGCCGAAACAGTCTTCGGCCAGGCCGCCAGCGAGAGCGACGATGCGACTGCGCGCGTCTATGTCCATCGCCTTAGGAAGCGGCTGGAAGAGTTCTATGCGCAGGACGGCGAAGAGACGGCTGGACGGCTGACGATTCCTTCCGGAACCTACGCTCTGCGTTTCGCTCCGCCTGCCCGTCAGGAGGAAAAGGCACCCGAACCGCGCGCACCGTGGACCATGCCCAAGTGGGGCCTGTCGGCAGTGTTGCTGGTGGCGCTGATCGGCGCCTTCTGGTTCGGCCGCGCGGTCGAGACAGGCGCGCCCGAAGTGAACCCCGTCTGGCGCCCCTTCCTCGAATCGGATCGCCCCATCGTGATCGTGGTGGGTGACTATTACATCTTCGGTGAAATCGACCCGATGAACCCCGAATCGGGGCGCCTGATTCGCGAATTCACCATCAATTCGAAGACAGATCTGGCCCGCGCGCAGGAATCTGACCCCAATCGCTACGAGATGACCGAGGATATGGGGCTCAATTACCTGCCCTTCTCCTCCGCCTATGGCCTTGCCGAACTGATGCCGATCCTGACCCAGCATCACAAACAGGTGACGATCATGCCTGCCTCGCAGGTCACGAGTGACACGTTTCAGACCTACAATGTCGTCTATATCGGGCTGATCAGCGGGATGGGCTTGCTTGAAGACGTGAATTTCATGAATTCCGGCTTCATTGTGGGCGAGAGCTATGACGAGTTGATCGATAGCCGGACGCGCAAATCCTATATCAGCGAGGAGGCGCGCAGCCTCGCTTCGACCCAATATTATTCCGATTACGGCTATTTCACCGAGTTTCACGAGCCAGGCGGAGCGCTGGTTGCTGTTGTAGCAGGCGCGCGGGATACGGGCCTGCGCGGGCTGGCGCCGATCATCGCGTCAGGGGATCTGCCGGGCGATATTGCCACGCTGGCGAAGGGACGGAACGCCAAGGGCTTCGAAGTGCTCTATGAGATCAAGGGCCAGCAGGGCGCGGATCTTTCGGAAAAGCTGGTCACGGCGCGCCCGCGTCCGTCCTGACTCCGGTTTCCGGAGGATTTCAGCTTTCTTCGAGCAAAGTGGCGGTGCGCTCCATCAAATCCTTGGCCCGCTCTTCCAGCGCCTCGCTGTAGCGGACCTTGGGGATGGCTACCGAGAGCGCGCCGATCACGTCGTCGCCCACGCGCACTGCGCGGCCGATGCCGTTGATGCCCAGGCTGTATTCTTCCTCGATCACGGCAAAGCCGGTCTTGCGCGTTTCGGCAATCTGCTTGCGCAGTTTCGCTTCGCTGGTGATCGTGTGGGGCGTGAACTTTTCCAGCTTCACTTCGGCGAAATAGCGATCCAGCTCATCGTCCGGCATCGCGGCAAGAACCGCCTTACCGGAAGCCAGGGCATACATCGGCAGGCGCGTGCCGGTGATGACGGCATAGCGCAGGGCCTGCTCGCTCATCTCGGTGGCGATAGGTTCGATTTCCCAGCCGTGGCGCACCCAGAAGCTGGCCGTCTCATTGAGCTGCACCCGCAAGGTGCGCACCAGCGGCGCCACGCGTTCCACCAGCGAGAAGCCGCCGCGCTTGGCCTGCAGTCGCTCCAGCCCGGGGCCGGGCGTGTAACGCCGGCCTTCGCGCTGGAGGTAGCCGCGATCGGCCAGGGTGGAGAGCAGATAGGACAGGCTGCTGACAGGAATCCCCAAGGCATTGGAGATTTCCTGTGCCACCAGCGGCCGGCCGGCAGCGACGACATACTCGATGATGTCGAGCGTGCGCGTTGCCGACTTGACGCTGCTGGACTGGGCACCTGCCCCGCTGCCCACCATGGCCTTATCCAATTCGGGCGTCCGCAATGTCTGCACCGTCGCGCAGGGCACGCAGCTTTTTCCAGGTCACGGCCGGATCGATCTTGCCGTAACCGGCGAAGGTGCCGAAACCGCAATCGCTGGATGCGATCACGCGATCCTTGCCGACGATGCTGGCGAAGCGTTCGACGCGCTGGGCGACGAGTTCGGCGGTTTCGATGTAGTTGGAGCAGCTGTCGATCAGGCCCGGGGCCAGGATCTTGCCAGCCAGATCGGCGGCCTTCCATACCACCCATTCATGTTCGTGGCGCGGATTGGCCGCTTCGAACAGGATGGTGGAGGGGCGGGCGGACAGCACGATGTCGATGATCCGCTCCAGCGGGATGTCGAAATCGTGGGGGCCTTCGTAATTGCCCCAGCACACATGCATGCGCAGCTTTTCGGGCGGAATGTTCTTCGTCGCCTCGTTCAGCGCTTCCACATTGGCGCGGGCGATCTTGAGGAATTCCTCCTCGGTCAGATCCTGATAGCCGGTGTGGCGGCTCATCGCGAGGTCCGGGCAATCGAGTTGCAGATCGAAGCCGGCTTCCACGATGGCTTCGTATTCCGGCTGCATCGCGGTAACGAGATCGGCCAGATAGGCTTCGTGGCTGGGGTAATACTGGTTCGGCTGGAAAGCCGTGATGAGGCCCGGCGAAGCCGAGTTCATGAATGCCGCCACGCCGTGGCCATGCCCGGCCAGTGCAGTCTTGAAGCGGCGGATGTCGTCATGCAGTGGCTGGAGATTGACCAGCTTGACCGGCGCGATGGCGCTGGCGCGGGTAAATTCCTGCGCGCCCATGATGGCAGAGAGCTTCTTCGCCAAATCCGGCACTTCGGCCAGATCGAGCGCGGGCTTGCGGGGCGAGTGGCCGCCGAAGCCTGACAGGCGCTCAATGATGTAGGTCGAGTAGCCGACCTTGCCCAGTTCACCGTCGCTGACGACGGAAACCCCGGCCTCGACCTGCTTGACCACCGCCTCGTTCACGGCTTCCTGAACGACGCGGTCGAACTCTTCAGCATCGTAAGGTTCGCCCTTGTCGCGGGCGAGCAGCAGAGGGACGAGTTCGGGCCCGCGGGGCAGGCTTCCGACATGCGTGGTCTTGATCAAGTTAGGCTCCTCCTATCCGGAGCCCATGTTTCATATATGCGAAATAAACGCAAGTGTGAAAGCGGAGGGGCCTGCGCTCTTCCACAGGCCTTCTCATTGCTGTCGTGTGCGCTCAAACGAGTGCGCAGCCGACGCTTTCGATCTTACCATCTTTCAGGTGGTAGTGAATATATTGCCGCATTTCCTGCACTTCACCTTTCGCGATGGGGAAGAACTGCGGCATGCCGCGCTCTGCAAGGATTTCCGGCGTCAGGTCGGCAATGCCTTCCACGCGCACGATGCCTTCCACAGCGGCGAGTTCGTCGGACCCGGCGAAGCGTTCAACCTTCACCGTTTCCTTCACATATTGGTGCAGGAAACCGTAGAAATCCTTGAGTTGTCCGCGCGTGGTGATCTCGATCCCGAAGAAGGCCATCTTCGGATTTTCGGCGTAGAAGTCGAACACCGCATCATAGTCGCGCGCGTTGAAGGCCGTGACGTAACGCTCGTAATCTTCCCTCGTCATGACCGGTCCTCTCCTTTTCCGTCACATTCCTTGCCACCCTTTGTAACGATCGTTAGAAAACCGGCAAGGGAGAGGTACCGATGGCCACAGGTTCTGGCGAAGCGTTCGATTACATCGTTGTGGGTGGCGGCTCTGCGGGCTGCGTCGTGGCCGCGAGGCTGAGCGAAGACCCGAAGAGCAATGTCCTGCTGCTGGAAGCCGGCGGCAAGGACGATCATATTTTCCTCAAGATGCCGCTGGCCTTCCTCAAGGCCATGCCCGATCCGCGCTTCAACTGGACTTACTGGACCGAGGAAGAACCGCATCTGGACGGGCGCCGCATGCCCCTGCCGCGTGGGCGAGTGATGGGCGGTTCCGGATCGATCAATGGCATGTTCGCCATGCGCGGCCATCCGCTGGACTATGACCAGTGGGGCCAGATGGGCGCGCGCGGTTGGTCCTATGCCGATGTGCTGCCCTATTTCCGCAAGATGGAAGACAGCTGGCGGGGTGAGAGCCAGTATCACGGCAAGGGCGGCCCGGTAGCCGTGCGCCCGATCGACTCGCCCTTCCTGCTGCACAAGGAAATGATGGCGACCGCTAAGGCGGCAGGCTTCGATACGACCGACGATTTGGCCGGTGCCAAGCCGGAAGGCTTTGCCCGCGGCGAGCAGACGGTGGATGCCAAGGGCCGCCGCGTCAGTGCCTCCACTGCCTATATCAAGCCCGCCATGGGCAGGCCGAACCTTGCCGTGCAATCGGGTGCGCTCGCCCGGCGGGTCGTGTTCGAGGGCAAGAAATGCGTCGGGGTGGAAATCGACACGCCCGCCGGCCCCACGGTGATCCGCGCCAATCGCGAAGTGATCCTTTCGGGCGGCAGCTACAATTCGCCGCATCTGCTGATGCTGTCGGGGGTCGGCCCGGCGGAGCATCTCAAGAGCCATGGCATCGACGTTGTGCATGACAGCCAGGGCGTGGGCCGCAACCTGCAGGAACACCCCTGTGTTTCGCTGGAATGGGATGCAACCCAGCGGGTGACCTTCCTCAACCAGCTGCGCTGGGACAAGATCGCGCTTAACTCGCTGCGCTGGATGCTCACGGGCAGCGGGCCGATGGCGACGCAGGTCAACAGCTGCAACGTAGTAGTGCGCACCAGCGATAAATATGATCGGCCCGACCTGCAGATCATGGTCAACCCGATCCGTTTCGATGCGCAGACATGGTTCCCCGGCATCAAGAAGGAACAGGAACACGTCTTCTGGGCTGGCCTCGTCCAGCTGCATCCCGAAAGCCGGGGCTGGGTGGAACTGAAGAGCGCCGATCCGCGCGATGTCGCCGCCGTCACGCTCAACATCATGGCCGAGGAAGCCGATCTGGCGCAGATGCGCGACGCGATCCGCACCGCGCGCCGGATCTATCGCACCGAACCGATGGGCTCGCTCACCGGGCGCGAGCGCACGCCGGGCGCGCAGGTGGAGAGCGACGAGGAACTCAACGCCTTCATCCGCGCCACTTGCTATGTTGCCCAGCACCCCACCAGCACTTGTGCCATGGGCATGGGCGAGCGGTCGGTGGTCGACAGCGACCTGAAGGTGATCGGGGTGGAAGGGCTGCGCGTGGTCGATTGCTCGGTCATGCCCACCGTGCCCGGCGGTAATACCAATCTGCCGGTGATGATGCTGGCCGAAAAGGCGGCTGACATCATCAAGGGCCAGAGCCTGCCGCGCGCCGAACTCGCCGGGGAGCATGCAGCATGAGCCGCACTGCGCAGGAAGAGGCGAACCTTCAACTGGTGCTGGATATGTTCGCCCAGATGCTGAACCCGATGGATTCAGGCGCGGTGGATCGCTTCATTGCCGATGGCTACATCCAGCACAATCAGTCGGTCGAGCCAGGCAAGCAGCCGCTCAAGGACTTCCTCGACATGATCAAGGGCCAGACGCCCGAGGCTGTCCACGATGTGAAGCGCGCTTTCGTGGATGGGGATCACGTGACGGTGCACTATCACGTGCGCCGCTTCCCCGGCGATCTGGGCTGGGCCGTGATCGACATCTTCCGCGTCGAAGACGGGAAGGTGAAGGAACATTGGGACGTGATGCAGGATGTGGTCGAGGGCGGGCCGAACCCGAATTCGCCGTTCTGACAGGTTTTGCGTACTTACCCCGTTCGTCCTGAGCCTGTCGAAGGACGCGCGCCAGAAGGGGAAGTGCGGCGCGCATGGTTCGACAGGCTCAGGACGAACGGGCGTTGAGGTTGAAGGAGAGAATGATGCGTTTCAAGGACAAGGTCGTCCTCGTGATGGGCGGCAATAGCGGGATGGGCCTTGCCACCGCGCAGGCCTTTGCGGCCGAGGGCGCAAAGGTGCACATCACTGGACGTAATCAGCAAACGCTGGACGAGGCAGTGGCCTCCATTCCGGGCAGCACCGGTTATCAGGCTGACATTGCTGACATCGCCTCCAGCGAGGATGTGGTGGCGAAGATCGGGGCCAGCGACGGCCGGATCGACGTGCTCTACATCAATGCCGGCGTGGGCGGTTTCGCGCCCCTGCGCGACATTACGTCCGAAGCGTGGGATCACACCCATTCGATCAATCTCAAAGGCTGTGTCTTCGCTCTGCAGAAGGCCGTGCGGATCATGGGCAAGGGTGGTTCGGTGGTAGTCACCGGCTCCATCGGCGCCCATGCCAGCCTGCCGGGCAATGCCGTCTATGCGGCGGCGAAGGGCGGGCTCTATGCCGCAATGAAAGTGTTTGCGGGCGAACTGGTTTCCGAAGGCATCCGCCTCAACATGGTCAGCCCCGGCCCGATCGATACGCCGCTGCTCTATCGCAATCCCGGCATGACCGATGAGGCGATTGCCGCGCTGAAGGAAAAGATGATCGAGAACGTGCCGATGCACCGCATGGGCCAGAGCGAGGAAGTCGCCAAGGCCGTGCTGTTCCTCGCTTCCGACGATGCCTCATTCATTACCGCCGCGAACCTGTTCGTCGATGGCGGCATGCTGGAGCTGCGCTGATGAGCTTTTCCGATACTACTCCGTTCCAGCCGCCTTTCTCGGATCTGGACAATCCGCGCATGGAATTCGTGATGGAGGTCCGCCTGACCTTCCCCGAAGTCTATTCCATCGCGCCGCACCCCAATGGCGGCATGCGCAGCGCCGTGCTGGTGCAGGGCGGCACTTTCGAAGGGCCGAATATCCGCGGCCGGGCCGTTCCCGGATCGGGCGGGGACTATGCCTATTTCCGGCCAGACGACGTGGCGGTGTTCGATGCGCGCTATCTGCTGGAAGAGGATGACGGCACGATCATCCTGCTCAACAACAAGGGCTTCCTGTGGGGCCGCAAGCCCGACACCATGGCCCGACTGCGCGATTGGGCCTTCAATGGCGGCGAACCGGTTCCGCATGAGGATTACTACCTGCGCGGCAACCCCACTTTCGAATGCCCGGTGGGCAAGCATGACTGGCTGACCAAGCACGTCTTCATCGGCGTGGGCGAGCGTCGCAGCGACGGCAATCTGCTGCGCTATTACGCGCTGGTGTAAGGAGAGATACGATGAGCCGGACGCCGCAAGAGCAGGCCAATCTCGATTTCTGCACCCGCATGTATAACGAGATGCTGTTCAAGTTCGATGCCAGCAAGATCGATGAGTTTCTGGCGGACGGTTACATCCAGCACTCCACTGCCGCGAGCGAGGGCAAGGAAGGGCTGCGCGACTTCTTCGAAAATCGCGCCAGCCGCTTCAAGGACATCAGCTTCTCGATCAAGGCCAGTTTCGTGGATGGGGACTTCACCATATTCCACATCCACACGGTGCGCTTCCCGGGAGATCCGGGCATGTCGATCATCGACTATTTCCGGCTCGAAGACGGCAAGGTGAAGGAACATTGGGAAGTGCTGCAGGAAATCCCCGAGACCCTGCCCCATTCCAACGGCATATTCTGAACACCCGCCGTCTGATCCTCCGGCGCATCCGGGGATGAACCGGACAAAAGCAATGGACGGGCGTGGCGGCTTGGCATAGCTTCCCCCTGCGGACGGCAACGACCGGGTCGCACATAAAAGAAACAACATACGTCTTGGGGGAATCTCTATGCCTGCAGTTGTTGCGCTGGCCTTGTCGGTCGGCCTGCTCGCCGTTCTCGATACCTGGCTCTATGTCGGGCCGCTTGCCACCAGCCTTGTTTCCGGACTCGTCTGGATTTCCTTCATCGCCTGGGGCTGCCACTTCCATTCGGGCGGCGGAATCAAGGGCACTACCACCGCTATCGCCTGCATGACCTGGGGCGCCATCGTCGGCATGGGGGCGGTGATGCTCGCATCCGGTCCGCTCGGCAGTGCGCTGGGTGCGGAAGTGGGCACGGCCGTTGCGGTCGGCCTGGGTGCCGCGCTGATCTGCCTGTCCAGCAAGGTTCCGCTGCTGGCGACCATTCCGGCCAGCGTCTATGGCTTCGCCTCCATCGCCGGCCCGATCATTCTGCGCGGCGATGCGCCGGAAAAGGCGATCATGCCCGTGGTCGCCTCGGTGATCATCGGCGCGGTGTTCGGCTTCGTGTCCGAAATCGTCGCCAACGCGCTCACGAAGAAAGAAGCGTAAGCACGGATTTGCGCTCGCAGGAAGAACTGGGGCGGCACCCAAAGGGGCCGCCCCTTTTCTATGTCCTCAATCCTTGGTGACGTCGTAATCCCTGCGCGGCTGATAGGTCGCGGCGAACATTTCCGGCATCCCGCTATCGGCGATGATGGTCCGCTTCTGGATCAGCCACTTGCCGTCCACTCGCTTGAGCAGATCATATTCGCGGCCCTGTTCCTGGAAGTGGGGCGGCTCGTCGATCTTGCCGTTCATGATCCCGGTCCACACGAATTCGGCCGTGGCGGTATCGCCGTTCACTTCGATCTGCGGGTTGCTCAGCAGCATGTGGAACGTGCCTTGGCTGGATGGATCGGCCTCGCCCATGCCGGAATAGAGGCCTTCGATCGCCTTGTGGCCCTTGTTCACAATGCCGTTCACGTCCAGCACCGCATCCTCGGTGTAATATTCACCGATCCCGGCCTCTTCGCCGGTGCCGAGCTGTTCGTAATATTTCACGATCATGTCCTCGATCGCGATCCGGTCGGCCAGCAGCTTCATGGCCGGATCATCGGCCTTCTGATTGCAGGCGGACAAGGCGATGCCGGCAGCCGCCAGCGTCATGAAAGGTGCAAGGCGCATCTCAGTTCTCCCAGCCGGTCGGCGAATTATAGGTGGTGGTCAGGCCCACGGCCTCGATCTCGTGGATCTTGCCGCCCCACACCTTGTAGATATGGATCGCGGGCATATCGAAGGGCTTGTATTCCATGTGCCGCACGGGAACGCCCGGCACGCCGATCAGGGCGAAATCCTGCTTGGTGAAGTCATGGTGGAAATGGCTCATGCCCCAGACCAGCCCGGTGACGGGATCGGCGATCTCCACCCGGCGGTTCTCGATGCGGCTGATATATTCCCACATATTGGTGTCCATCTGCGCGGCGCAGCCCAGCCCGCCCAGATAGGCGAAGGCCGGATCGGTCTGCCCGTTGCCGCCGCCTGACTGGCGCACCATCGGGTTGCGCGCGGTCTGGAAGCCGTTCTCGCGCCGCTCGCAATCGTCGGCCATGGCGGATTGCTGGGAATTGCCGTTATCCAGCGCGTCGTAATAGCTTTTGCCCAGCCAGATCATCCGGCCGCGCGAATCCGCATATTCATAAGGCACTTCCCTCAGCAGTGCCGGGCGCGGCGTCTGGAGGTTGGCCAGCTGCCCGTCGGTCAGCGCATTGCCGATGATGTGCTCGGCTTCCACGATCTTGCCGCCGGTGAGCTTCAGCCGGATGCCGACCAGCACGGGCTTCTTTTCCGCTCCGCCCATCACCGCCATGATGCCCACCTGCTGCGAGACCGGATCGGGCACATGGATCACGAAATCGGTCGCGCCACTCGTGGTCGACGCCCACAGGCCTTCGCCGGGCTTGATCCGCTTGAGATTCTCCACGGTCTTCACGCTGTCAGCCAGCGGCACTGCCTTGGGGTTATGCGTGGCCAGTGCGGCGACATATTTGTCGGAAAGGTCGATCAGGCACTGCCTGTCGCAATCCTGTGCCGCCGCAGGCATTGCGGACATGGCCGCAAAGGCCAGCGCAGTGCCGGCCAGAAAACGGTGAATCGTCATGTCAGTCATCCCCTTTTTGATCTTTCCAATAGCTTATCGCGTGCTTGGCGTGCGGCAAGCTTGGATCGAGGCAAAGAGGATGTGTCTGCGCCCGCCGCAGGTCAGGCCGCGTTGCGATTCCCTTCGGTTTCCGCGCGGGCCATCCGTTCGACCAGCCGATTGAACATGGTGACGCCCTTGTCATGCGCGGTGGGCATCACGCGAGGATCGGGCGTGCGGTCAATCACCTTCTGCTGGGCCTCGATCATCACCTTGTCCTCATCAAAGGCCTGACCGGCAATGCCCATCAGCATATCGCGCAGGGCTTCATCGCCATGTTTGCGATGGGGGCCCCAGGAAAAGAAATAGCGGGACGTCTTGCCGGTGACGGGTGTCACGGCCTGACTGGTGAAGGTCACGCCGCCTTTGGCTTCGTCCAGATCGGGCGCGCCGAAGGCGCAGGCTTTCGCGGTGCCGAGCGGGAAGATTCCCCCCGTCATCAGCAGCACACCGGGGATCAGGAAGTCATAGCGCATATAGCTGTCCATCGGCACGTCGCTCCGGCGCGAGGAGGAACCGAGGGAGTTCTCGATCCAGCGCTCATAGCGGATGCCGCGATCCAGTGGCGTGATCCTGGCCTGCGTCGCGGCAAATTCCGGCCCGGCGCCGAAGCTGTTTGCGTGGACGAAAGTCAGATGGCTGAAATCCAGCAGATTATCGTTAATCAGCCGCGCTTCGGCAGCGTAGTCCAGATGGCCATGGCCAAGGATATAGTCCGGATGATCCAGGCCAACCGCAGGCGGGATCAGCGCCTCGTCCGCAAGGGCGGGATCGCCCATCCAGACCCAGACCCAGCTATGGAGCTCAACCACCGGGAAGGCGCGCACACGGGCCTGAGGCGGGATCTGATCCTGCCCCGGAATCTCCACCACTGTGCCATCGGCGGCAAACAGCAGCCCGTGATACATGCAGCGCAGCCGGTCCCCCTCGCAGCGGCCGAGCGAGAGCGGGGCGAGGCGGTGGACGCAGCGGTCTTCCAGAGCGGACAGGCGCCCGCTTTCCCCGCGAAAGATCGCCAGCGGCTCGTCAAGGATGGTGATCGCGAAGGGCTTGCCGTCTTCGATCTGCTCCGACCACGCGGCTACATACCACGCATTGCGCACGTAATTCATGGCTGGCCTCTCCGCCTGTCCTTCTTCGCCGCAAACTTGACTTAACACTGTTAAGGAGTCAATCCGCTATGCGATGACGAAGCGCACTGTTCCTTCGCTCGATCGCGCAATGGTGGTCGATGCGGCCTTTGCTCTCCTACGGGAAGAAGGGATCGATGCGCTCAGCATGCGCAGGCTTGCCGCGCGGTTGCAGGTGAAGGCTCCGGCGCTTTACTGGCACTTTCGGGACAAGGGTGAATTGCTCGGCCTGATGACCGGCGCGATCTACGGCAAGGCCCGTGCAGGGGTCGGCCCTTGCGCGGACTGGCGGGAATGGCTGTTCGAATATGGCGCGGCCCTGCGGTGCGGCATGATGCAGGAACGCGATGCCGCGCAGCTCTTCGCGCTTGCGCCCCCGGTGAGTGAAGGCGATGCCGCGCGGGCAGAGGCGATTGCCGCGCCGCTTACCCGGTTCGGGCTGGATCAGGCCAGCGCGCTCAGCGCGACGGCGGCCGTAATCTCCTTCGTGCTGGGCTGGAGCACGTTCGAGGAGAACGGCCCTATGCACCACTTCCTTGAAGGCATGCTCGATCTCGATGCGAGCTTCGAGGCAGGCCTGCGCGCGCTGGTCCGTGGCTTCGAGCCGCTACCCGGACCGAAGCGCCTTGTGCCTATGCAGGAAAGCGCGGCTCCATCGAATAATCCGCTGCGCCCTTCCACGTGAACAGCTGCCAGAAATAGCTGCGCCATGGCCATGCGATCACGGCGTTGAAGATCACGGTCAGCGCGGCAAAGGTCCATTCCACCAGGCCTTCATCAAGCGCGACGTTCCAGTAGACGATCACGATGTTGAGCGGAACGACCGCCAGGATCGTCAGCGGCATGGCGCGATTGAGCAGCAGGGTGATCCCCGTCACCACTTCGATCGCCTTCACCCAGTCGAACAGCCCGCTGGCCAGCAGGGCCTTGGTGAAGTCGATGGCTTCGGGCGTGTTGCCCATCGGCTGGAGCCACGGCCAGAAGAAGTGCCACAGCCCGGAAAACAGGAACCATGCGCCGAACAGCAGGCGACAGAAGTGGTAGATATATTTCATCGATTGACCCCCGGAAGCCCCTCTATTTTCCATTCGCATCCCGTGCCGCGACGGCGGCATCCCGCTCCGCCTGCAGGCGCGGGCTGGTCCCGGCGATATAGCCGCGGATCTGCACGTTCCCTTCGTGGCAGGCATATTCGTAAATCTGATAATCGCTGTTGCGCTGCCACGGCATGTCCAGCTTGAACGGTGCGGTCAGCACCACCGGGTCTTCGATCCAGGCTTCGTAATGGATGGAGTCCGGCCCGGTGGGGGTCAGCTTCTCCACGATCTTCATTGCCTCGCTGTTGGGCACGGGGCGCGGATTATTGCCGACATTGCCCAGTGAATTGCCCGGCTCGAAATTGGTGGTTTCAATCACCAGCGCATCGCCTTCCCAGTGTCCGCGCGAATAGCCGAGCCAGTTCTTCACTTGCGGCGGCGGGGCCTTGGCATCGCCCAGCGGGACGATCCGCGTCTCGTGGATCATTTCCAGCCGGATCGCGACGAAGCCGGGGGACTGGTAGATCTCGATCCCGCTATTGTAGTTTCCGGGCAGCATGGATGACGGCATGCCGCGCGTGATGCAGCGGTCGAAAGTGTTGAAATCGTCCACCCACTGAAACACTTCCTCGGTCCAACTGCTGCGCATCTGAGAGGCGCGGCGCTCCCCTTCCGGCGTCATCGGGGGCAGGCGGCCATTGGCGGGTTCGGTGATCAGCGATGCCTGACGCAGCGGCTTGCCCCGTTCAATCCAATGGCCCATGCCGAGCTTCCCGGCCTCGCCTTCATTGGCATATTGGTCGATCTGGAACTGGGCATTCTTCAGCGCCGCTTCGTATTCCTCGTCGGTCAGCGTGTCGCGCGTGCCGAAATGCTCGGGGCGCTGGCGCGGGGTCTGGCCGAGGAAGTCGACGGGCCACTTGCCCCGCAAATCCGGGTCACCCCATTCGGTGCGCGGGGCTTTCCAGTTTTCGTCGGCGGATACCGGCATGGCGGTGAGCAGCAGGCCCGCGCATAGCGCGGCCCCGTTCAGGCGCAGACTCATGTTCCTCTCCCCATTTTTGCGGGAGTATGGACGAGTGTTTGCCGGTTGCAAGAAGGGCCTCCCCACTACCGTCTGCGGTAATGGGGAGGGCACTGCGCGTCAGCCCTTCAGGACCGAGGCGTTCATCTTCTCGCGGCTGACCCAGCTGCCATGGACCTGGCTGCGCAGGGCAATGCCGGTCTTCACCTTGGCCACCGGGCCGGCGGCGACATTGCCTGCATCCACGATCCACAGTTCGGAGGAATAGTCCCCCGGGATATGCTGGGAAGGGTCGGGATTATTCGGAATGTCCACCACGGTCAGCAGCCAGCCATCGTGGCCTGCCTCTTCGGAGGGGACATGGGCAGGTTCGCTGATCGCCGCGCCCGGCGGAACGCCCATGGCTTCGATCCGGCCATTGCCCGGCTCGATCCGCAGCAGGCAATTGAAGTTGGCGCCAACAGGGCCGCCCGGCATCGGCGGGCCGCCCTGCGGGTTCATGCTGAGATACCACGCGACGCGGTAATTCCGGCCCTGATCGGCATCGGCCAGACGCGGCAGATCGCCCGGAGGGCCTAGCGGACGCTCCTCGATCTGCGGCTCGTCCTTCGACATGTCGATGGTCCAGCGCACCAGCCCGCCCTGCACTTCCTGCTGAGGGATGTTGATCCCGCCCGCTTCACGCATGAAGGCGAAGGCGTTGGTGCTGGTCAGGCACAGGTCGATATGAACCAGATCGCCGTCGTCATAGGCGTTGACCTCGTGGAACACGGAGACGCCGACCGGCCCCTTGATCCACTTCATTTCCTCCACCTTGCCATAGCGGGGCATGATGCCCACCCAGCTTTCCAGATCCTGCCTGTGTGCCCAATGTGCGCCGCCGGCCTTCAGGCGGTCGAGATCGGCCAGGGTCGGGAAAATCGGCCAGATCGCGTATTTCTCGGTGATCACGAAATCGTGGATCGTGGAGAGATAGGGCTGCTGGAACCACTGCTCGGAAACAAGGTTCCCGTCCTTGTCCGCGATGCAATAGGCCACATCCGGCGTGCACAAACCGCCTGCTTCGTAACCGAAGAAGAACAATTCGCCGGTTTCGGGATCGATGCGGGGATGGGCAGTGAAGGTTTCGGACTTCAGCGCGCCATTATAAGTCCACTTGCCGATGGTCTCGAGCGTGTGGGGATTGATCTCGTGTCCCAGCCCGTCTTCCTTGGTCATGAACAGGCGGCCGGCGTGCCAAACGGGGGTGGTGTTGGCGACGGTGCGGTCCACGCCTTCGACGCTGGGATCGTCGGTAAAGGGATTGCGATACTGGCCGAACAGTGCACGGCGGGCGGCCTTTTCGGCCTTGTAGCGATCGGTCCCGACATATTTGATGTCGAAATCCACGGCGCCGTTCTGAATGTTGAAGCGGGCCACCATGCCATCGGCATTCAAGGCAATGTCATCCTCAAACATCGGGGCGTGGGCATTGTCGGGCACGGCACGGAAGAACGCACCGTCGACTTCGGCCGGAATCTGCCCTTCGACTTCGAGATCGCGCACGGAAATTTCCATCCGGCGGGGCTTGTTGGAACCGATGAAGTGTATGGTCTGCGGAAAGGCGTTCATGCCTTGCTTCTCCCCCAAGATTGTTGTTTCCCGATCTTAACGAGTGTTACGATTGCTGCCAAGGCCGAACGCCGGATCGGTTCGCAGTCGGGCCAGAGTGAAGAATATGGTGGATTTGGCAGCGGAGTCGATTGACCGCAAGGCTGTCAAACGCGAGGGATGGGTGCCATGGCAACTAGGGTGGCAGAAAAGAAGACGCGCAATCCGCAGCCTGACAGGGCCCGGATGCTGCATCAGCTGTTGAAGCTGACCAACGTGCTGATGACGCCGTTTTCCACGCATCTTGCGGATCGCTACAAGATCAGCCTCAATGAATTCCGCTTGCTGATGACCATCGGCGCGCTGGGCGCGACAGCCAGTCACGAGGTGGCGGATCTGACCGGGGTTAACGTGATGAGCGTCAGCCGCGCGGTCGCCACGCTGGAGCGTAACGGCCGTATCAGTGTCGCGACCGATCCGGCCAACCGTCGCCGCAAGGTGCTGACGCTGACCGAAGAGGGCCGCCGCCTTTACGAGATCATGCGCCCCCAAAGTCAGAAGGTGGCCGAATATCTCTTCAGCGAGCTTGATTGCGGCGACGTTGTGGCGCTGGAGCGCATTCTGGACCGGTTGATCGATACGCTGGAATCGCGCGATGAAGGGGGCAACTGGCGCTTCCTGGAAGAAACACGGCCGGATTGATTTTCAGGCCGCCGCTTCGAAGCCCGCAATCAATGCCTTGAGTGCATCCTCGAAAGCGTGATCCGTCGGCAGATGCGCGGCGAATTGGCTCGCGCGGGGTGATTTTTCGAACACCATCCAGCCCGTGACCAATGCCTGAATCGCAGCCTGCTTTGTCTGGGCCTGCGGACCGTCCAGCCCGGCTTCCGACATCAAGTGCCGCAACTGCGTACCGATGCTTTCCTGCACGGTCTCGTCCGGTTCCACGATGGACAGCAGGGCGGCGACGTCCCGCGTTTCCGACTGCTTGCGGCGCAGGGCATGGCCGAATGCTTCCAGCCATTCGTTCCCATAAAGGCCGGGCGGGATGGTTTTCAGCGCCTCCCCGAAGATCGCGGCGGATAGCAGGGCCAGCAGATGCCCCTTGTCGCCCACATGGCGCGCCAGTGAGGGCGCACGTGCGCCAAGCCGCTCCGCGATCCGGCGCAGGCTGACAGCCTCCAGCCCGCCCTCATTCAGCAGGGTGATCGCCTCGCGCACGATCATCTCGCGATTCAGCTTTCCGGGAGGTGCCATGGGCCGGACATCCGATGGAACTGGACGCATTGCAAGCTTACAGCGTAAGCTATCGACATCAAGGCGCTGGCGACTCGACCGGCGCGATGTGGGAGATCGTGGATGTATCCGTTCCGGAAGGGCAGTTTTGCGCCGCGCAATGCATGGTATGTCGCGGCGTTCGCCAAGGATGTCGGGCGCGAGCTGGTTTCACGCACAATCCTCAACACGCCGGTGGTGATGTTCCGCAAGGAGAATGGCGACGCCGTGGCGCTGGACGGGCGCTGCCCGCATCGGCACTTCCCGCTGGGCAAGAGCTGCCTCAAGGGCGACACTATCGTTTGCGGCTATCACGGCATCGCCTTCGGGGCCGATGGGCAATGCGTTGATGTGCCGAGCCAGACCCATGTACCCAAGGCCATCCGCGTGCCTGCCTATCCGCTGGTGGAGCACGGCATGTGGCTGTGGATCTGGGTGGGCGATGCGGACAAGGCCGATCCGGCGCTGATCCCATCGCTGGAGGAAATCGGCCTGGTCGGGCAGGGCCTGACGGGGCACGAGATGTTCTTCCATGAAGTCGCCTGCCGCTATCAGCTGCTGAACGACAATCTGTTCGACCTGTCGCACCTGGCCTTCCTGCACGGCACCAGCATTGGCACGCTGGAGAACGCCTCGACACCGGAAGAACTCACCAAGCGGCCCGGTTTCGTCTCCAGCATGCGGCATATCCGCAATGCTCCCAATCCGCCGCTGATGCATTCGCTGGGCGTCTATCCCACGGACCGGATAGACCGTTCGATGGGCATGGAAAGCTACCTGCCTGCCTTCCACAGCGGGATCACGCTGGTGCGTTATCCTGAAGATCATCCGCAGGCGCCGGGCGAGCATATCTCGACAAATCGCGTCTATCACGCGATCACCCCGTCAACGCCGCGCAGCAGCTATTACCATTTTGCCGTGGCGGTGGACGATACGGTGGATGTGGCGAAGATGGCCCGCAATCTGGCGCCCGTGATCGACGAGGATATCTTCGCATCGGTGGAGATCGAAAAGATCATCGATCTCTATGACGGTGAACCGCCCGCCGAACTGATGGTGAAAAGCGATCAGAATGCAGTAGAAGGCCGCCGCATGTTGCAAGCCATGATGGATGCGGAGGCTCAGTTTGCCGGATAATGGAATGAGCGCGGAAACCCGCCGCGCGATAGAGGCGGATTGTACCCGCCTGATCAATCTCTACGCCAATCTCAACGATGCGCAGGACTGGCCTTCCGTGGCGCAGCTCTATGCCGAAGATGCCCTGTTTCGCCGCCCGAGCGGTGGGGACCCGGTTGTCGGGCGCGAAGCGATCCTGGCCAGCTTCCTCGCCCGCGCGCCGCGTGCCCAGCGCCATGTGATCGCCAATACTGTGGTGGACGTGGTGAGCGAGACGGAGGCGACCGCCTTCAGCGCGATCATCCTCTATCAGGGGGACCTGACCGACGATGGCAGCCTGCCCGCCCAGAGCGCGAATTCGCCGCTGGTCGGCTGGTATCGCGACCGGATGGTGCTGACCGGCGAAGGCTGGAAATTCGCCGAGCGGGCAGGCGGGCTGGACTTCAGGCCGTAGCCTTCGGTCCACTGCCGCCCTGCATTACCCGCGGAACCATCAGCGCCAGCACCCCGCACAGGGCGGCAGGCGCAACCAGCACGAGGAAGTAGCCGCCGGGAGAGATCCCGGCGTCTATCAGTTTCGCCCCGAAGATCGGCGCGGCAATGGCGCCTACGCGCGATACGGCAACTGCCGTGCCGATCGCGGTGGACAGCACGCTCGACGGGAACAGCTTTGGGCTGAGCGCCATCAGTGCGCCGTGAATGCCGGCGATCCCGCCGCCGCCGATCATGATGAGCGCTGCCCAGAGCGGCACTTCCATCGGCGATGCCCAGACGGCGAAGAAGGCTAGCGCAATCACGCTATAGCCCAGCGCCAGCGTCAGGCCAGGCTTCCACCGGTCGATCAGGAAGGCCAGCAGGATGCTGACCGGTAGTCCCGCCCCCTGCATCAGGCCTTGCAGGCGCGACGGCAGTTCAGCGCCGAAAACATCCTCCGGCAGCACGATGGGCATCCAGCGCACCAGCATATAGAGGGCCACGGCATTGACCATATAGGCGGCCGCGAACAGCGCCATCGGGAAGATCAGCGGCGGGCGGGTGAGGGCAAGCAGCGGCACCTTGGCGCGCTGTTCGGCCCCGGCGGGCCGCCCGCCCTCCAGAACGATGGCCAGTCCAATGCCCAGCACCAATGCGATAGTGGCCGGCACAAAGAACAGCATCTGCCAGCCGCCCCAACTGACTACTTCGGGAGCGGTGAAGCCTGCCACCATCGCGCCGATGGCGATCCCGGCGGACACGACTGCCATGATGGTGGAGCGCTTGCCTTCGGGGGCGACTTCGCTCGACAGGGCCGAGACATTGGCAAGGCACGATCCCAATGCCAGCCCGGTGAGCAGGCGCCAGAAGGCGAAATGGCTGATGTCGGTGGAAAAGGCCGTGGCGGCCGTGGCTACGGAAATTGCCAGAACTCCGCCCACGATGATCGGTTTGCGGCCGATCCGGTCGCCCAGCGGGGCGATCAGGAAGGCACCTGCGCCGAGGCCGAGGAGGTCCGCCGACTGGACGATGGCGAAGCTGGTCGGCTCCACACCCATTTCAGGCGCCAGCCAACGCAGGGCGAGCGACATGGCATTGAGATCGTATCCGTCGATCACCATCACCCCGGCCATCAGGATGAGGGCAAGGATAGTCCGCCCGTTCACGTAATCGGCTCCCCGCGGGAATCCCACGGCGAGGGCATGTGATAGGGCACGGTAAGGAAATCGGCCTCGATCTGCTCGATGGCTCCGGCGCGAATCTTGAAGGCTTCGGCCAGATAATAGGAATGCGGGCGACGTACGGGGCTGGAGGCGGGCGTGCCGTCCGTCAGCGTGTAATCGCCTACGATCCCGCAATGGTCGATGAAGCCATAGGCGAGCACGATGCCGCGTTCTTCATCCACCAGCGGGAAGCGGCGGCCGCGCAGGCGGTCGTCATAGCGATACCAGCCCATGCGGAACTGTTCCTCGCAGCCCAGCCGCGCGATGGGCAAAGGGAATTCCTGATTATTGGTGGTCTGCACCCCGTTCTCCACCCGGTTGCAGGTGGGGAAGAAGCGGGTGCGGATCGTGCCGTCATTGCGCTCGATCGTTTCGAAATAGCCATTGGCGATTTCCAGCAATTCCTCGCGGGAGGAACTCTCACCGGCGGGAACGAGGGCCTCCATCGCGGGCTTGCGTTCGAATTTCTGGCCGAGGAAAGGGAAGCCTTCATCCGCATTGCGGGCGACCACGGTCTCCACTTCCGCGATCTTCCCATCCTGCACTCCCAGCCGGATCGCGGCGGGTGAGGTGGCATTGGTTTCTTCGACGCAAGTGAACAATGCGACCTGCCCGGTCTTCACATCGGCGAAACGGAGATCATAGGGCCCTTGCCCGGTGATGGTGTTCCACAGCCCGTCGCCCGGCTCCAGCCGCACGTTGTTTTCTGAGATGAAGGGGGCGTCGGCCCAGCGAACTTTCGCAGAATCGCGGGCATTCAGCCCTGCGAGATACATATCGAGCGCGGAATAAAGCTCGTCGCGGCTGGCCATTTCTTCCCCCTTCTTCGTGGCGGGTTTATCGTCCCGCGCTTGACTCGGCACGATGCTAGAACAAAAGTAACGTCCGTTAAAGTCATGCCGCGATGCTTCACCCTATCGAAGCAGGAAGCGGCAGGGGAGAGGGTATGGATCCGGCAGGCAAGATCGCCATTGTCAGCGGCGGCAATTCGGGGCTTGGAGAAGGGGGCGTGAAGTGCCTCCTCGCGGCGGGCGCCGAGGTTGTTTCATTCGATGTTTCGGGTGATGCGCCACAGGGCGCGGAATTCATCCGTTGCGATGTGAGCGATGAGGCTTCGGTCAAGGCTGCTGTCGATCAGGTGATCGAACGGCATGGCCGGATCGACATCCTGCTCAACAATGCGGGAATCGGCGGGCTTGGCCCGGTCGCCACGCCCGAAGGCCCGGGTGACATGGCGGCTTTCCGCGCGATAATCGGGGTCAACCTGCTGGGCGCGACCCAGCTTGTCGCCCATGTGGCGCATCGGATGATGGCAAATGAGCCCTCCGGCCCGGATGGCGAACGCGGGGTGATCGTGAACACCTGTTCCATCGCCAGTTTCGAAGGGCAGGAAGGGATGGGCGCCTATACCGCGTCCAAATCCGCGCTGGCCGCGCTTACGCTGGTCTGGGCGCGCGATCTTTCGCACCATGCGATCCGGGTGAACGGCGTTGCGCCGGGCTTCATGGATACGCCGATGGTGGCGATGCTTCCGCCTGATTTCGTGGCGGAATTGCTGGCCGACAATGAATTTCCCAAGCGCGCAGGCCGTGCGGAGGAATATGGCCAGGTGGCGGAATTCCTCATCCGCACGCCGCTGATCAATGGCGAAGTCATCCGGCTCGACGCGGGTGCACGCCCGCCCGCGCGCACCAAATGGGCCGCCGGCTGAACGGCACCGAACAGGCACTCAAAGGGACATAAAGGCACCCAATCATGGCAGACACGCCCCTTCCTCCCGGTTTTACGGCCCAGAAGCTCGATCAGGCGCGCCGCGCCTTTGAAAGCGTGCTGGGCGCATCGAAAGTCTTCTTCGAAGATCTCGACCGGACGAGCTATCTCGACAAATTCGCCGTCAATGACGACGCCCACCATCCGGCGGGCGCCGTGGCACCCACTACGGTGGAAGAAGTGCAGGCGGTGGTGAAGATCGCCAATCAGTACCTGCTCCCTCTCTGGCCGATCAGCCGGGGCAAGAATCTCGGCTATGGCGGCACTGCGCCGCTGCTGGCGGGCAGCGTGGTGCTGGACCTTTCCGGCATGAAGAAGATCGAGTTCGACGAACAGTTCGGCACCGTGGTGGTCGAGCCGGGCGTCGGCTTCTACGACCTCTACGATTACATCAAGGAGCACAATCTGCCCTTCTGGCTCTCCACGCCGGGGAACAGCTGGGGCTCCGTCATGGGCAATGCGCTGGACCGGGGCGTGGGCTACACCCCCTATGGCGAGAACACCAAGAGCATCTGCGGGCTGGAAGTGGTGCTGCCCAATGGCGAACTGGTGCGCACCGGCATGGGCGCTTTTGACGGCGCCAATACCTGGCAGGCCTATCCCTTCGGCTTCGGCCCGGGGTGGGACCAGATGTTCGTCCAGTCCAATTTCGGCATCGTGACCAAGATGGGCATGTGGCTGATGCCCGAGCCGGAAAGCCTGATGGGCATGGATGTGGAATTCGACCGGCCGGAAGACCTCAAGGCCATGGTCGATGCGATTGGCCCGCTGCGGCGCGAACGCGTGCTGACGCAAAGCCCCTCCATCGGCAACTGGCTGCGCGCCGCCGCCGTGGTCACCCGGCGCGATGAATGGACAGACAAGCCCGGCGCCCTGTCCGACGATGTGATCACTGCCATCCGCAAGAAGTTCAACATCGGCTGGTGGGGCGTATCCCTGCGCCTCTATGGGCGCGAGGAGGTCAACAAGGCGGCTTACAAGATCCTCGAAAAGGCGATGAGTGACATCAAGCCGATGCTGATCAAGCCGACTGCATGGGTAAAGGGCCAGCCCAAGGAATATTCCGGCTGGACCGGCACGCCGATGACTTTCCCGATGCAGAATGTGAACTGGTACGGCGGGCGCGGCGGGCATATCGGCTTTTCGCCCATCCTGCCGCAGGATGGCACCAAGGCGCTGGAACAGTTCAACCGCACCTATGCCCGCTACAAGGAATGGGGGATGGATTATCAGGGCAGCTTCGCCTTTGGCGAACGGCACCTGATCAACGTCAACGCCATGATCTTCGACAAGGATAATCCGGAGATGATGTCGAAGATCGATCCCTTCTTCCGCACGCTGGTGAAGGATGCGGAAGCGCAGGGCTATGGCGAATACCGCACCCATCTCGATTACATGGATCTGGTGGCCAAGACCTACAGCTGGAACAATGGCGCGCTGAACCGCCTGAACGAGACCGTGAAGGATGCGCTCGATCCCAATGGCATCCTTGCTCCGGGCAAGAGCGGCATCTGGCCCAAGCGCCTGAAGGGGGAGCGTGGACAATGAGAACCGGCATGACCAAACCGCTCGCATTCGCGGTCGCAGCCCTGATGCTTGGCACTTTTGCGGCCTGTTCCAGTGGGGCGGAAGAGGCTGCTCCGCCACCTCCGCGCGGCGGGCCGGCCCCGGCGCCCGATCCGGTCACACTCGCCATGCGCCCCGCCGCGCAGGGCGGGGAGAAGGCCTATGTCGAAAAATGCATCATGTGCCACGGGGCCAACGGCATGGGTTCCGGCCTGCTGGCCCGCCGGATCGATGTGCCCGATCTGGAAAAGCGCACCGATCTCGACAGGAATTATGTGATCTTGGCCGCCCGCCACGGCATCGGGAACATGCCCGCCATTCCGCGCGGCGAAGTCAGCGATGCGCAGCTTGAACAGATCGCGGATTATCTCGCCAGCGGCAAAGGCCCGGCAGGGGGCGGTCAGTGATCCCCCGCTCGCTGAAAGCCAGCAGGCGGGCCGTGCTGGGCGCCGGGGCATTCGGCGCGCTGGCCGTGCCGACCGTCTCTGGCCTTGCCGCATGGCGCTGGCGCCATGGCGAGGCGCGGGTTCTGTTGCACGATCCCGCGCTGGAAGCCGGGCGCCGCTTTGCCGATGCGGGCAAGGCGCAGGGCCTCGCTCCGCGCGCGATCGAGGGGGACCGGGTGCGCCTGACGCGCGATGTGCTGGCTGCAAGGCCCGCTCTGGTCGCAGGCGTCAGCCGTCATGCCGATCTGCTGCTGATCGCCGATGTCGCGGCAGAGGCGGGCTATGTCCTGGCCGCCCGTCTGGATGGCCGTGGGCGCCAATGTTCTGGTGGCGAATGCCGTCCGGGCTGGAACGCGCTGGGCCGCGTGGCGAAAGCCGCCGGGCATGGCTGGACCGAAGCGCTGGCCGCCTATGCCGCCGATCCGCGCGGGGCGATGCCCGCGATGGCGAGTGCGGCAACCGCACGGCCGGATGCGGGGCTGGTGTTTGGCTGGGTGTTGGTACCGAAGGGATGGGGTAGGCAGTCCTCATCCAGTCTGCGCTAGCCAGCGAGCTGGCAAGCTACGCCATCCTTCTCCCATTGATGGGAGAAGGATACGCAGACTTGGCCTGAAGGGCCTAGTCGGAGTTGGATGAGGGCTGACCTGCCCGGAACCGCGAAGGCAAAGCACTGGCCTCAGCCAATATGCGCTCCACCACCGCGTCCCTGTTCTCGGTCAATTCATTGTTCCAGAACCGGATAACCCGGTAACCCAGCCGTTCCAGTTCGGCAGTTCGATGCGCGTCTGTTTCCGCACTATGCTGGCCGCCGTCCAGTTCCACGATCAGGCGTTTTTCCGCGCAGAGAAAATCAGCCACATAAGGCCCGACCGTGGCCTGTCGGCGGAACTTGAGGCCGCCGAGGCGACGGTCGCGCAGTTCCTGCCAGAGCAGGTTCTCAGTGTCCGTGGAATTGCGGCGCAATGCCTTGGCATGGGGGCTGATGGGGCGGACGGACATCTGTTCGGATTAGCGTTGGAACCACCCTCATCCTAGTTTCGCTAGCTCCGTTCCGGTGCAAGCTCCACTATCCTTCTCCCGCCAGCGGGAGAAGGATACGCAGGCTTGGCGGCTTGGCCGCCTCGCCGGAAGTTGGATGAGGGTGGGAGCCGCAACCACTTACTTCTTGATAATCAGCGAATCCGGGCGCTTGCGGGGTACCCACTGGCCCTTGCCGGGGAAGCGCTGCAGCACTTCGCCGTCCCACAGGCGCACGATGCGGCGCTGGAAGCGCCATTGGCCGTCGGCGCATTTCACGGCGTGATCGTCATACCAGCCGGTGAAGCGCAGCACCATCGGCGGCTCGCCCTCGCATTCGGTGACGAAGGCGAAGCTCTTGATCTTCACGCTGCCATCTTCCTGCGGGAAATATTTGATCTGGGTGACGTGATGCTGGCGGCCGGGGAAGCCGGGAGCATTGGCATAATGGCGCATCAGGCCGCGAATCCCGTCATGGCCGTTCCAGATATCCGGCTCGTCGAACACCTCCTCGCTCATCAGGCAGTCTTCGGTGAAGCAGGCGACAAGCCCGTCTTCATCGCCGGTGTCGAGCGCCCAGCTGTAATCCGCGATGAGGTCCATCAGCGCCAGGCGATCTTCGGTTGCGAGTTTCATGTTCGGTCCTTCTCCCAAATGTTGCCTCAACCGTAACACTCGTTATTATTGCCTTCAAGCGGAGCGACGCCCACTGGCGTATGCGAACATCCGGCAAGAGCGAGAGGATCCATGGGCAAGATTATCGTAACCGGTGCATCCGGCCAGTTCGGCAATGCGGCAGCCAGGCAGTTGCTGGAAAAGGTCCCGGCGGAAGATTTGATTTTCCTTTCCCGCACCACGGACAAGCTGGCGGAATTTGCGGAACTGGGCGCGCATGTGCGCAGCGCGGATTTCGACGATCCGGCAACCTTGCGCGCGGCGATGCAGGGCGGCGAGCGGATGCTGCTGATCTCCACCACGCGGGTCGGCACTCGGGTGGAACAGCACACCAATGCAGTGGAAGCGGCGAAGGCTGAAGGGGTGAAGCACGTTGTCTACACCTCGATTCTCGGCTGCGGCCAGCCGGACAATCCCTCTGTGGAACAGTTCGACCATCTCGCGACCGAGCAGATGATCGAGAAATCGGGCCTTGCCTGGACGCATCTGCGTGACAGCCTCTATGCCGAAGCCGTTGCCACCGCGATGGCGATTCCCGCCCTGCAGGCTGGGCACAAGCCCGAGAATGCGGGCAACGGCCTTGTGCCCATCGTCAGCCGCGACGATTGCGTGGCGATCGCCGTGGGCGTGCTGACGCAGGAAGGCCATGCCAACAAGGCCTATGATGTTACCGGGCCGGAACTGTGGACCCTTCCCGATGCAATGGCGCTCGTTTCGCAAATGGCGGGCAAGCCGATCGAGATCGAAGCGGTCGACGATGAGGGCATGTATCGGTATTTTGATTCGCTGGGTGTGTCGCGCAAGGCATCCGACGTCGTGCCTGACGGCCCGATTCCATGGGCCAGCGAAGGCATGGTCACATTCGGCCAGTCTATACGGGAGGGCTTCATGAACGTCGTTTCGGATGACGTCGAACGCATCACCGGCCGCCCGCCGCGCACCCTGCGCTCCGTCCTTGAACAGTTCCAGCATTTGTGGCCCGCCTGACATGAACCTCCGTACCCTTCTCGCCGCCGGCGCCTTTGCGCTTCTCGCCGCCTGTTCGGGCGGCTTCGATCCGTCCGACATCGATACCTCCGTCTATGGCGCGGGCGACGATTGGGACAATCCGGGCGGCGACTGGGCGGAAAGCCACTTCTCGCGCCTGGGTGACATCACCAAGGAAAACGCCGGTCAGCTCGGCCTGGCCTGGGAATATGATCTGGGCACGGCGCGAGTGCAGGAAGCGACGCCCGTGGTGATTGACGGGGTGATGTACACTTCCGGCAATCTCGGCCGGGTCTATGCGCTCAATGCCGCGACCGGCGAGGAACTGTGGACCTTCGATCCGGGCGCGGACATGCAGGCCAACCGCTATGCCTGCTGCGATCAGGCCAATCGCGGCGTGGCCGTGGCCGATGGCAAGGTGTTCGTCGGCTCGCTCGACGGGCATCTCTTCGCGCTGGATGCCAAGACCGGCAAGGTCGCCTGGCGCAAGGATACGATTGCCGACCGTTCGCGCGGCTATACCATCACCGGCGCACCCGAAGTGGCGGGCGACATCGTGGTGATCGGCAATGCCGGCGCGGAATACGATACGCGCGGCTATGTCACTGCCTATGATGTGAAGACCGGCAAGGAAGCCTGGCGCTTCTACACCATTCCGCACGATCCGGCCGACGGCCCGCAGGAAAGCAAGGCGCTGGACGCCGCGCTGAAGACCTGGGACGCCAAGAGCCGTTGGGACATCGGCGGCGGCGGCACGGTGTGGGATGCCATCACCTATGACCCGGCCTATGATCAGGTAATCATCGGCGTGGGCAATGGCGGGCCCTATCCGCTCAAGACCCGGTCGCCCAGCGGCGGGGACAATCTCTATCTCGATTCGCTCGTCGCGCTGGATCGCAAGACCGGCGAGATGAAGTGGCATTATCAGGAAACCCCGCAGGACAGCTGGGATCTGACCGCCACGCAGCCGATGATGCTGGCCGAAATGGAAGTGGGCGGGGCAAAGCGCCCGGTGGTGCTGCATACGCCCAAGAACGGCTTTTTCTATGTGATCGACCGCGAGACGGGTAAGGCGCTGGCCGCCAATGCCCTCGTGCGGACCAGCTGGGCCGACAAGGTCGATCTGAAGACGGGCAAGGCCCATCTGACGCCTGAATTCAGCGATTACAGCACCGGGCCGAAGATCGTGTTCCCGGCCTCCACCGGTGCGCGCAACTGGCACCCGGCGGCTTTCGATCCCACGCGTAACCTCTATTTCGCCTCGGTGGTGGATATGGGGAATTTGATGTTCATTCCGCCGGGCCAGGAAAACCCGGTGCGCAAGAAGCAGAACCTCAATGCCTCCGCCGCGCTGATCTTCACCCCCGATCTACAGGCCGCGCTGCCCACTCTGCCGCCGCCGATCCGGCAGGCAGTGGAGAAGCTGCCGCAATGGCAATGGGTGAAGGACAAGCCCTATTCGTCCGAAATCCGCGCCATCGATCCGCTGACCGGCAAGACCAAGTGGAAGGCTGACCGTGAAGGCTGGCAGGACCGTTCGGGCGTGCTCGCCACGCAATCCGGCCTCGTGGTCTACGGCACGCTGTCGGGCAAGCTGGTGGTGCGCGATGCCGATAATGGCAAGCTGCTCGCATCTGTCGAAACGGGCAGCTCGATCCTTGCCGCGCCGATGACCTACCGGGTGGACGGCGTGCAATATATCGCGGTGCAGACCGGCTGGGGCGGCGGTGGCTGGGGCTTCGTGCCCGGCTATTCGGCGGCCTATACCAAGGGCAATGCCAACCGCCTGCTGGTGTTCAGGCTGGGCGGGGCCAAGGTGCCTATCCCGGCCGACCTGCCGCCGCTGGAACCGGCGGTGGCCCCGCCCGCGCAATTGCCCGGCGTGACGCCGGAAATGATCGCGCTGGGTTCGGCCCTGTTCACCGAAAACTGCTCGATCTGCCACTCGAACCAGCCGCGCGCGCCGCTGCCGGACCTGCGCCGGATGGCGCCGGGCACGCATGACGTGTTCGAGGACATCGTGCTCAAGGGCCTGTTGCAGCCCAATGGCATGCCGCGCTGGGACGATGTCCTTTCGGCCGATCAGGCCCGCGCGATCCATGCCTTCCTGATCGATGAACAGGGCAAGCTGCGGGATCGCGAGTTGAAGCTGCAGGCAGCGGGCAAGCCGCTGGATTCCCGCAGCCTCACGATCCTGTCCAATTTCTAGTATTATCCGTTTCAACGAATACCGTGACTGGAGAGAACCAATGACCCCCCAAGGTGTGAATGTCCGCCATCCCGACAAGCTGTTCATCGGTGGCGAATGGGTCGCCGCGACGTCCGGCCGGATGATCGAGATCGTCAATCCGAACAGCGAGGAAGTGGTCGCCCGCGTTGCCGAAGCCGGTAATGAGGACATGGACCGCGCCGTCGCCGCCGCGCGCGACGCGTTCGATAACGGCCCCTGGCCCAATACCTCGCCCGCAGAACGCGGTGCGATGCTCAATCGCATGCTCGACCTGCTCGAACCGCGCGTGCCCGAACTGGCCGCCGCATGGACGGCGCAGGTCGGCGGCCTCGCCAGCTTCGCCCCCGTCATGCATGGCGGGGCACTTGCCGGTCTGCGCGGCATCGCTGCGCTGGGCGAGAGCTTCGAATGGGTCAGCAAGGCCAAGGGCCAGGTGGTGGACACCGTGATCCTCTCGCGCGAGCCGGTTGGTGTCGTCGCAGGGATCGCGCCGTGGAACGCGCCCTTCGGCATCATGGCCAACAAGGTGTTCTATTCGCTGATCGCGGGCTGCACCATCGTGATGAAGCCTTCGCCGGAAACCCCGCTGGAAGCCTATATCATCGCCGAAGCCGCCGAAGCCGCAGGCCTGCCTGCAGGTGTGGTGAACCTCGTGCCGTCCGAGCGTGAGGCAGCGGACCATCTGGTGCACAATGCGGGCATCGACAAGGTCAGCTTCACCGGCTCCACTGCCGCTGGCAAGCGCATTGCCGAAGTGTGCGGCAGCCGCATCGCGCGCTGCTCGCTCGAACTGGGCGGCAAGTCGGCGGCCATCGTGCGCGACGATTTCCCCATCGATGCGGCGGCAGCCATTCTGGGCAACACCATCACCGTGATGAGCGGGCAGGTCTGCGCCATGCTGAGCCGCGCCATCGTGACCAAGGACCGGCATGACGAACTGGCGGAGGCCATCGCCAAGGTCATGCAGGGCGTGAAGATCGGCAATAGCGAAGACCCGGAAACCCAGCTCGGCCCGCTTGCCATGAAGCGTCAGCTTGAACGCGTCGAAATGTATATCGAGGAAGGCAAGAAGAGCGCCGATCTCGTCACCGGCGGCGGCCGTCCGGCCCATATGAACAAGGGCTATTTCATCGAGCCGACCCTGTTCGCCAATGTCGATAACAAGAGCCGCATCGCGCAGGAGGAAATCTTCGGCCCGGTGCTGTGCCTCATCCCGGCAGAGGACGAGGAAGATGCGATCCGCATCGCCAATGAGAGCAATTACGGTCTCAACGGTTCCGTCTTCACCACCGATCCGCAGGCGGCCTACGATATTTCGCGCCGTATCCGCACCGGCGTGATGGGCCAGAATGGCATGCGCATGGAGTTCGGGGCGCCCTTCGGCGGCTTCAAACAGTCCGGCATCGGGCGCGAAGGCGGCGAGGAAGGCCTGTGGCCCTATGTGGAAACCAAGACCATCCTGCTTGACGCGGCGCCCGCAACACTCTGAAAACGGAAAAGGACGGGCGGCGCCTGCCGATAGCGGCGCGTCGCCCCGATTTCCGTTTAAGGGGGACAGGAGAGACCATGTCGATTTTCGTTATCACGTTCGACGCGCGCAAGGCTGCGGACAAGCAGCATGACTATACCGCGTTCGCGAATGAGCTGAAGAAGCAGAAGTGCCTGCAGATCCAGCGCGGCACCTTCCTTGGCAGCTTCAACAACAGCGCCACACAGGTGCACAATCACTTCCGCAAGTTCGTGCACAAGGTGGACAGCCTGCTGGTGAACGAGATGGTGCAGAACTACGCCTATACGGGCGCGGCGAAGAACATCGCCAAGTGGCTGGAACTCAATCCGCCGGCCAAGCTGGAAGTGGCCAAGGACGATGCAGCACCCGCTGCAAAGCCTGCCGCGAAGGCTGCGAAGAAGGCTCCGGCCAAGGTTGATTGATCGCCTGCGCGCTGACCGGAATTGCCGGTCTGCGCGTGTCAGCGTTGAAAAGTTCGATGCCCCGCTGCCGGTCCGTCATGGACCCGGCAGCGGGGCATTCGCTTTTTCAGAGCTTCTTGTCGTTGGGGTCGATCTTGGGATCGCTCTTCAGCATCGGATCCCAGTGCTCGGCGATCTTGCCGTTCTCGATCCGGTAAAGGTCGAACCAGCTCGAATAATAGGTTTCGCCATTGGCGTCCTTTTCCGGGCGCACGAATGTGGTGGTGACGTAATCGCCCTCGGCCATCAGGTGGACCAGCGGCAGATCGAGCTTGTCCTTGATCTCGCGCACCGGGCGCGTGGCCTTCACGTAATCGACCAGTCCGGCCAGGCCCTGCCCGGCATTGGGATTGTGCTGGATATAGCCATCGGCAATGTATTCATGCGCGCGGTCGGCAAGGCCCGCCTGCAGCACGATGCGATACATGTCGTAAACCAGCCGCTTGTTGGCAGCGAGCTTGGGATCGCTGCTGGCCAGCAGGGCTTCGTGGTCTTGCGCCACAACGGGTGCGGGTGCCTTCATTTGTTGTGCTGTCTCCTCTGCGGCGAGCGTATTATGTGAAGCTGTCAGCATCAGAACAGCAGCCGCCTGCATGATGAAACCTCTACGCATCGCATTCTCCCTTGTTTCGTTCTTCCTGCCAGAGGTGGGGTGACGCGGCAAGATTGAGACGCTAAAGGGTGCGCCTGAATTGACTTTGTCCGAAACGGAAAACGAGAAGATGAACATGAGGATCTGCCTGCTCGCCGGTGTCGCAATCGCGGCCATTTCCACGCCCGCTTTCGCGCAGGACGACGCGAGCGACGAATTCGAAAACCCGCCTATCGTCGTGACCGGGCACGGGCTGGACGCCACACCTTCCACGATCGCCTATTCCACGGTGACGGTGGATCAGGAACAGCTTCAGTCCACGGCTTCCGGCCGGATCGAGGATGCACTGTCCAATGTTGCGGGCTTCCAGCAGTTCCGCCGGTCTGACAGCCGCTCGTCCAATCCCACGGCCCAGGGCGTGACCCTGCGCGCGCTGGGCGGCAATGCCAGCAGCCGCGCGCTGGTGCTGCTCGACGGCGTGCCGATGATCGACCCGTTCTTCGGCCATGTGCCGCTTTCGGCCCTGTCGCCCAACCAGCTGGAAATGATCCGCGTCACGCGCGGCGGCGGTTCCGGCCCCTTCGGCGCTGGCGCGCTGGCGGGCACGGTGGAGCTTGAAGGGATCGACGCGCGCGATCTCGGCCTGTTCCGGGGCGAGGCGCTGGTGAACGATCGCGGCGAAACGCAGCTGGAAGGCAGCCTTGCGCCCGAATGGGACAGCGGCTTTGCCGTGGTCAGCGGCCGCTGGGATCAGGGCGACGGTTTCTGGACCACGCCCAAGGATCAGCGCGTCGCCGCGTCTGTCCCGGCTGCCTATGAAAGCTGGTCCGCCAATGCGCGGGTGGTGCAGCAGCTTGGCGCCGACGTCAGCCTGCAGCTTCGTGGCCTTGCCTTCGAAGATAACCGCACCCTGCGCTTTGCCGGGGCGGATAATGCCACCAAGGGGCAGGATCTCTCGGTCCGCCTTGTCGGCCGGGGCGACTGGCAGTTCGATGTGCTGGCCTATGGCCAGTGGCGCAATTTCTCCAACATCGTGATTTCCTCCAGCACCTACAAGAAGACACTGGATCAGGCCGATACGCCTGCCAGCGGCTTCGGCGGCAAGGTGGAAGTGCGCCCGCCCGTGGGCGGTGGCCACACGCTGCGGCTGGGTGCCGACTTCCGCCAGTCGGACGGTGACCTGACCGAATATCGCTACCTCGCCAGCGGCGCGGGCAATGGCAGCCGCTATGCGGGCGGCACCAATTCGGACCTCGGCCTGTTCGTTGAAGACGATTACACGCTCGGCCCCGTGCTGCTGACCGGCGGTGTGCGTGCGGACCGCTGGAGCATTCGCGACGGTTATCACCGCAATCTCAATGCAGCAGGCGGCGTGATCGAGGATTCGACCTATGCCGACCGGTCGGGCTGGGATTTCTCATGGCGCGTGGGCGCGACGATGGATGTCTCTCGCGGGGTGCGCATGCGTGCGGCGGCCTATACCGGCCTGCGCCTGCCTACGCTGAACGAGTTGTACCGTCCCTTCGTGGTCTTCCCCGTCACCACCTTTGCTAACGCAGACATGAGGAATGAACGGCTAGAAGGCTATGAGGCGGGTCTGGACTTCACGGCTGCCAAGGGTGTCGATCTGGCGCTGACCGTCTTCACCAACCGGGTCGAGAATGCCATTGCCAACGTGACGCTGCACCCAGAGCTTTGCAAGGCGGCTCCGACCGTTTCCGGAAATTGTGACCGGCAGCGGCAGAATGTCGACGCAGTGAAGTCCACCGGCGTCGAACTCGCCGCCAGCTTCGGCAGCGGCCCGGTGAAGTTCCAGGGCACTCTGGCCTATACTGACGCCAAGGTGGAAGGCAGCGGCGTGTCAGCCGCGCTTGATGGCAACCGCCCGGCGCAGACGCCCGACTTTGCCGCCAGCGCGACCGTGAGCTGGGAACCGAAGAAGGACTGGCGCTTCGCTGCGACGGTCCGCCATGTGGCCGACCAGTTCGAAGGCGATGACGAGACCGATGTGCTGCCCGCCGCGACCACCGTGGACCTGTTCGCGCAGGTTCCCGTGATCGAAAAGCTCAGCATCGTGCTGCGCGCCGAAAACCTGTTCGACGAGAAGGTGATTACCCGCAATCAGGCCGGTTCGATGGATCTCGGCGCGCCGCTGACCCTGTGGGGCGGGCTGCGGTACGGGTTCTGAGGAAATGATCCTCCCTGTGAGGCGCAGCCTCATGGGGAGGGGGACCGCGACACCGCAGGTGTCGGGGTGGAGGGGTAGTTACGCTATTACCCCTCCGTCACGCGCCTGCGGCGCGCGCCACCTCCCCATCCTGCTGCGCAGGACAGGGAGGATCTTGCATTACCCCTTCGAAATCACCGTTTCCTTCTCGGTGATGAATTCCACCAGCGCAGGCTGGCCGGCATCGATTGCGGCCAGGGCCCGCTTGAGGGCCGGGACGATTTCGCTCGCCTGCGTTACGCGCTCCCCATGGCAGCCCAGCGAGCGGGCGAAAGCGGCGTAGTCGCCCGAAATATCGGTCGCGCGGTATTTCTCCGTCGCTTCGGGCATGATCGGAAGTTCGATCGCCATTGCTTCATTGTTGAGCAGGATGGACAGGATCGGGATACGATCACGCGCGGCGGTTTCCAGATCGGTGCCGGTGAAGCCGATGGCGGCATCGCCCCACACATTGATGCACAACCTGTCAGGGCATGCGAGCCTTGCGCCCATCGCCAGCCCCAGCCCGTAGCCGAGCTGGGTAGATTTGCCCCAGCCGATATAGGAATGCGGCGTGGTGCTCTTCCAGAAGGGCACCAGCTGGTCGCGCGGGCTGCCGGCGTCATGCGTGATGATGACCTTGTCGACATCCACCGTCTGCTGCAGATCCCACAGCACGCGATAGGGAGAGAGCGGGGATGTCTCCTGCGTACATTTGGGCATCCACTTGGCCAGCCACTCGGCCTCCACGGTCTTGATCTTCGCGGCAATGGGCGCGCTGTCGCGCCGGTGCGGCACGCGGGATTTCACGGCATCGATCAGGGCGCGCAGGGTCAGCTTCGCATCCCCGATCAGCGCCAGTTCGCTGGGCACGGATTTGTCGATGTCCAGCGGGTCGAGCGTAGCATGGATCACCCGCTTGCCGGCCGGAATGGCAAGGCCGAAGGAAGTGGCGGTGAAGGAACAGCCGATCCCGAACAGCAGGTCGCATTCGTCCAGCCATTTGCGCACGCAGCCATTGATCCCGTTGCCGCCCGAACCGAGGGCGAGGGGGTGTGTCTCGTCGAAGGCGCTCTTGCCCGGCAGGCTGGTCATCACCGGGATGGCGAGATGTTCGGCCAGCTCGCGCAGCTCGTCATAGGCTTCGGACCAGTGAATGCCCTGTCCGGCATAGATCGCCGGATTATCGGCCGAAACCAGCGCATCCGCGGCCGTTTCGATATCGGAATGGACCGGCTGGCTCAGCGCCACCTTGCCGGGCACGTAATCCATCGGCGCATCGAACTGCTGGTCGAGAATGTCATAGGGCAGTTCGATCACCACCGGCTGCGGGCGGCCATTGCGCAGCATGGCAAAGGCGCGGCGCATCACGGAGACCACGTCCTTGCCGCTGGTCAGCGGCTCGGCATGTTTGGCCACACTGGCCATGGAGCGGACCGAGTTGAAATTATACGGCACATAGGCCTGGCTCAGCGCATAGCCCTGCGGCATCACCAGCACCGGCACGCAATCGGCATAGGCCTGCGCTACGCCGCCAAAGGCGTTCTCCGCACCCGGGCCCTGCTGCATCACGAAGACGCCCATCTTCTCGCCCTTGGACATGCGGCTCATCGCGTCGGCCATGTGCAGGCCAGTGCGCTCCTGCCGCACGATCACGGTGCGAATGTCGATCCGGGCGGCAGCCTCAAGGATCTGGTTGCGCGGATAGCCGAAGACGATCTCCACCCCTTCGCGCTTCAGTACGGCCGCGATTGCGTCCGCTACTGTGCCGTTGGCGTGAACCTGCTGGCCTGCATTGCCCTTACCCGTTCTCATACCGTCTCCCGATTTATCGGAAGGCGGCTAAATCAAAAGCAGGTGGGGCGCAATCGAGCGAAACCGCGCAGTCCGCTCACTCCGGGTCGGCCAGGCCCCGGTCGAGCCGCTTCACCAGCTCCCCGCAATAGGCGGTTGCCTGATCCGTCTCTTCCGGGCTGAAGCCGTCGAGCAGGCGGAAGCGCCATTCATCAGCGATGGCGAAAACGTCTTTCAGCACAGCCTCGCCCTCGGGCGTAAGGCGCAGCAGCTTGGTGCGGCGGTCATTCGGGTCGGGCAGGCGTTCGACCAGCCCGTCCTTCTCCAGCGAATCGAGCATGCGAGTAAGTGTCGGCCCTTCGATCCGCAGGCGCTTGGCAATGTCGACCTGCGGGCTGAGCGGCGGGGAATTCAGGATCGCGGCCATCGCTTCCATGCGGGCAGCGCTCTGGTTGATCGGCCGCAGCTTCTCGTCCAGCAGCGAGCGCCAGCGGCGCGCGGCCAGCACAAGGGAGATGGTGAAGGAGATTTCGGGCGTGGCCGATCCCCGGCGATATGCTCCGAAAGAGCTATCATCGCCTTCCGGTTGTGCAGCTTCGCTGCCCGCCGATTTCGCCACCATCAATTTGCCCCGACCAGTCAATTACGATCCCGCCGGCGCCTGCGGCACCGGCCGTGTATTTCCCCCTATCGACTACACCATGCGGGTTTGTTGACGGAATGGCAATTTCCGAACGACCAGGAAGTGGAAAACTGGTTCCTGGTCGTTCCGCAGATCAGTCCAGCCCGCGCAGGATATGGTCTGCGGCCTTGTCGCCGATCATGATCGAAGTGGCGTTGGTATTGCCCTGCGGGATCGTGGGCATGACGGAAGCGTCCGCTACCCACAGCCCACGAATGCCGCGCACACGCAGATCTGCATCCAGCACGGCGTCGGGATCGCCATCGACGCCCATTTTGGCCGTGCCGACCGGGTGGAACATCGACATGGACGCCAACCGCACATACTCGCGCAGAGCCTCCTTGCTCTCGAAATCCGCACCGGGGCGGATTTCCTGCAGCACGTGGGAGGATATGGCCCGCTGGCGCATGATACGGCGGGCCAGCGCAATCCCTTCCACCAGTTGCTCCACATCGTCATCCCCGCCCAACAGCTGGTGTTCGATCACCGGCGGGGCTGAAGGATCGGGCGCCCGCAGGCTGACCCGCCCGCGATGGCTGGGGCGCATCAGGCCGATGAAGGTGGCAACCGAGGATTCGGGCTTGAGCAGCACGTTGCCCTGCGGCGTCACTTCGAAGGAGAAAGCCGAAAAGGCCAGTTGCAAATTGGGCACGGGAAGGCCGGGCCTGCCGCGCACATAGGCCTGAGCATGGCCGATGCCGGTGGTCAGGGCGCCGCGGCCGCCCAGTGCGAAACGCAGCAGTTGCAGCGGCGCGCGCAGGCCATGAGCGTCGTTGTTCAACGTGGGCATGTCCACCGCGTTGATAAGATGCAGGCCGACATGATCCTGCAGATTGCCGCCCACTCCGGGCAGGTCGCACAGCACGTCGATGCCCATTTCACGTAAATGGGCCGCCGGGCCGATGCCCGACAGCATCAGCAGGCGCGGGGTATTGAGGGCGCCAGCCGAAAGCACCACGCCTTCGCGCGCGCTCAGGCTGTGGCGCTGGCCGCCACGCTGATAGGTGACGCCATGTGCCTTGCCATCTGCCACCTGGATGGAAAGCACTTCGGCCTCTGTCACTACATCGGGCTTGAGGCCCGATCCCAACCCATCGAGATAGGCTGCCGCGCTGCAGCGCCAGCCGTTGCGCTGCGAAAGCTGGATATGGTCTACACCTTCGGCCAGTTCACCGTTGAGGTCGGGTGAACGATGCACGCCCGCTTCGCAGGCGGCGTCGATCCACTTGTCCGTCACGCCATAGTTGCTGCGGCATTCGGAAACCGCGATCGGGCCGCCAGTGCCGCGCCACTTGTCCGCGCCGCGTTCATTATCTTCCAGCCGCCTGAAATAGGGCAGGCAGGATTCATGATCCCACCCGGCGGCACCCAGTTGCGCCCAGCGATCGTAATCCCAGGCATGGCCGCGGATGAACATCATCCCGTTGATGGCGCTGCCGCCGCCAAGGCGCTTGCCTGCAGGCCAGGGACTTGGGCGGCCGCCCACGGACGGATCCGGCTCGCTGAAATAGCACCAGTCGAACTCCGGGTTCTGGACCAGCTTGCCCATCAGCGCGGGCACGCGCGCGCGGATGTCACGGGCATCCTTGCCCGCTTCCAGCAGGACAACACGTTTTCCGGCTTCGGCCAGTCGGCCCGCGACAGCGCAGCCCGCAGAACCGCCGCCGATCACGATCAGATCGGTCTCCACACTCAATGCTCCCCCTTTGAGTGCGGAGAACATGCCAGCGCCACTGTGCTTTCAGCAAGCGAAGAATTTGAAAACAGGTGGTTTTTCAGAACCTTTCCGATCTTGGGACAGTTTTTTCGGGTGCTAGCGGAACAGGCGCGGCGCGAAATCAGCCAGATACCTGCGCCAATTGATCCATGTGTGGCCGCCGCCGCTTTCATGATAGGTGTGTTCGATTCCGTATTTATCCAGCATCGCGCGGGTCGGCGCCACGCTTCCATAGAGGAAATCTTCCCTGCCCATGGCGTAATAGACAAGGTCCAGATCGCTGGCGGCCTTGCGCAGCGCGGCATCGTTCGCGCTTTCATAACGGGTGACGTCGTCCGGCCCGGCAAGGCCCAGCCCCATCGAGAAAATGCCGATGTAATCGAAGGTCTCCGGGTGAGTGAGGCCAAAGCGCAGCGTGTGCGATCCGCCCATGGAAAGGCCCGCCATGGCGCGATGATGCTGATCGGCCAGAGTGCGGAAACTGGCGTCCACATAGGGGATCAGGTCGCCCAGCAGATCGTCGCCGAAATCGGTGTTGGCCAGCATGTTTCCGCCCGGCTTGTCGGGCGTGTGACCGAAGGGCATGACCACGATCATCGGCGTCGCCTTTCCTTCGGCGATCAGATTGTCGAGGATGTAATTGGCGTGGCCTACGCTGGTCCAGCTATCCGCACTGTCGCCCGCGCCGTGCACCAGATAGAGCACTGGATAGGATTTGCCGTCCTTCATATAGCCCGGCGGCGTGTAGACATAGGCCTGCCGTTTCTGTCCCAACGCATTTGACCAGTAATCGATGCGGCTGACCGCGCCATGCGCGACTTCGGACCTGTAAGTCTGGAATGCGCCTTCCGCGCCTTTGGTCTCGAACGTAGAATTGGTCCCCACGCGTTCATGGCTGAAAGTGGTTCCCTGCGGATCGGGCACGCGCGCGCCGTCCACTTCAAAATTGAAACGGTAGGTATCGGGCGGAACCGGCACTGCGGTGGTGGCGCTCCACAGGCCGGTTTCGTCCTTCACCATCGCAAGTCCGCGCTGCGTGCCCGGTTGCATCCCCATCGGAATCGCCTGATCGATGTCGCTGCTGGTCACGCGTGCGTCATGGGCAGCGGGAGCGCATAGGCGGAAAATCACGCGCCCATCGGGCAGTTGTTCGACCGAACGATAGGTTGCCGGGCCGGCGAAGAAGCCCTGCGGTAGGCAGCTTTTGGGCGCATCTTGCGCGCCGGTCTGCGCAGATAGCGGAGCGGTCGCCGCAATGCCGGACAGGCACAACGCGGCCACGAAACTGGCGTGATATTTCATCCGATCCTCCCCCAGGAATCTCTCACCGCACAAGCCCGGCTCCGCGTGCGATTTGACAAGCGGCGCGCTTCGCAGCAGGGTATTGGGACAGCGTTGTCTCAATCGGGGTGAAAAGGCAAGTCCGCCTTGCGCTCCGTCCGCCGCCCGGCGGATCAGGGAAGGGTGCCGAAGTGAAGTCCAAGTCTGTCCGTAGGGCCGGTCTGCGTGCCATTTCCGCTGGAGCGCTGGTTGCGCTCGTCCCGCTTGCAGCCGCACTGCCTCTTCACGCCAAGGAGAAGCAATCCGTCGATCCGGCAGCCCGCGCTGCCGCGACCGAGGCACAGATGACGGATGACGAGCGGATCACTCTGACGCTGGGCCTGCTGACATCCCCGCGCGGCGATCAACCGGCGCCGGAAGGATCGCACCCCGGTGCGGGCTTCATTCCGGGCATTGCCCGCCTTGGCGTTCCTGCCCTGCATGAAACCGATGCCAGCCTTGGTGTGACGTGGATCAGCGGTGCGCGCGGCAATGGCGGTACCCAATTGCCCAGCGGCACCGCGCAGGGCGCCACCTGGAATGTCGGGCTGATCGAGCAGGGCGGCCGCATGATCGGTTCCGAGGCACGGGCCAAGGGCTTCAACGTCATGCTGGCGGGCGGGATCAACCTGATGCGCGATCCGCGCAATGGCAGGACTTTCGAATATCTGGGCGAAGATCCGCTTCACGCCGGCCTGCTTGGCGGCGCAGCGGTGCGCGGCATCCAGTCCAACCATGTCATTTCCACCGTGAAGCATTTTGCGATCAACCCGCAGGAAACGGGCCGCGCCTTCATGAACACCGTGATCGAGGAAAAGGCCCTGCGCGAAAGCGATCTGCTGGCCTTCGAGATCGCGCTGGAACAGGGCGACCCCGGCGCAATCATGTGCGCCTATAACGCGACCAACGGCGCCCAGAGCTGCGGCAATAAATGGCTGCTGACCGATGTGCTGCGCAAGGATTGGGACTATCGCGGCTTCGTGATGTCGGACTGGGGCGCGGTGGACGGGCTAGATTACGCCTTGGCCGGGCTGGATCAGCAATCGGGTTCACCTATCGACCCCCAACCTTTCTTCGGTGATCAGCTCAAGGCGGCGGCACAATCCGACCCGGCCTATCGCAAAAGGTTGGGTGAGATGACCCGGGCGATCCTTCATGCGATCTACGATAATGGCCTTGATGCCCATCCGTCCGGGTTCGGCACGGTGGATGCGGCGGCCAATTCGGAAGTGGCGCTGAAGGTCGCGCAGGAAGGGATCGTGCTGCTCACCAATCCGGCCGGGCTGCTTCCGCTGGGGCCGGATGTGCGATCCATCGCCGTGATTGGCGGCCATGCCGATGCGGGAACGCCGGTTGGTGGCGGTTCGTCCAAGGTGCTGGGGGATGACGGCCCGTCAGTTTCCGTGCCCGGTGTTCAGGATGGTAACGGGCCGTTTGCGGCCATGTTGAATCAGGACTTCAACCGTTCCGCCCCGCTTGCCGCAATCCGTGCGATTGCCCCGAAGGCGACAATAAAATTCCGCGATGGCACTTATCCTGCCGAAGCCGCGCTGGCCGCAGCGCAGGCCGATGTTACCATCATCTTCGCGACGCAGTACCAGACAGAGGGGTTCGACGTGCCCGAACTCTCCCTGCCCAACGGGCAGGACGCGCTGATCGCGGCGGTGGCGAAGGCCAATCCTAACACCATCGTCGTGCTGGAAACAGGCGGGCCGGTGGCCATGCCGTGGAAGGACGACGTGAAGGCCGTGGTGGAAGCCTGGTATCCTGGCGCGCGGGGCGGTGAGGCGATTGCCGACGTTCTGTTCGGCAAGGTCAATCCTTCGGGCCGCCTGCCGCTTACCTTTCCGGCTTCGGTCGCGCAGCTTCCCCGTCCGGCCCTGCCGGGATTGGGCGAGGTTGAACCCAATTTCGTGGGGGTCGGTGCGCCCGGCCAGAAGCTGGATGTGGATTACAATATCGAAGGCGCCGACATCGGCTATCGCTGGTTCGCGCGCGAAGGGCAGGCACCGCTCTTCGCCATGGGCCATGGCCTCAGCTATACCACCTTCGCGTCAGAGGGTTTCTCGGTCGCCTCGGGCAAGGACGGGCTGATCGCCCGTGCCACGATCCGCAACACCGGTGCGCGGTCCGGGGCGGAAGTGGCTCAGGTCTACCTTGCCGACGCCCATGGCACGAAGCTGCGCCGTCTGGCGGGCTTCACCAAGCTGGAACTGGCGCCGGGCGAGGCGCGCGAGGTTTCGATTCCGCTTGAACCGCGCGTGCTGGCCGACTGGACGGCCGATGGCTGGCAGGTGGCAGCCGGAACCTATCGCTTCGTACTGGCGAAGGATGCGCTCGCTGACGGGCCGGTGGCGGAAGTGAAGCTGCCCGAAAGGCGCATCGCACCCTAGGCGGCTTCTCCGAAATCCAGCTGGGCGATCAGCCCGCCGACCTCGGGCTTCAGTTCCAGCCGTGCGCCCATGCTCACGCAAATGTCCTTCGCTATGGCGAGGCCGAGGCCGGAGCCGGGCTTGTCCGGGTCGAACCGCATGCCGACTTCAAAGGCGCGGGCGATCTGGCTGGCAGTCATGCCCGGCCCGTCATCCTCTACAGAGATGCGGACATGGCCGCGCGTTTCCCTAAGGCCCACGGTGACAGTCGATGCTGCCCATTTGCCGGCATTGTCGATCAGGATGGAGACCAGCTCGGAAAAGTCTACCGGATCGGCCTGGAGCACGCAGTCGCCATCCAGTTCGTTACGCAGCACGAAATGGACATCGGGATGCAGCCGCTTCATTGCACTGAGGATCGGCACCAGGAGATCGGGCAGGGTGCTGGTGGAACCCGGAACTCGGGCGCCTGCTGAACGGGCGCGGGCCAGCTGATATTCGATCTGCTGTTCCATCATGCGCGCCTGATCGAGCAGAACGCGGGCCGATTCAGGGGCCTTGTCCCCTTCGGCCAGCCGTTCAGCCTCGTCCGTCACCACCGCCAGCGGCGTGCGCAGCGAATGGGCGAGGTTGGCAGCTTGCACGCGGGCGCGTGCGATCATCTCGGCATTCTGGCGGATATAGTCGTTGAGGTCGTCGGCCAGCGGAGCGATCTCGGATGGATAGGTGCCTTCCAGCTGAACCGCCTGACCTTCCCGCAGTCTGGCGACAGCTTCGCCAAGCCGGTTGAGGGGCCTCAGGCCATAGCGGATGATGGCAAAGCCGGTTGCCAGCAGCAGCAGGCCCAGCACGGCGAGCGCAAGGGTTAGCTCGCGGGTGAAGTTCCGCACGACCCGGTTCAGCTCTTCCTGATCGGTCGCGATGACGAAATGGGTTTCCCCGCCCATGCGATCCGACCGCGCCAGGCCATAGGCGATTACCGGCCCAGTCGGGCCTTCTTCCACACGATGGGCAATAGTGTGCGAATGGGCGACTTCGTCGTCCAGATTGCCCCGCGTCATGGAGGCGGAGCGTAGGACGGCCCCGCTTGCCGCATTGACCTGCCAGTAATAGCCTGAAAGCGGCACTTCGTAGCGGGGATCGGAAAGCGGCCGGATCAGGAACGGGCGGCCCTTGCTGTCAATGTCCGTCAGCCGCGCAAGTTCGCGCACATGGACATTCAGTTCGTCATGGAACTGCTGTTCCACATGGCTGGTGAACACCCGCGTGGCCGAAATCCAGATCGACCCGATGCCCAGCACCACCCACAGCATTACTGCCAGCAGGAAGCGCAGGCGCAGGCTGCCGGACTGGGCGCGGGCCGGGGGCAGGGTCGCAGGATGGGCGGAAGTCATTTCTCGAACCTGTAGCCCAGTCCGCGCAGAGTGGTAATGCGCTGCTTGCCGATCTTGCGACGCAGGCGGCCCACCATCACTTCGATCGTGTTGAGTTCGCGCGGGGCATCCAGCTCGTAGAGATTTTCCAGAATGTCTCCCTGAGACAGCACTTGGCCCGCACGGCGCATGAACAGGTGCAACAAGCGGAATTCCTGCCTGGCAAGGTCCAGCGTCTCGCCGTTCAATGTCACGGAGTGAGTGAGCGGGTCGAGCGCCAGATCGCCCAGCACGATGCCGCTTTCCCGCTTTCCCGCATGCCGGCGAAACAGGGCGTTGAGCCGGGCAAGCAGTTCCTCGAAGCGCACCGGCTTCACCACGAAGTCGTCTGCGCCGGCGTTCAGACCTTCCACCTTGTCCTGCCAGCTTCCTCGCGCGGTCAGGATCAGGATCGGGCAATCCACCTTCTTCGCGCGCCACTGGCGCAGCAGATCGATCCCGTCGCCATCGGGCAGGCCGAGGTCGAGAATGATCGCTCCCATCTTGTCGAGATCGGGCCAGTCCTCCGCCTCGGCGCTATCGCGCGCGAGGTCCATGGCAAAGCCCGCGCCGCGCAGGCGCTCGCTCAGCCTCCGGCCAAGTTCGGCATCGTCCTCCACCAGCAGCAGGCGCATTTGGGTTCACTCCTTCTTCAGCCCGCAATGGAAGTGAAAACTGACAAGAGCCTGCCAGTCTGACAAGTTGTTGTCAGCTTGGGCAGACATTCCCCTGCGCCATGGCCAGATGCATCCTTTTCCCGCTTGCTGCCTCCTGCGCGATTGCGCTGACGGCGGCCTGTTCCGACAAATCGGCTGAAGGGCCGCAGGAGGAAGCAGCACCTGCTGGCACGCTGGATGCCGCGCAGATGAAGCGGCTGGGTATCACCACCGCGTCAGCGCAAGCGGTCGACACCGTCCCCTTGGGGGTCGTCCCCGGCCAGATTACCCTGCCGCCAGAAGCGCGGGTAGCGGTGACCTCTAATTTCCCCGGCGCGGCAGTGCGTATCTATGTGATCGAAGGGCAGGAAGTCGCTCGCGGGCAGGCTCTCGCGCTGGTTCGCGCGGCAGAGCCGACGCAAATCCGCGGCGAACTCGCCCGCGCAGAGGCGGAACTCGATCTGGCGCAGGCGCGCGCAAAGCGGATGGCTCAGCTCGCAAAGGAAGGCGTGATCGCCGAAGCCCGCTCTGAAGAGGCGCAGGCTGCCTTGCGGCAGGCGCGCGCCTCCGTTTCGGAACAGCAGCGGCTCATTTCGCTGGCGGGTGCCGGACCTGACGGGACGATGACCCTGCGTGCCCCGATCTCAGGCCGCGTCGCGCATGTCGCGGTGGAGACTGGTGGGCCGGTCGATGGCATGACCGCGCCTTTCGTGATCGAAAACGCCGCCGCTTACAGCGTGGACCTGCAATTGCCCGAGCGGCTGGCAAGGTCCATCCGCCCCGGCATGCCGGTGGAAGTGGAACTGGGCACCGACGAGGACGGCAAGCCGCTGACGGTCGGCGGCAAGATCCTCTCGGTTGCTCCCTCGCTCGATCCGGAAACGCGGTCGATCATGGCGAAGGCCAGCATTGGCGCGGCACCGGGCCTTGTGGCAGGCAAGAACGTGATGGTGGTGATCGCGGGGCAGGGTGCCAAGCCGGGCGTTTCGGTTCCCGCCGCTGCTGTCACCCGGATCGGCGAAGACGATGTCGTCTTCGTGCGCAGCGGCAACCGCTTCGTCAGTCGCAAGGTCACGCTCACCGGACAGGCGGCGGGCAAGGCCTATATCTCCGAAGGGCTCAAGCCGGGTGAGGCTGTCGCGGCAAGCGGCATCGCCGAACTCAAGGCGATGACGGCGGAGTAAGGCACTCATGCTCCGCACGCTCGTTGAAAAGGCGCTTTCGCTCAGGCTCGCAGTGCTGGGCATTGCCGCGCTGCTGGCTGCCATTGGCGGTTGGTCTTTCGCCAATTTGCCTATCGATGCCTTCCCGGACATCAGCTCCACTCAGGTGAAGATCATCCTCAAGGCGCCCGGCATGACGCCCGAGGAAGTCGAAAGCCGGGTGATTGCGCCGATCGAGATGGAGATGCTGGGCATTCCCAACCAGTCGGTGCTGCGCTCGGTCGCGAAATACGCGATTGCCGACATCACTATCGATTTCTCCGACAAGACGGACATCTACTGGGCGCGCAGTCAGGTTTCGGAGCGGCTCAATGCCGTGATGGGCGATCTGCCGGCCACCGTGGAAGGCGGCATGGCGCCGATCTCCACTCCGCTGTCGGACATGTATATGTTCACGCTGGAAGGCCCGCAGAGCCTTGCTGAAAAGCGCCGCGTGCTGGACTGGATCGTGCGGCCTGCCTTGCGTACCGTGCCGGGCGTGGCGGACGTCAACGCGCTGGGTGGCTATGTCGAAACCTTCGAAGTCGCGCCGAATAATGGCGCCCTTGCTGCTGCGGGGCTGAGCACGGCAGATCTTGCTGCCGCGATCGAGGGCGGCAACCGCAACGATGGCGCCGGGCGCCTGGTCACGGGGGAAGAGGCACTGATAGTGCGCTCCACCGGCGCGATCCGCACGCTGGACGATCTCGCTTCGGTCGTGGTGAAGACCGCCAATGGCGCTGTGGTGCGCGTGGGCGATGTCGCCAATGTCCGCATAGGCAGCCGCACGCGCTATGGCGCGGTGACGGAAAACGGCAAGGGCGAGGCTGTCGAAGGGCTGGTGATCGGCCTGCGGGGCGCGGATGCCGCCAAGGTGGTGGACGGAGTGAAGACGCGGCTGGAGGAACTCAAGCCCAGCCTGCCCGAAGGGATGAAAGTCGTCCCCTTCTATGACCGTTCGGAACTGATTTCGCACGCCGTGGGCACGGTGGAGGAAGCATTGCTGGAAGCGACCGTGCTGGTCGTGATCCTGTTGCTGCTGTTCCTGGGCGATTTCCGCGCATCGGTGATCGTGGCGCTGGCCCTGCCGATGGCAGCCTTGCTGACCTTCATCTTCATGCGCGCCATTGGCCTCACGGCCAATCTCATGAGCCTTGGCGGGCTGGCCATTGCGGTGGGCATGCTGGTGGACGGGGCCGTGGTGGTCGTCGAGAATGTGGTCGAACGCCTCAGCGATCCGAAACATGCCCGCGCCGGCAAGCTGCACAATATCTTCATCGCCTCTGCCGAAGTGGCAAAGCCGGTGGCCTCGGGCATGGCGATCATCGCGCTGGTGTTCCTGCCGCTGCTGACGCTGGAAGGGCTGGAAGGCAAGCTGTTCTCCCCGGTGGCGCTTACCATCGTGCTGGCGCTGCTTTCGGCGCTGCTGCTGTCGCTCACACTGATCCCGGTGCTGGCCTACTACCTGCTGAAGGTGAAGGAAGGGCATCACGAACCCTGGGTGATGCGCAAGCTCTCACCCTTCTATGCCCGCACGCTGGGCGCGGCCTTCGCTCACAAGAAGCGGGTCTTCGCAATTGCAGGTGCATCGCTGCTGGTCACGGTCGGCGCCTATACGGTCACCGGCAAGACCTTCCTGCCGACGATGGATGAAGGCTCCGTCGTGCTGCAGCTTGCCAAGCTGCCCACGGTCTCGCTCGATCATTCAATCGCGGGCGATCTGAAGGTCGAAAAGGCCGTGATGGAAGCGGTGCCCGAGGTCGAACAGATGGTGATGCGCGTGGGTTCCGACGAAATCGGGCTGGACCCGATGGGCCTCAATGAAAGCGACGGCTTCATCAAGCTCAAGCCGCGTTCCGAATGGCGCGTGAAGGACAAGGAATGGCTGGTGGACGAGATCCGCAAGGTGCTCGCCCAGTTCCCCGGCATCGAGCCGAGCTACACCCAGCCGATCGAAATGCGCACGTCCGAAATGCTGACCGGCGCCCGCGGCGATCTGGCGCTCAAGCTGTTCGGCCCGGACCTTGGCGAGCTTTCGCGGCTGGCGGGCCAGATTCAGACCCGGCTGGAAACGATCGACGGCACCAGTGAGGCCATGACGGTGGCCAATGACCAGGTCGATTACCTGCAGGTCGATATCGACCGGGTTGCAGCAGGCCGCGCTGGAATGCCGATCAACGATCTCCAGGACATGATGCGCGCGCAGGTTGAAGGCATGCAGGCTGGGGTTGTGGCCGAAGGCAGCCGCCGCGTGCCGATTATGCTGCGTGCCGACGGCACACAAGGCCTGACACCCCAATCCTTTGCGGACCAGTTGTTCCGATCCCCCTCGGGGCAGCTGGTCCGCGCCAGTGACATCGCGCAGGTCCGCCGCGTGGAAGGCCCGGTGAAGCTGGAGCACGAAAACGGCTCGCGCTTCGCAATGGTGCAGGCCTTCGTTTCCGGGCGTGACCTTGTCGGCTATGTCGAGGAAGCCAAGGCCGACATCGCACAGAATGTTGACCTGCCACCGGGTTATCGCATCGTCTGGGGCGGTCAGTTCGAAAACCAGCAGCGCGCCAGCGCCCGACTGGCCGTGGTGCTGCCGATCTCGATCCTGATGATCTTCGCGATCCTCTATTTCACGCTTGGCTCGATCCGTGCCTCGCTGCTGATCCTGGTGAACATTCCCTTTGCAATGGTGGGCGGGATGATCGCGCTGGCCGCGTCGGGCGAATATCTCTCGGTTCCCGCATCGGTGGGCTTCATCGCGTTGCTGGGTATCGCAGTGCTCAATGGCCTCGTGATGGTCAGCTATTTCCGGCAATTGCGCGATGAGGGCATGTCGCTGGCGGAAGCCGTGCGGCGCGGGGCGGAACGGCGCCTGCGTCCGGTGCTGATGACGGCCACCATTGCTGCCTTCGGCCTTGTGCCGCTGCTCTTCGCCACAGGGCCGGGTTCGGAAATCCAGAAGCCGCTGGCCATCGTGGTGATCGGGGGGCTGGTTTCGGCCACGCTGCTCACGCTCGTCCTGCTGCCCATCCTTTACAACCGTTTCGGGGAAAGCCCGGCGGAGCGTGAGGCGGGCGATCTGGAAAATCCTGTGCAACCTGTCGGGGCGGAGGGCTGAGCCGATGCGCAAGACGATCCTTCTCCTGCTGCCCCTGATGGCTATCGCTGCACCGCTCGCGGCAGAGCCGGGCCTGCCCGACGCGGCGGCGGTGAACACCGCGCTCGACGATCATCCTTCGGTGGTGACGGCCCGCGCCCGGGTGGAGGCCGCCCGCGCCGACGCCCGCGCTCGCGCCAAGGGCGTGCATGAAGTGACGTTCACCGGTGCCTACAATCGCCGCACGATCGACCAGGAAGGCACGTTTGACGAATATGACGCGCAGCTTAGCCGCGCCTTCCGTTTGCCCGGCAAGGCAAAGCTTGACCGGGAGATCGGCCAGCACGGCGTCGAAGCGGCGGAGAACATGGCCGAGGATGCCAAGCATCAGGCCGCGCTGCTGCTTGCCGGCCATTGGTGGGACTGGCTGGAAGCCACCGCCGAAGCCGAGGTCGACCGGCAGGCCGTAGCCAATTACGAACAGGCGCTTGGCGCCGTGAAGCGCCGGGTGGAACTGAAGGATGCCGCCCCGCTCGAAGCCGATCAGGTGGAGGCCGCGCTTGGCACGGCGCGGCTGATGGCCGAAGAATCGACCGGCCGCGCCAATGTCGCCCGGGCACGGCTTGCGGCGCATTTCCCCGCACTGGCCGTGCCGCTGGAAGCGCCGCCGGTGCCCCAGCCCGCGATCCCCGAGGGCGGGCTGGAGCATTATCGCGAACTGGTGCTGACCAACAGCCACGAGATTGCCGCGGCCGATGCCCAGGCGCGCAAGATGGACAGCCTTGCCGAACGGACCCGGCGCGAGAAGGTGGCCGACCCATCCTTCGGTGTGCGGATGTTCTCGGAACGTGGCGGTGCTGAAAAGGGCGCAGGCCTGCTCTTCTCCATCCCGCTGGGCGGCGGCCATCGCGCGGCGCTGAGCGATCAGGCAGCGGCGGATGCCAGCGCGGCTCAGGCCGATGCGCAGCTCGCGCGTTTTTCCGTTCGGGAGATGGCGGATTCGGACGTGGCCGAGGCGAGTTTCCGTTTCGAAGCTTGGAAGCGCGCGCGTGAAGGCCTCAATGCCCAGATCGCGGCGCTGAGCAAAATGCGGAAGGGTTTCGAACTGGGCGAAATCGATCTGGCGGACCGGCTGCTGGCCGAGCGAATGGTGCACGATGCCTTCCGCGCCGAAGCTACTGCCCGCACCGAAGCCCAGCGCGCGATTACCAAGCTGCGGATCGACAGCCACCAATTGTGGCTGGGAGACTAGGCTGCCGGGCGAAGTGGCCTGACGTCGGCCGCGACGCCCGGTGTCCCTTCGATTTGAACCTGATCCGTCACCTCGCAGTTGCAGCAAAATTGTGACAAGGGCGCGATCCCGCGCCTGTCATCGGTCTGCCCTTCATTGCTGCTAGTGGTTCAACTCACTGGCAGTTTTGCGGCGGCTCACCGTTTTTGCGTTGCCGCAAACACCTTCGTAACTACTCAGGGCTACCCGATGTAATCCTCATCGCCAAACTGCACGACAGGGGGATAATTTGGCAGCGAAAGTTGCGCTCATCACGGGTGTCACCGGCCAAGACGGCGCCTATCTTGCGTCTCTGCTGCTGGAGAAGGGATACGAGGTTCACGGCGTCAAGCGGCGCTCGTCCTCGTTCAACACCGGCCGTATCGAGGAGATCTATCAGGATCCTCACGTGGAAGATGCACGCTTCCACCTCCATTATGGCGATCTTACGGATGCGACGAGCACGAAACGGCTGTCTATGCCCTTCTGCCGGTAATGGGCGTTGACCAGCCAGGGAATACAAGTGTCCACGCTGGAAGGGCCGGTGCCGTTCCACAGGCTGTCGCCCACGCACAGGATGGTCTTACGGGCCTCGAAATTCAGGCTGTCCGCCAGTGTCCAGGCAGTGGCGCCTGCGATGACGTAGTGGGTGCCGCTTACCGCAGGGTCCAGCCAGCGGGCGATGTAGGAGCCCAGATTGCCCTTGTCGGTGGAGCGGACGAAGGCGTTGACCGGGATGATTGCCGGGTAATTCGGGCCGCAGGCAAAGGCGATGTCCATCTGGTCCGAACCGGCGCCGAATCCCGGCCAGCCGATCCCGCCCAGCAGGAAGCGTCCCTGAATGGGCGTCGTGCTGAACAATTGCAACGATTGGACAAAGGTCGCGCGCCCAGGCGCTGGTTGCGCAAGCGGGCCGGGAAAGCCGGTGCCGACACCGGTCGGCGCGGTGAAACTGCTGAACGGGGTGCCGACCTGCGATCCGGTTTTGTCACCTTCGCGGTTCAGCCGCTCGATCAGCGAAATTTGCGCATCGCGCACCGGCAGCGGCGATAGCCGGGTGACGAAATCGGCATCCTCGCCCGGTGCGCCATAGGCAAGGGCGTGCGGTACGACATATCCGGCAGGAGTGGCGATCTGGTGGGAGGTTCCGTGCATGAAGAACTCCATTGGCGTTTTTGGAAAACATTAAGAACCAAATGGGTTCCAACATTGCAACAGGAATTTCCGCACATGTATCCGCACCATCCCGCGCAGCGCGCAGCCGGCACGGAAACGCCGAATCCCCGCGCGCCACAGGCGGCAGATCAGCGTCGATCAAAGGCTGGGAGGCCCGCCGTAAGCCGGCGGCGCTGCACAAAAGGTGGCGGAGACGGAGGGATTCGAACCCTCGATACAGGATTTACCCGTATGACGGTTTAGCAAACCGTTGGTTTCAGCCACTCACCCACGTCTCCGGATCGCAGCGGCAATGGGCGGGCGCTATAACGAGGCCTTTGGAAGGCGGCAAGTGGGTGATCCAGAAATCTTTCGATCCTTTTTCATCGCCCGCCAAAGACTCGCCCTGCCGCAAATCGGACTCACCCTGCCGCGCGTTCATTGCCGCTTCAGGCCCGGGGGATTCTTTTTGCTGATTGGCCAATCCGGCCAGTACCCGAGAGGAAGCCATGACCGTACTCACCGCCATTGGCCATAAGGCCGCGCACATGCGGGCCGTGCTCGGCGCGCTGGCTTGCGCCGCGTTGCTGGCAGCGCAGCCGGCCGCCGCGCAGATCGAGACGGTCGATCCATCGGCCACGATCGACGGCGATCTGGCCAGCCCCCAGCCGACCTACCAGCCGACATATTCCCCGCCGCCGGCGGAAGATCCCCCGGTGGTCGATCCCTATCCCACGCCGGAAGAGCGGGACCGCGTGCTGGACCTGCCCCCTGCCAGTGCGACGCCGGCCGCACCGGCGGACGCTTCCGATGCCGCCACGCAGGCTGCCACCACCAGCCAGGGCGAAACCTACAAGAAGGACGATCTGATCGGCGCGGCCGAAGGCGTGTTCGGCAAGGGCGCGGAAGGCCTCGCCCGCATGATCGAGGACATCCTGAAGAAGCAGGGCGAGCCCAATGCCTATATCGTCGGGCGCGAAGGCGGCGGCGCGTTCATCTTCGGCGCACGCTATGGCTCGGGCACGCTCTATCACAAGGTGGAAGGCCAGCAGCCGGTCTACTGGCGTGGCCCGTCGCTGGGCGTGGATGTGGGCGCGAATGCTGCCAACACCTTCGTGCTGGTCTACAATTTGTTCGACACGCAAGACCTGTTCGAAACCTATGGCGCAGGGGAAGGGCAGGCCTATCTGATCGGCGGCTTCCACGTTTCCTATCTGCGCAAGGGCGATGTGGTGCTGATCCCGGTGCGCATGGGCGCGGGCCTGCGGCTGGGGATCAATGTGGGCTACATGAAGTTCTCTAAGAAGCAGAAGTGGCTGCCCTTCTGATCTGACAGGCGGGCGATCTGAATCAGGATCGGGAGGGCGATCATTCGTTCTCCCGCCCCGATTCGTTTTTCCGATTGCGCTTCTGGTCGTCGATCTGATCGGCGCTGACTTTCGCCTTCGGATCCAGCACGCTGGAAAAGATCATTCCGATCATCAGCACGATCTCGCCGCCGCGGTTGCGCGGCCTTTCGGGCAGGGCTTTCCGGCGCGCGCGGGCCATCATCCAGCCGGACGCTGTCAGGGCAATCAGCGCGCCGCCAAGGGCCACCAGCACAGCTTCGAACATCGCCGCTCTCCCCTTTGCGGTTCCATCCTGTGGCTATCTGGGGACAGCCCGCGAAATTGCGAGCTTCCGGCGCGTTTTTCCCGCTTGCCCCGAAGGGGCAGGCGCGGCTAGGGGCGCGCCATGCTAGAGAACCTCACCCAGCAGCCGCCCGACGCGCTTCTTGCGCTGATCAAGCTCTATGACGCGGACACCCGTGCCGACAAGATCGACCTTGGCGTGGGCGTCTATCGCACGGACGACGGCGCGACACCCGTGTTCGCCGCGATCAAGGCGGCAGAGCGCAAGCTGGTGGAAGAACAGGATTCCAAGGCCTACCTCGGGCCGGAAGGCGATATGGGCTTCGTCCATGCGCTGATGCCCTACATCTTCGGCTCGGACCCCACGATGGGCGGCCGCATCGAAGGCATGCAGACGCCGGGCGGTACCGGCGCCGTGCGTCTTGCACTGGCCCTGGCCAAGCGTTCGGGCGTGGGCACTGTGTGGATGGGCACGCCCAGCTGGCCGAACCATGCCCAGATCCTGAAGGATCTCGACATGCCGCTGCAGGGCTTCAACCATGCTGGCGCAGATGGCACGGCCGATATGGACGCGCTACGCGCCGCGCTGAAGCAGGCCGCCAAGGGCGATGCCGTGCTGCTGCACGGCTGCTGCCACAACCCTACCGGCATCGACTACACCGATGCCCAGTGGGACGAGATTGCCGCCCTGCTTGCCGAAACCGGCGTGCTGCCGATCCTCGATCTGGCCTATCAGGGCCTGGGCATGGGGATGGAAGCGGATGCCTATGGCGTGCGCAAGGTGCTGGCCTCGGTGCCCGAGGCCCTGATCGCCTACAGCTGCGACAAGAATTTCGGCCTCTATCGCGACCGCGTGGGTGCGGTTTACGCGATGGCTGCCGATGCCGGTCAGGTCGATGCGATCCTTTCCAATGGCCACACTCTGGCCCGTGCGGCATGGTCGATGCCGCCGGATCACGGCGCGGCTGCCGTTCGCCTGATCCTGCGCGATCCGGCCTTCACCCAGATGTGGCTGGACGAGCTGGACGATATGCGTGCTCGCATGCGTCAGGTGCGTGATCGCCTTGGCGCGGCAGGCAAGGTCGGCACGCTCGACCTTACGCCCTGCGGGACTCAGAACGGCCTGTTCTCCATGCTGGCGCTGACGCCGGAACAGATTCTCAAGCTGCGTGAAGACCACGGCGTCTACATGGCGGGTTCCGGGCGCATCAACATCGCTGGTCTGACCATGGGCAATATCGAAAAGTTCATCGCCGCTCTTGCAGCGGTTACGGCCTGATCCGGTTCCTTCCCTTCGGGGGAGGACGTGTCGGCGCGACGAATGATGAAGGGGGCGGCTTTGGGCGCGCCCCCTTTTCATTGTCCGGGGCCGGGCGGCGCGCCCGATGGCACGGAACTTATGCGCGCAGATCCTGCATCCGCTTGAGATAGCGGGCCACAGTATCGATCTCCAAATTCACGGCGTCGCCCGGCGTCAGTGCGCCGATGGTGGTTACCTCCGCCGTGTGCGGGATGATGTTCATTCCGAAATGGACTGTGCCATCGGGCTGGTCGTCCACTTCGTTCACCGTCAGGGACACGCCGTTGACTGCGATCGAGCCTTTGGGCGCGATATAGGGGGCCAGTTCGGCGGGGGCGGAAATGGTGAAACGCGCCGAATCGCCTTCGGGGACGATCCGCACCACGTGGCCTACTGCATCGACGTGGCCCGACACGATATGGCCGCCCAGTTCGTCGCCCAGCTTCAAGGATTGTTCCAGATTCAGGCGCGATCCTGTGTTCCAGATGCCGGGTGCGGTGCGAGATACGCTTTCGCCCGAAACGTCTACCGCGAACCATGCGTCACCGGCAGTGCCGCCCTTTTCCACTACCGTCATGCAGGCGCCCGAACAGGCAATGGAGGCGCCGATGGCGATTAGCGCCGGGTCATAGGCGCAGTCGATGGTGACGCGCAGGTCGCCCCGCTGTTCGCTCTCGCGGATAGTGCCGATGGCGGTGACGATGCCGGTGAACAATGCTGCCTCCTGTGTCAGGCGGGCTGATAGACTTCCATCCGGTCGCTGCCAAGCTGGCGCCGGTCCACAAGGGTCCAGCCATCGGGCACGCGGTCGGGGCCGGGATTGCGGAATGCCGGAATGCCGCTGCCGAAAGTGACAGGCGCGCGATAGAGCAGCAGCCTGTCCACCAGCCTCGCATCGAGGAATGCAGCCGCGACTTCCGATCCGCCTTCGATCATCAGATATTGCACATCGTTCAGCCCGGAAATGTCTGCGGGTGCAGCAAGGCGGTGCCAGCCATCGGGCGCTGCGCCGCGCGTCAGCACATAGCGGCGCGGGCTGCGCTGTTCGAGACCGGGCAGCCGCACGTCGAGGCGGGGGGCATCGGCGCGCAGGGTTCCGCCACCGACAAGGATCGCATCGCTCATCGCGCGTTCCATATGTGCGTGCGCCCGCGATTCCGGCCCGGTGATCCATTTGCTGGTGCCATCAAGCCGGGCGATGAAGCCGTCTGCCGTCAGGGCCAGCTTGAGCGTGACGAAGGGCCGCCCACCGGCCTTGCGCATGAGGTATCCGGCAAGACCGGCGCGGCAGGCCGGGTCGTGCGCCAGTATAGCCGCAATTCCGTCAGCCCTGAGCCGCGCAATCCCGTCACCCGCTGTGCGGGGATCGGGATCTTCGACGCCCACCGCCACGCGGGCCACTCCGGCAGCGATTGTCAGATCGGTGCAGCAGGGGCCGCGCGCACTTTCATGGGCGCAGGGTTCCAGCGTGACATAGAGCGTGGCTCCGCGCGCTGCATCGCCTGCCTGAGCAAGGGCAACGGCCTCCGCATGGGGGCGTCCGCCGGGCTGGGTCCAGCCTTCGCCCACAACGATGCCGTCCTTCACCACGATGGCGCCGACGGCGGGGTTGGGGCGGCTCAGCGGCCTGCCGCGCAGGGCCAGAGCGGCTGCGGCCGACAGCCAGCGCGAATCCTCTTTACTGAGTGGCAACGGGCTGTGCCCCGGCTCCGGGAACTTCAGCCTGTGCCTGGGCGGCGGCTTCCTGCTGGGCCTGAATGGCCTGCATTTGCGCCTTCTTGGCTTCTGCCTTGGCAGCGGCGGCTTCCTCTGCCTGCTCCTGCTTGATCTCGCGTTCCATCTTGTCGACATCGACGCCGGTCATGCGGCCAAGCTGGCGATAGAGGTTCTTGCGATATTCTTCCTGCTCGGCCAGCTTCACCCGGATCGCGTCCTGCTTCTTCTGGTTCGCAAGGTTGGAAGCCTCGATCTGCGCATCGCTGCGCCCGGCTTCGAAGGTGCTGATGAAGGTCACTTCCGGCGGGCGTGGAATGATCCGCTCGCTCTTGGGAATCATGATCGCCATCAGTCCTATCGTCGCGGCGATGGAAATTGCTAGCACACGCCAGCGATAGGGATTGCCGCGCCAGACATGCGCGAAATCCTTCGCTGCGCCCACAGGGGAAACTTTGCGCCAAAAAGCCATGGTGCGGATGTAGGCGCTGGATCGCCGCTTCGCCAGCTTTCTTCTCGGGCCGGGTCAGCCAAAGCTGGCGTAAAGGCGCCTTCCATGGGCTTTCAGCCACCGGTTGGCCGATTTCACGTCCCCTTCGAACAATTCCGCCAGCCGGGCATGGAATGCGGGCGAATGGTCGAAATGGCTGAGATGGGCAACTTCATGCGCTACGACCGACCGGCGGACATGGTCCGGCGCCTGGATCAAGCGCCAGTTGATCCGGATCGTTCCGTCGCTCGCGCAGCTCCCCCAGCGGCGCTGCGCGCGTGAGAGACGCAGGGGCGGGGCGGGCTTTCCGGCAGCGGCGCAATAATGGGCAAGGTCCGCTTCCAGATGGTGCAGTGCCTCGGCCTCCAGCCAGCGCCTGATGCGTGCAGCGACACCATCCTGCGGGCCGCCGACCAGCAGCATGCCATCGTCCAGCACCGGGCGCCGCCGTGCCGGTTCATGCCAGCGAATCGCTACTTCCTCGCCGCGATAAAGCACCAGGCCGCCAGCCTCGGGCGGGGAAGCAGAAGGCAGGCGTGCCATCTGTGCCTCCAGCCAGTCGCGTCGGCTCGCGGCGAAATCCAGCCCGTCGAGCGTGCGGCCCCAGCGCGGCAGGGTCAGGCGCACTTCGCTGCCATCGGGCGCAAGGCGCAGGGTCATCCGCCGGGCGGTGGGGTGGCGTCGGATGGTCACCGGCACCTGCCGCCCGCACAATTCCATGCGCGGATCGGCAGGGGCGCGGCGCAGCCAGTCGATCATGCGCTGCCTTCCGGCCACTCGTCCCCGGAATTCGCCCATTCCACGATGTGATGTTCAAGCGGCCCGGCCTCGGTTTCGCTGATGGCACGGCCTACTGCCGAAACGCCGGCGGCATGCACCGCGTTGCGATCGCCCGAGATCAGGTAATGCCAGCCCGGCAGGGGCCGCCCGTCCGCCCGACGGCGATAGGCGCAGCTATCGGGCAGCCAGCGGATTTCCTTCACCAGCTTGAGCGTCAGCCGAAGGCAATCGGGAACATAGGCCTTGCGATTGCGATAATCCTTGCACTGGCCGGTGCGCGTATCGAGCAGGCGGCAGGCGACATTGGTATCCACCACTTCGCCCGTGTCGGCATCTTCCAGCTTGTGCAGGCAGCAGCGCCCGCACCCGTCGCACAGGGCTTCCCACTCGGCGCGATTGAGATCTGCCAGCGGCAACTCCCAGAAGCGGAAGCGCAATTTCTGGTTACCCAGCTTGTCCATTTCGCCCTAGCTGACCCAGCGGGCGAGATCGGCGGCGACGGCTGCGGGGCCTTTGTCCACCGGCAGCAGCGCGATGGGTTCGCCCTTCGGCCCCATCAGATAGGTAACGCCGCTGTGATCGACCAGATAGCCGCCGCCGGAGGAGGTCTCACCCTTCTTATAGTAGACCTTGAAGGCGTCAGCCGCGGCCTTCACCTGTTCGGGTGTGCCAGTCAGGCCGATGAGATCGTCCGAAAAGGCGTGAGTGAATTCGCCCACCTTGGCGGGCGTGTCGCGTTCGGGGTCGACCGAAATGAAGATCGGCTGCACCTGTGCCGCCAGTTCCGGCTCATCGGCCTTGAATTTGGCATAGCCTTGCATGATCCGCGCAACATCGGTGGGGCAGACATCGGGACAATAGGTATAGCCGAAATAGACGATGCGGTATTTCCCGTCGAAGTCGGACCACTTCACCGGCTTGCCAGCGGCGTCCACCAGATCGAACGGCCCGCCGATCGCCGCGCCGGCCAGTGGCGCGTCGGCGGGAACTCCGCCGGAGGATTTCTGACCGCAGCCCGTTAGGGACAATGTCAGGGCGATTGCAGCTATCGGGGCGAATGCGTGTTTGGCTTTCCACATGGCGCGCCGGTTCATGCTCTGCTAACCCGCCTCTCGCAAGGGGTGAGTCATCATAAGGGGGCTCAACCGCACGGGCCCGAAAGAGGCAGGAGATTGCACAGTGGCGCGGCTTGGGCGCATTTCGGCATTGGTCCTTCCGGCAATCGCGGGGGCGCTCGCCCTGGCATCGCCTGCACAGGCGCAATATTCGCCGGGCTATCAGTTCCTGAAGGCAGTGAAGGATGGCAATGGCGACGATGCGGTAAAGCTGCTGCAGGATCACAGCACCACTCTGGTCAATTCGCAGGACATCACCACGGGCGAATCCGCGCTGCACATCGTGGTGGCACAGCGCAATCTCACCTGGATCAAGTTCCTCTGCCAGCAGGGCGCCAATCCGAATGTCGCCGACAAGAAGGGCGTTACGCCGCTCGTTCTGGCCAGCCAGCTTGGCTATCTCGACGGGGTCAGCGAACTGATCAAGCGTGGGGCCAAGGTGGACGTCGCCAATTCGACTGGCGAAACGCCCTTGATCGCCGCAGTTCACCGGCGTGATATTCCCACAATCCGCGTGCTGCTCAAGGGCGGCGCCGATCCGGATCGGGCGGACAGTTCCGGCCGTTCGGCGCGCGACTATGCCATGTATGACGGGGCGAACAGTACCCTCGTCCAGGAAATCGAGAAGAACGAAAAGCCCAAGGGCGAGCGGGAAGGAGCAGCGCGTTATGGCCCTGCGTTCTGAAGCGATCCTGCCGCAGGACCCGACGCTTGACGAAATCCGCCTATGGCTAGCCCCGCTGATTGCCGATGCTGTGGCATTCGATGGCTGGACCGAGGCTGCGGTGGATGCCGCAGCCGAGAGCGCGGGGATCGATCAGGCCGTTGCGCGACTTGCTTTCCCCGGTGGGGCGATGGGTCTGATCGCGGCATGGGTCGAGCATATCGACGCAGAAATGATCCGCGCTTTCCCGCCCGAGACGCTGGCGGGAATGAAAGTGCGTGAACGGATTCGCGAATTGGTGTGGTTCCGCCTTTCGGCCGCCATCGGCAGGGAAGAGGCAATGCGTCGTGCGCTTGCCATTCAGTCCATGCCGCAGAATGCACCCGCTGCGCTCCGTCAGGGCTGGCGCAGTGCGGACCTGATGTGGCGGCTCGCGGGCGATAATGCCGCCGATTACAATCATTATACCAAGCGCGCGATCCTCGAAGGGATTTACGGTGCGACGCTCGCCGTCTTCGTGGGCGACGAGAGCGAAGGCAAGGCAGAGACGCGCGCCTTCCTCGATCGCCGCATCGAAGGAATCATGAAGTTCGAAAAGGCCAAGGCGAACCTGCTGCGTGATCGCGAGCACTTTTCGATGACCCGCTTCCTCGGGCGGCTGAGATATCCGGCACGGTGATATTGGCGGGGGCGGAAATGAAACCGTTTCGCTCCACTGCCGTGTTGGCGGTTCTTCTGCCGACGGTCTTTCTCGCACCCTCCGTCAACGCTGAGCCTTCCGGTGACGAGTCGTTCGTTGCGGATGCCGAACAGACATGCGGCCTTGAGCCGGGGGCGCTGGTCGCCACGGAGGGCCGGATCGTTTGGGTGATGTCGAAGCTGGCGGACGAGCCTGACAAGGCAAAGTGCGTTGGCATGCGGGTGAGCGGGAATTTTCGCGAGGGGCGCCTCGTGATTGTGGACGAAGAGGCGGCCATTCCGGCGGCAATCGAGGCCTCCAAGCGGGCAGAGCGAGAGCGCAAGTTCTCCGCCGGACGGCAGGACAAGGTGGTGCGCCTGTTGGCTGCGGCGAAACTCCGCGATAGCGTGGCGCTGGAACGCGAAGAGGTGATTGGCAAACCCTATACTGTCGAGGGCGATCGCTGGAAGAAACTGCCCGAGAGCACAGCGCCATTTTCGATGGACAGTCTTTCGAATTTCGACAGTTGCACGGCAGCCAAACCGCGCTCCTCCAATTTGGGTTGGGTTACCGTGCAGTGGGATTGCCCGGATGATGCAGGGCTGCCTTGGAAGAGTGTCTCGACCGGTTTCCTGTTCGATGAATTGTCCATCGTGAAGATTCAGACTGGGGCCGGCGCTCCGTCCAGCGTTTCGAGGCCGCCGCTAGCCCCTGGCGAGGCAAGCAAATCGTCACATTTCTAATTGCGAACCAGTTGCAATTAGCGTCCAAGTCTGGCAGCGGGCTGGCATGAACCTCGATGCCTTGCCGACCGGCCGCCGTGCTCGCATTACCGCAGTAGATTGGGGGATTCTCGCCCCTGAAGAGGCGACTCGCCTGCGCGCTCTGGGGATCGACAAGGGGGCCGAGGTCGAGATTGCCCATCGCGGTGTTTTTGCCGGCAGAGACCCGATCGCGCTTGCCGTCGGCCGTATGACGGTGGCCCTGCGCCGCAGCCACGCCCGCGCCATGGAAGTCGAGGAACTGGCGGAGGCCGCACGATGAGCGGCAAACGCACGGCAGCCCTCGTCGGCAACCCCAATGCGGGCAAGAGTGCGCTGTTCAACGCACTGACCGGCGCCCGCCAGAAGATCGCCAATTATCCTGGCGTTACAGTGGAACGGAAGGCCGGACGCCTTATCCTTCCGACGGGGGAACCGGTTGAGCTGATCGACTTGCCCGGCAGCTATGGTTTCGATGCCACCAGCCCGGACGAGGAAGTGACGCGCAAGGTCATTTTCGGCGAATTCGTCGGCGAGGCACAGCCCGACGTGCTGATCGTCGTGCTCGATGCCTCCAATATCGAACAGCATCTGGTCTTCGCGCAGGAGGTGCTCGAACTGGGGCGCCCCACCGTGGTGGCACTCAATATGGTCGACCTTGCCGAACGCGACGGGCTGGTGATCGATCCCAATGCGCTGGAGCAGGCGCTCGGTGTGCCGGTAATTCCCACCGTCGCAGTGCGCCGCCGTGGCCTTCCCGAACTGGCGCAGGCCATCGCCTCGGCAGAGGCGCGGGCGGAACGCGATCCCAAGGACCATCCGCGTCCGCACATCACTCAGCCCGAGCGGCGCCTGATGGCGAACAACATCGCCAAGGGCGCGATCATCTCCGAAACGCGCCAGCATCGCCTCCATGCCCGCATGGACCGGCTGCTGTTGCATCCCTGGCTCGGCCCGCCGATCCTCTTCGCGCTTCTGTTCGTCATCTTTCAGGCGGTGTTCGCCTGGGCCACGCCCTTTGCCGATGCGCTGGAAGGCGTGGTGGCCTGGCTTTCTGATCTGACGACACGGATCGTTCCGGCCGGTTTCGCGCAGGATTTGCTGGTGCAGGGCGTGCTGGCCGGCGTCGGTTCCGTGGTGGTCTTCCTGCCGCAGATCGTGATCCTGTTCTTCTTCATCCTCGTAATGGAGGCGACGGGTTATATGGCCCGAGCGGCCTTCATTATGGACCGGTTGATGGCGTCTGTGGGCCTTTCAGGCCGCAGCTTCATTCCGCTGCTGTCCAGCTTCGCCTGCGCGATTCCGGGCATCATGGCCACGCGCAGCATTTCCGATCCCAAGGACCGGCTGACCACAATCCTGATCGCTCCGCTGATGACCTGTTCGGCGCGCCTGCCGGTCTATGCGGTGATCATCGGCGCTTTCATCCCGGCACGCTCGGTCGGCCCCGGCATCGGGTTGCAAGGGCTGGTGCTGTTTGCGCTTTATGTCGCCGGGATCGTCGGCGCCATGGCGGCTGCGCTGATCCTGCGCCGTTCGGTCACCAAGGGCGCTGCGTCCGGTTTCATCATGGAATTGCCGAAATATCAGCTGCCGCGCCTGTCTGACCTGCTGATCGGCCTGTGGCAGCGCGCATGGGTGTTCCTGCGCCGCGCGGGTACGATCATCTTTACGGTCACCGTGGTGCTGTGGGTGTTGCTCAGCTTCCCCAAGGCCGGTCCGGGCGAAAGCCAGATCAATGCCTCTATCGCGGGCAAGATTGCCAGCGGGCTGGAAGTGGTGGTGAAGCCCATCGGCTTCAATCACGAAATGGCTCTGGCGCTGATCCCGGCCATGGCAGCGCGTGAAGTGGCGGTTTCCTCGCTGGCGACCACATACGCGATTGACGCTTCGGACGAGGATGCGGCGGCATCCGCGCTCGAGGATCAGCTTGCCTCGCGCTGGACCCTGCCGATGGCGCTGGCCTTTCTTGCCTGGTTCGTCTTTGCGCCGCAATGCCTCTCCACAATCGCAGTGGCGCGCCGGGAGACCAACGGCTGGAAGTGGCCAGCGGTCATGCTCGGCTATCTCTTCGCCATGGCCTATATCTTCGCGGGGCTGACCTTCTGGACCGCCACGGTGCTGGGTCTATAGCCTCAGCCGTGTAAAATCGCGGCCGCAAGGTTGGCTTGGGGCAGGCTGGAGCTTACATCTTTGGGGAATCAGACAGCGGAGCGCGCAGGCGCGCGGTTTGTAGCCCGAAAAGAGGAAATTCATGGCAGGCAGCGTCAACAAGGTCATTCTGGTCGGCAATCTGGGCGCGGACCCGGAAGTCCGCAGTTTCCAGAATGGCGGGAAGGTGTGCAACCTGCGCATCGCCACGTCGGAAAGCTGGAAGGACCGCAATACCGGCCAGCGTCAGGAGCGTACCGAATGGCACAGCGTGGCGATCTTCTCCGAAGGTCTGGCCGGCGTTGCCGAACGCTTCCTGCGCAAGGGAAGCAAGGTTTATATCGAAGGCCAGCTGCGCACCCGCAAGTGGCAGGACCAGTCGGGTAACGATCGCTACACGACCGAAGTGGTGCTGCAGGGCCCCGGTGCGGTGATGACCATGCTCGACGGACCGCAGGGCGGCGGTGCGAGCGGCGGTGGCGGTGGCCAGCGCGGCGGCTGGAACGAAGGCGGCGCCGGCGGTGGAGGCTCCTATGGCGGCGGCGGCAGTAGCAGCGGTGGCGGTTCGTCCTCGGGCGGCTGGGGCGGCGGTGCGCCTGCCGGTGGCGGCAGCAGCTTCGGCGACGATCTGGACGACGATATCCCGTTCTGACCAGAACGGTTTGCCGTCAAAATCCCTTAATCGTTCTTCCCTTTGAGAGCGGCCAGCGCGGCGAATGGCCCGCTGGCCTCTTCATCCAGCAACCCGGCTTCCTTCCTCACCGCATCGGCATTCGGGCCGGTGGCATAGGGATCGATCGCCAGCGCCAGGCTCTGCGCGACGGCTTCGCCGAGATCGAATGTGGTTCCTTCAAAGGGAATCTCGTCCAGTTCATCGGCCTCAAGTTCCACTTCCTCGTCGGGGGAGTGAGTCTCGCCTGTTTCGGGCACGAAGCGGAATGACAGCTTTTCGCGAATCGCCACCGGCAAATCGTCGCCCGTCACCGCGCAGATTTGGACAATGTCGGCCGTAAGCGTGCCCGTGGCGTCCACGGCGGTGCCGTCTTTCACCAGATCGATATCGGCTTCCAGCCTGCCGAGCGAGACCAGACCGAAGCGCGTGCAGAGTGCCGCGCGCTCCGCCTCGTCGGCTTTGAGATGCCGCACTCGCGCGTCCACGGCGCGAATGTCGATCATGCGGGAAAATTCCGGTGTACCAGCCATGGTCAGATCTCCGCGGCCAGAATGCGTTCAACGGGAATAGCACAAAGCCGGTCATAAAACCCGCGCAGTCCCTCGGCCGCAGCGGTGGGTGCGGCGCCCTCGCAAAGGCTGAGATTGCGGCGGACCGCCTCTTCCATCGCGGAATTGCCGGGCTGTGCCAGTGCATCGCGATATGCGCCCAGCCTGCCGCCCAGCGCGGCCATGAGCTTGCCCATATGCTTGCCGACCACAACATCGCCTACGCCGCTCTCGCGCAGCTGGCCTTCCATGTCGTCCACGAACAGCTCAGTCAGATAGACGCAGGGGTGTGCCATGTTCTCATCCCGCTCCAGCCGCAGCAGCACCATGGCCAGTACGGCGCTGATCATGTCGAAGCGGCCTTCAACCGTATCGGCCACGCCGCGCTCGGCATACCATTCCTTGCCCCGCGCCAGTTCCACCACGCGGTGCCAGAGGGCCTGCACACCCTGACGAGGGTCTTGCCGGCGGGAGAAGAGGCGGGAAAGCAGCGTCACGGCGATGTATGATCCTTTTCGTTCAGCCGCGATTAAATCCGCGCGGCCGATGGCTCGGGCCCCATGCGCCATTGCGCGAGGGGGCGCTTGTCCTTAAGGCTCGCGCCGATACTGCGTGGAAATGCGCAAGGCAAATGATTGCGGGACAGTCGGGACAAGGCCGGCTCGGTTCGGAGACAGTACAGATGATAGCCAAGGTTCGGATCGGTGCGGTTGTGGCGCTCGCGGCCTTGTCTGCCGGGTGCAGCTCGATCACCGATCATCGCGGCTACATAGCCGATGAGTCGCTGGTTCAGTCGGTTCAGCCGGGTATCGACAACAAGGAGTCGGTTGAAGGAACTCTCGGGCGGCCGACCTTCACCAGCGAATTCGGCGATCCGGTGTGGTATTACGTGTCCAGTACCACTGCTCAGAAGCCGTTCCGGAAGCCGCGCATTCGCCAGCACTCGGTGTTGGCTGTGACGTTCGATGCCAATGGCAATGTCCTGTCGTCCCAGCGCTGGGGCATGGACAAGGTCGCCTATGTCAATCCTGAAAGCGACAAGACGCCTGTGCTCGGCAAGGAACGTGGCTTCCTTGAAGACCTGTTCGGCAATATCGGCCAGGTCGGCAGCTTTGGCTCCAACGCGCCTGGTGGCCCCGGCCCCAACGGAAGCTGATTCGCACTGCCTTGCCCTGCTTGAACGCGGCGGGCCTAACGCCCATATTCGCGTCATGAGTGAACGCGACAATCGCCACGGCACAGTCCAGTGGCACGGCACTACCATCATCGGCGTGAAGAAGGACGGCAAGACCGTCATCGCTGGCGATGGCCAGGTTTCCATGGGTAATACGGTGATGAAGCCCAATGCGCGCAAGGTGCGGCGCATCGGGGCAGGCGGTTCCGTGATCGCCGGCTTTGCGGGTGCCACGGCGGATGCCTTCACCCTGTTCGAACGGCTGGAAAAGAAGCTGGAGCAATATAGCGGCCAATTGCTGCGCGCTGCGGTGGAACTGGCCAAGGACTGGCGAACGGACAAATATCTGCGCAATCTGGAAGCCCTGATGATCGTGGCCGATAAGGACACTCTGCTGGTGCTCACGGGTAATGGCGATGTGCTGGAACCCGAAGGTGGGCCCGACTCACAGATTGCGGCCATCGGTTCTGGCGGAAACTACGCCCTTGCTGCTGCTCGCGCGATCGATGCCTATGAACAGGATGCCGAAGCGATTGCCCGCCGTGCCATGGCCGTGGCCGCCGACATCTGCGTTTTCACCAATGACCGCGTGACGGTCGAGACCATCTGAACCCCATTATGACCGACACTTTGACCCCCAAGGCGATCGTCGCCGCACTGGACGAACACATCATCGGCCAGGCCGAAGCCAAGCGCGCAGTGGCCGTGGCCCTGCGCAATCGCTGGCGCCGCCAGCGGCTGGGCGCGGAACTGCGCGACGAGGTGACGCCCAAGAACATCCTGATGATCGGCCCCACGGGCTGCGGGAAGACCGAGATCAGTCGCCGTCTGGCCAAGCTGGCCGATGCGCCCTTCGTGAAGGTGGAAGCGACCAAGTTCACCGAAGTGGGCTATGTCGGCCGCGACGTGGAACAGATCGCCCGCGATCTCGCCGAAGAAGCCGTCCGGCTGGAGAAGGACCGCCGCCGCGAGGCCGTTCGGGAAGCCGCCAGCAAGGCCGCGATGGACCGCCTGCTGAAGGCGCTGGTGGGAGAGAACGCCTCCGAAGCCACTCGGGAAAGTTTCCGCCAGCGCATCGTCCAGAACGCGATGAATGATGTGGAAGTAGAGATCGAGGTGGAGGATTCCCCTTCCATGCCGATGGACCTGCCCGGCATGGGCGGCAATGTCGGCATGATCGACCTATCCCAGATGATGAGCAAGGCGTTCGGCCGACAGAACCTCAAGCGCCGAAAGCTCAAGGTTCCCGATGCGTGGGACAAGCTGGTCGACGAGGAAGCCGAAAAACGCATGGATCAGGACGATGTCGCCCGGGTCGCGCTGGCCGATGCTGAAACCAACGGGATCGTCTTCCTCGACGAGATCGACAAGATCGCCGTGTCTGACGTGCGCGGCGGCTCGGTCAGCCGGGAAGGCGTGCAGCGCGATCTGCTGCCGTTGATCGAAGGCACCACGGTCGCCACCAAATACGGGCCGATGAAGACGGACCATGTGCTGTTCATCGCATCGGGCGCGTTCCACCTGGCCAAGCCGTCCGACATGCTGCCCGAACTGCAGGGGCGCCTGCCGATCCGGGTCGAGTTGCGCAGCCTGACCGAGGAAGATTTCGTGAGCATCCTTTCAGAGACGCGCGCGAATCTGGTCGAACAGTACAAGGCGCTGATCGGCACGGAAGAAGTGACACTGGACTTCACGCAAGACGCCGTGCGCGAAGTGGCGAAGATCGCCGCGCAGGTGAACGAAAGCGTCGAGAATATCGGCGCCCGCCGTCTGCAGACCGTGATGGAAAAGCTGATTGAGGAACTGAGCTTCGAGGCGGAAGACCGCCGGGGCGAAACCGTAACGATCGACGCGGCCTATGTGCAGGACAAACTGGCCACGCTCGCGGGCAATAGCGATCTGAGCAAATATATCCTGTAAAGGAATGACCTGCCCGCTCTCGCCCCGGTTCGACCGGAAGGCGAGCGGGTTCAGGGCCTAGCAATTACTTCGCTGCGGGCGTGGGCGTTTGCCCTTCGGCCATCAACTGCTTCACCAGATCCTTCTGCTGGGGATACCAGAATTCCAGGTGGCAGTTTTCACAGACGCCATCGATCTGGCCAACCATCTCGCCTGCGCGCTGCGCATCGTGCGCCTTGGCGGCGGCGGCAATGTCACCCATGTGGCTGGCAAGAGCACCGGCCATGCCACGGAAGCCATCGGGATCTGCATCGATATTCTTTTGGACCTGTTCGGAGGTGGTGCCGCCTTCCACATTCTCGTCCGAGATGGTCACGCCGGGACGGTTGACCACTAGGGTCTTGAGCGCGCCGAGTTCGGTTGCCGCAGCCTGAAGCCGGGTGGCGGCATCGGCCAGCTTGGCCCATTTGGCATCGTCCATCAGCTTGGGATCGATCACCGCATCATTCGCCATCGCGGCATTGCCGATTGCCCAGACTTCGTCGGCGATCACGTCGACATGCTTGGTCATGGCTTCATGCACGGTCATGGGGACACTGTCGGCCGCGGGTTCCTTGCTGCAACCGGTAAGCGCCGCTGCCGTCGCGGCGAGGGCGAGAATCATGCGATGCGATGTCATTGGGTGGCTCCTCTCTCGGAGCACGCTAATTAGCGCGCTACGCAGTGCTGCAAAAGAACTTCGCAAGCCGAACTGGGGCTGAACGCCAGGAAAATTGTCGCAGAATTTTCAGCCCGCCATTCAGGATGGCGGGCCGGACAATCGGACTGGATGGTCAGGGCCGGCATCCGGCCTGCGGGCATCAGCCCTGCGGATACCAATATTTGGCGTGGCAGGCTTCGCAGACCTGATCGATTTCTCCCACCAGCAGGCCGGCATTTTCCGCATCGCGCGCCTTGGCCGCGTCGGAAATTGCCTGGGCATGCCTGGCAAGGCCGCTGGCGAGATCGCGGAAGCTCTGCGGATCGGCATCGATATAGGATTGCACGTCCTCCATCGAATAGGCGCCGGGCTCTTCCACTTTCTCTTGCCCCGGAGCGGCGGCCTTGATCGTTCCGGCGGCGGCCATCTTCTCCGCTTCGAGTTTGAGGGCGGCGGCGGCGTTTTCCAGCTTCGCCCACTTCGCATCGTCCATCTGGGCCGGGTCGATCCCGCCAGAGTCGCTCATCGCGTTATTGCCGATGTCCCACAGATCGTTGGTCGCGGCATTCACTTCCTGCTGCATCGCGCTACGGACATAGAGCACATCGCCTTCATTGGCCTGTGCAACGCCCCATGCCAGCATGGAACCGGCCAGCACCGCCGGCACCGCGAACATCGCATATTTCCGCATCGTCTTCTCCCGCGCCGCTATTGTGCGGCGGTATCCAGTTCATCGCCCTCGATAAGCTGGCGCGCCCACATTTCAGCGTACAGGCCGTCGAGTCGCAGCAGTTCGAGGTGTGTACCTTGCTCTGCCAGACGTCCATCTTGCATGACATAGATCAAGTCGCTGTCCGCAATGGTAGAAAGTCTGTGCGCGATGGAGATGGTAGTGCGGTCCCGCGCGATCCGGCGCAGGGTTGCCAGGATCTCCTGCTCCGTGCGGGTGTCGAGCGCGCTGGTCGCTTCGTCCAGAAGCAGGATCGGCGGGTTCTTCACCAAAGTGCGGGCAATGGCGACGCGCTGCTTCTCGCCGCCGGACAGCTTCAGCCCGCGTTCGCCCACCTGGGTTTCGAAGCCGTCAGGCAGGTTTTCGACGAAGGGCAGGATCGCGGCGCCCCGCGCGGCGGCGATCACATCGTCCATATGCGCGCCGTCGCGGCCATAGGCGATGTTGTAGCCGATCGTGTCGTTGAACAGCACGCTGTCTTGCGGGACGATGCCGATCGCGGCGCGCAGCGATTCCTGCGTGACCGAGCGGATGTCTTGCCCGCCGATCAGGATGCGCCCTTCCCAAGGGTCGTAGAAGCGGAACAGAAGGCGGCCGATGGTGGACTTACCGGCACCTGAAGGGCCCACAATGGCGACCTGCTTGCCCGCAGGAACTTCCAGGCTCAGGCCATGCAGGATCGTGCGTTCCTTGTCATAGCCGAACACGACATTGTCGAAGACGACCGTCGGGTTGCCGGAAATGAGCGCGGGCGCGCCCGGCGCGTCGCTGACTTCGACATGGGTGTCGATCAGGTCGAACATGGAGGCCATGTCGATCAGGCCCTGACGGATCGTGCGATAGACCATGCCGAGGAAGTCGAGCGGCCGGAACAGCTGGATCAGATAGGTGTTCACGAACACCAGATCGCCCACGCTCAGATGGCCCTTGCTCCAGCCCCACACAGTATAGGCCATGGCGCCCGCCATGAGCAGGTTGGTGATGAAGGCCTGGGCGATGTTGAGCAGGGCGAGCGAGTTTTCGCTCTTGGTCGCGGCCTGCATGTAGCTTTCGGCGGCATGGGAATAGCGCTGCTGTTCGCGCTGCTCGGCGCCGAAATATTTCACCGTCTCGTAATTCAGCAGCGAATCCACCGCGCGGGAGAGGGCCTGCCCGTCCAGCTCGTTCATCCGCGCGCGCAGGGTGGCGCGCCATTCGGTGATCGTGGTGGTCACGAAGATATAGGCCACCACCGCAAGGAAAGTGGCGACCACCAGCGAGATGCCGAAATTGAGGTAGAAGATCACCCCGATGGCCATCAGCTCGATGAAGGTGGGGGCAATGTTGAACAGCAGGAAATAGAGCATCGTGTTGATGCTCTTCGTGCCGCGTTCGATGATCTTGGTGACCTCGCCCGTGCGGCGGGCAAGGTGGAAGCGCAGGGAAAGCTGGTGCAACCGGCGGAACACGTCCTCCGCCAGATGCTGCACCGCGCTCTGGCCGATCCGCTCGAACACGATGTTGCGGATATTGTCGAAGGCCGTGGTGGTGAAACGCGCCGCCGTATAGGCCAGCACCAGCGAAAGCGCCGCCCACATCGCCTCGGTCGCGGGGGTGGCCATGGTGTTCACGGCCCCACGCAGGAAATAAGGCATGGACAGCACCGTGACCTTCGAAAGAAGGATCAGCAGCACCGCGCCGGCCAGGCGCCAGCGAACCCCGGCCCGCTCGCGCGTCCAGAGATAGGGAAGGAAACGGCGCACGGTGCGCCAGTCGGCATGTTTGCCTTTGAGATTTGTCGATTGCGATTGCGGTGGCATGGGCCAGCAAGTGGGCCTTCGCCCGGCAAAGGGCAATGGCTGGCGGGCAAGCTTTTCCTATCGGGCGGCAAAGGCCGGTGTGACGAACCGCTCTGTCAGTTGAGGCCCATCCCTCCGGTGGGGCCGTTGAACCAGCCTGCGCCCGGTGGCAAATCGAACAGTACCTTGCGCTGCTTGAAATCGATCGCCACCCGCTTGAACAGCTTCAACTCGCTCATGCCCAGCACCATGGCGGGGCGATCATCCAGCCCCAGCACTTTGAAGGTGGGTGAATCCACAAAGGCGACCGGCAGGTTGCTTACCTTGACCCGGCCGATCGTGACCGACTTGGCGAGCCGCATGTCGCTCGTCTCCATCGCGCCGTTGATGTCCGTCATCTGCGCCTCACCCAGATTGCGTCCGCGCAGCCTTTCCTGAAGTGCCAGATTGCCGACGCTGCCCTGCGCGCCCGTGCCGACGATAACGGCCACCTTCACTCCATCGAGTTCCGCATCGGTGATGACGAGCTGGCCGAGCACCCGGCGGGCGCGCACGATGATGTCATAGCCCTTGTCTCCGCCCAGCGTCTCGGCATCGGCGACGGAAAAGGTATTGGCACGGAAATCCAGCATCACGCGCTGGTCCTGCAGCGAATCCAGCCCGAGAATGCCGTCGGCACTGCCGATATTGCCCCGGTCCACCAGCGGAACCGTCTCTATATAGAAGAGACGTTTTCCCAGCCCCAGTTCCATTACTGGCGCCACCTCGATCGGCGCACGGCTCGATATGCCAACCAGCGTCGCCGTTTTGCGGTCTGCCACGCCGAGCCGGTCTGCCAGTTCGCGGGAGAGGACAGTCGCCTGTGCGCCGGTGTCGATCATGAAGCGATAAGGCCCCTGGCCTTCCACTGTCACCGGCACGGTCAGCCGGTCATATTCCTCCGCGCCCGTCTTGAAGACTTCTATGTCTCCAGGCGGCTGGGCAGAGCCGGTAACGGCGTCCTGTGCTGAAAGATTGGTGGTCATGGCCGCGACCAATGCGGCCGATGCTGCTGCGATCCAGCGCATTGCCTGCACTCCCAATTCGCGGGACTCATTCCGGCCCCGCTGAACAGAATATATAACATGCTTCGCATCCCGGTGCGAATCGCGCCGGCAAGCCAATATTCATCGTTCCGGTCTAGGGCGGCGGCATGGACAGCATGCCGATCATCGTTGCGGTCATGGCGCATAATGAAGAACGCCGAATCGCGCGTTGCCTTGCCAGCCTGCCACTGGGCGATCCCGGCATTGGGGTGCATGTCGTCGTGAACGGTTCGAGCGACGGGACGGCGCAGATCGCACGGGGCCTCGCGGGCGTGACGGTCCACGAATATCAGCAGGGCGGCAAGTCGCGTAGCTGGAACCGGTTCGTGTTCGATACGCCGGGCATCGCGGCGCGGTGCTATGTCTTCGTCGATGGCGACGCGGAAGTGCTTCCCGGATCGGTCGAGGCACTTGCGGCAACACTCAAAGAGAACCCGGCCGCGAACGCCGCTGCCGGAATGCCTCGCAACGGCCGCAATGCAGAGGCCTATCGCCAACAGATGTTGGCCGATCACGGATTGTTCGGGGATCTCTATGCTCTGTCCGGCAGCTTCGTGGAACGGATGCGCGCCAGTGACATCCGCCTGCCGGAAGATCTGGTGGGTGACGATGGCCTGCTCTGTGCCATGGCCAAGACGGACCTTGCCAATGAGGACGATTGGCGGAACGAACGGGTCGTGCCCTGTGTCGATGCTGGCTTCCTGTGCGAGGAAGCCAGCCTGCTGCGGCCCGGCACTCTGGTGGTGCAATACAGACGGATGATCAATTACTCCCTGCGCCATTTCCAGAACCGGATCATCAGCGCAATCATGCGCAAGGAAGGCCCGGCGGGCCTGCCCCGGCGCCTTGCCGCGCTCTATTCCGGCTGGCTCCCGCGCCTTGCCCCCCGGCGCGATCCTGTCTGGTGGTGGTTCGACCGCAAGGCCTTGGCGCGCATGGCGCGCGCGGCTGTTTCTTAAGTTCAGGATGTTGTGCTAGCGGCCGCGATGATGATCGAGTTGCGCGACAAGCTCCTCCGCAAGGCGCGGGAATGGCTCCACCTGCGCCAGGCGCGTGCTGTGCTGGCCACGCGGCCGCTTGTCCCGGCGGATGACGGGGTGATCCTGTTTTCGATGATCGGCACGAAGGTGCTGCTCCCCTATCTTGTGGCGATCAAGTCGCTCCACCAGCATCTGCAGCGTGGGCGGGTCGTCATTCTCGATGATGGGACGCTGACCGATGGAGACAAGGCCGTCCTCGCGCGCCATCTGGGCAATCCGGAAATCCATGCGATTGCGGCAGTCGATGTCGGCCCCTGTCCGCGCGGTTGTGTGTGGGAACGGCTGCTTCTGCTGCTGGACCTGCGCAAGGATGCCTATGTGATCCAGGTCGATTCCGACACGGTGACACTGGGGCCGGTTCCGGAAGTCGCCGCCGCGGTCGAAGCGGGTCGTAACTTCACGCTCAAGGGTGAAGACAGCGCGCGGTGGCTGCCGGTGGAGGATTTCGTGAAGACCACTCCGGGCCTCGATCCCTTCGCGCCCACTACCCATGTGCAGGGTGCGACTGAGGAAATCCTTCCTCGCATCCATGCCGGTTTGCCGCAGCCTGCCCATTATGTGCGGGGCTGCGCCGGTTTTGTCGGCTTCGCCCCCGGCGGGCTGGGGCGCAGGGTGGCAGAGGATTTCAGCCGCGAGGTAGAGGCGATTCTCGGCCATGAAAGCTGGAAGCGTTGGGGCAGCGAACAGGTCATGTCTAACGTGATCGTCGCCAATGAAGCGGAGCCGGTGCTGCTCCCCTATGGGCGCTACCTCAATTTCTGGAACGATCCGCTGCCCGCCGA